>DATDJF010000072.1:0-5636 GCA_036520715.1 Burkholderiaceae bacterium | reverse complement strand
TGCCTGCTCACCGACGACCCGGCACACGCCCACGAGCTGGCGGCGGCGCTCGACACCATCAACCGCCAGCGACGCGACCTGCAGGCCGGCATGCACGAGCAGGCCGAGTCGCTGCTCGCCGACCTCGCGGACGATGGCGCGCAGGCAGCGGCCGTCGTGTTGTTCGACCCCGGTTTTCACGAGGGCGTGGTGGGCATCGTCGCCGGCCGCGTCAAGGACCGCTGGCACCGCCCGAGCTTCGTGTTCGCGCGCGGCAGCGACGGCCTGCTCAAGGGCTCGGGCCGTTCGATCGCCGGCTTTCATCTGCGTGATGCGCTCGATCTCATCAGCAAGCGCGACCCCGCATTGCTGCTGCGCTTCGGCGGCCACGCGATGGCGGCCGGCTGCACGCTGCAGGAAGCCTCCCTGCCCGCATTCACCCGCGCGCTGCAGCAGGTGGCCGCCGACACGCTCGACGCCGCCGCGCTGGCCGAGCGGATGTGGACCGACGGCGCGCTGCAGCCCGAGTGGTTCGACTTGCCGACCGTGCGTGCGCTCGAGTCCCACGTCTGGGGTGCCGGCTTCGAAGCCCCGCTGTTCTGCGACCAGGCCCAGGTGCTGCAGCAGCGCCTGGTGGCCGACAAGCACCTGAAGCTCAAGCTGCAACTGGCCGGTGCCGCGCGCGAGGCCATCTGGTTCGGCCGCACCGAGCCGCTGCCGACCCGCGTGCGGCTAGCGTTTCGCATCGGCAGCGACAGGTTTCAAGGCCTGGAGCGGGTGCAGCTGTACGTGCAGGCCGCGCTCGAGTAAACCAGTGCCCTCGCTTGCGGGGGCTGTTACGCGTGGCAAAGGCCGGCTGCAGCGCTTTCGTGCCAGCATCACGCATGGTCTCGCACAACCCGCGTCGCAGGCACCTGGCGGCCCTTGGCGCGGCCGCATGGCTGGCCGCCTGCGGCGGCGACGATGGGCCGAAAGCGCCGGCGCTGCCGGGTGGCGGCACCACCACCGTGCAGGCGTTTGCCTCCGGGCTCAACGCCCCATGGGGCATGGCCTTCCTGCCCGACGGACGTCTGCTCGTCACCGAGAAAGGCGGCTCGCTGCAGTTGATCAGCGCCGACGGCACTTCAAGGTCTGCGGTCGGGCTGTCGTTGCCGGGAGGTCTGAATACCACCGGCCAGGGCGGGCTGCTCGACGTCGCGATCGACCCCCAGTTCGCGAGCGGCCAGCCGTGGGTCTACCTGTCGTACTCGCAGCCCGGCGTGGGCGGCACCGGCACTGCGGTGATGCGTGGCCAGCTCGACGTGAACAATCCGGACGCATTGACCGGCGGCACGGAGATCTTCCAGCAGTTGCCCAAGACCACCGGCCCCAACCACTTCGGCTCGCGCCTGGTGTTTGCCGGCAACGACACGCTCTTCGTCACGCTCGGCGAGCGTTTCGAGTTCGCGCCCGCGCAAGACCCCGACAGCCATCTGGGCAAGGTGGTGCGCATCCATCGCAACGGCGCCCTGCCGATCGGCAACCCGACGATCGGCACGGCGCAGCGCGGCATCTGGTCGCTCGGCCACCGCAACCCGCAGGGCGCCGCGCTGCATCCGGTCACCGGCGAGTTGTGGGTCGGCGAGCACGGCCCCCAGGGCGGTGACGAAATCAACATCGCGCTGGCCGGCCGCAACTTCGGCTGGCCCCTCGTCAGCTACGGCTGCACCTACGGCGACCCGATCGGCACCGCCTGCGCGATCGGCGGCGGCACGCATGCGCCGACCTTCACCGAACCGCTCACCACCTGGGTGCCGACCTCGATCGCACCGAGCGGCATGGCCTTCTACACCGGCACGATGTTCCCCGAGTGGCAGGGCAACCTCTTCGTCGGCGCGCTCGCCGGCACCGCGCTATGGCGCCTCACGGTCACCGACAGCGCGGTGACCGCGCGCGAGGAAATCCTGGGCATCGACGTGCGTGTGCGCGACGTCGCGCAGGGCCCCGACGGCGCGATCTACTTCATCGACGAATCCAACGGGCGCATCATGCGCATCGCCCGCTGATGCCTGCCGCCCCCTGCTGAAACCACCCGTGCACGACCTCAACGCCGACCTGCACTGTCACTCGACGGTCTCCGACGGCACCCTCTCCCCCGAACAGCTCGCGCAGCGCGCCAAGGACCACGGCGTGGCGTTGTGGTCGCTGACCGACCACGACGAGATCAGCGGCCAGCACCGCGCGGCGGCCGCCGCGCGCGCGGCCGGCCTCGACTACCTGGGCGGCGTCGAGATCTCGGTCAGCTTCGCCGGCCAGACGATCCACGTCGTCGGCCTCGGCATCGACCCCGACGACTCAGCGCTGTGCAACGGCCTGGCCGATACGCGCCAGGGGCGCAGCCGGCGCGCGCAAGCGATCGGCGACTCGTTGGCCGTGGCGGGCATCGACGGCGCACTCGACGGCGCGCAGGCACTGGCCGGCAACCCCGAGATGGTGACGCGCACGCACTTCGCACGCTGGCTGGTCGCCACCGGCGTGTGCCGCGACACGCACGAGGTGTTTCGCCGCTACCTGGTGCGCGGCAAGCCGGGCTACGTGGCGCAGCAGTGGGCGACGTTGCGCGACGCGGTGGGCTGGATCACCGGCGCCGGCGGCCTCGCGGTGATCGCCCATCCGGCACGCTACAAGTTCACCGGCACCGAGGAGTGGGCGTTGTTCGAGGAGTTCAAGGCCCACGGCGGGCGCGGCATCGAAGTGCAGACCGCCAGCCACGGCGACGCCGACGTCGCCCGCTACGGCGCGCTGGCGCAGCAGCACCGCCTGCTGGCGTCGCGCGGCAGCGACTTCCACGGCCCCGGCGAAAGCCGCATCGAGCTCGGCGGGTTGCCGGCACTGCCGGCGGGCCTGACGCCGGTGTGGAGTGAACTGGGCTCGCGCATCGCGCGCGCCGACTGAACGCGGCGTACGCGGCGACGCACGGGGCGTCACGGGCGATGCCCGAGAATCGGGCCATGGCCTCGTCGCACCTGCCGGCACCCCGACCGCTGCTCGGCATCGGCCTGATCCTCGCCGCCGTGTGCTGCTTCGCGACCATGGACACCACCGTGCGCTACGTCGGCCAGCGGGTGCCGGTGCTGCTGATCCTGTGGGTGCGCTACGCGATGCAGGCGTTGTTGTCGGCGCTGTGGATCGTGGCCTTTCGCAGCGGCGGCTTTCGTACCACGCAGCCGCGTTTCCAGGCGCTGCGCGGCACGCTGCTGCTGCTGTCGAGCGCCTTCACCTTCGTGGCCCTGCAGCACCTGCCGGTGCCCGAGCTGACGTCGATCAACATGCTCGGTCCGGTGCTGGTCACTGCATTGGCGGGTTGGCTGCTGCACGAGCCGGTGTCGGGCTTTCGCAAGCTGCTGGTGGCCGGCGGCTTCGTCGGCGCGCTGGTGGTGATCCGCCCCGGCAGCGGCCTGTTCGGCTGGGTGGTGCTGCTGCCGATCTGCGCGACCCTGAGCTACGCCGCGTTCCAGCTGCTGACCAGCCGCATGACGGCGCACGACAACGCCTACACCACCAACTTCTACAGCGGCGCCGTCGGCGTCGCGATCGCCACGCCGGTGCTGCTGGCCAGCGGCCTGGCGCTGCCGCAGCTGCTGGCGCAGGCGGCGGCGTTCGACCTCGCGCTGCTGCTGGCGATCGGCACGCTGGGCACCGTCGGCCACCTGCTGCTGATCCGTGCACTCGGCATGGCGCCGACGTCGACGCTGATGCCGTTCCTGTACGTGCAGATCGGCGCTGCTGCGTTGATCGCGTGGCTGGTGTTCGACCACCTGCCCGACCCGTGGGCCTGGCTCGGCATGGCGGTCATCGCGGTGTGCGGCGCGGCCACGGCGTGGCTCAACGTGCGCAGCGCGCAGCGGGCGCACCGCGTGATCCCGGCGGCGTCGGCCGATACGGTGGCCGACTGAGCCTGCATGTCGCAATACTTCGAAGTCCACCCCGACAACCCGCAGCCGCGCCTGCTGAAGCAGGCGGCGCAGATCCTGGAAAACGGCGGCATCTGCGCGGTGCCCACCGATTCGAGCTACGCGCTGGTGTGCCACCTCGACGACAAGGCGGCGGCCGACGCGCTGCGCCGCCTGCGCGGCGTCGACGACAAGCATCATCTGACGCTGCTGTGCCGCGACCTGTCGGAGCTGGCGAGCTACGCGCGCGTCGACAACCGCCAGTACCGGCTGCTCAAGCACGGCACGCCGGGGCCGTTCACGTTCATCCTCAACGCCACCAAGGAGGTGCCGCGCCGGCTCTCGCACCCGTCGCGGCGCACCATCGGCCTGCGTGTGCCCGACCACCGCGTGACGCAGCACCTGCTGGCGCTGTTCGGCCACCCGCTGCTGGCCACCACGCTGATCGCGCCGGGCGCGAGCGAGCCGATGAACGACCCGCACGAGATCCGCGAGCGCTGGCAGAAGTCGCTGCAGGCGGTGGTCGATGCCGGCGCCTGCCCGATGCAACCGACCACCGTGGTCGACCTCACCAGCGACGACCCGCTGATCCTGCGCCGCGGCCGCGGCGACCCGGCGCGGCTGGGCATGGCGGTGCCCGACTGACCGGCGCCAGCGCTGCGTCAGGGCAGCGCAGCGGTGACGACGATCTCGACCTTCCACTGCGGCTTGGCCAGCGCCGCCTGCACGGTGGCGCGCGCCGGCGTGTGGCCGGCCACGACCCACTGGTCCCACACCGCGTTCATGCCGGGAAAGTCGGCCATGTCGGCCAGGAAGATCTGGGCCCGCAGCACGCGGCTCTTGTCGGTGCCGGCACGCGCCAGCAGCGCGTCGATGGCTGCCAGCACCTCGCGTGTCTGGCCGCCGATGTCGGCCGCGCCGCCGCTGGCCACTTGACCGGCCAGGTAGACCACGCCGTTGTGTACCACGGCGTCGCTCATGCGCGGACCACTGTCGAAACGTTCGATCATGTCGAATGTCCCTTCTTCTTGCCGTGGTCGTGCTTGCCGTGGCCGTGATGGCCGTGCACCGCGGTGGATGCCGCGGCCGCTGCGGCCTTGTGGCCGAGCCTGCTCTCGGTGCCGGCCAGCAGCTTGCGGATGTTGCCGGCGTGCCGCCACACCAGCAGCAGGCTCATCACCGCGATCGCCAGCGCGATCGCCGACGGCTCCCAGATCAGCAGCTGGTAGAACGGCGCGAACACCGCGGCCACGATCGAGGCCAGCGACGAGTAGCGGAAGAACACGGCGACGATCACCCAGGTGGCGAGCGTCGCCAACCCCAGCCACGGGTTGAATGCCAGCAGCACGCCGGCGGCGGTGGCGACACCCTTGCCGCCCTCGAAGCGGAAGAACACCGGCCACAGGTGGCCGAGAAACGCCGCCAGGCCGACGAAGGCGATCGTGGTCTCGCCGAAGCCGAAACGCGGCGCCAGCCACAGCGCGAGCCACACCGGGACGTAGCCCTTCAGCGCATCGAGCGCCAGCGTCAGGATGGCGGCGGCGCGGTGCCCGGAGCGCAGCACGTTGGTGGCACCCGGGTTCCTGGAACCATAGCTGCGCGGGTCGGCGAGGCCGAAGCCGCGGCTCACCAGCACGGCGAACGACAGCGAGCCGATCAGATAGGCCACCAGGATGGCCGCCAGGCTGCTCCACAAGGCCGTCGAGTTCATGCGCGTCGGGCGAA
>DATDJF010000071.1:0-18557 GCA_036520715.1 Burkholderiaceae bacterium | reverse complement strand
GCGGGCCTATGCCAAGCTGGCCGCGGTGCGCCCGGGCATGGTGTTCGTCAGCCAGGCGTCGCAGGCCGCGTTCGTGGCCGCGTTCGGCAGCGACTTCCGCTTCCTGCGTTGCATCCCGCTGTACGTGCGTGCCGCCTCGGCACAAGGGCCGGGGCGCCCGGCGCCGGGTGTCAACGCACCGTTCCTGCTGTCGGTGGGTGCGCTCGAGCGCCGCAAGAACCACCTGCGCACGATCGACGCCTTCGCGCGCTCCGGGCTCGCACAGCGCGGCGTGTCGCTGGTGATCTGCGGCGCCCGAGGGGATGCCGCCGAGCCGATCGCCGAGCGCGCCGCACAGACCCCCGGGGTGACGATCACGGGCTACGTCGGCGACGCGCAACTTCGCTGGCTGTACCGGCAGGCCGCAGGCTTCGTGCTGCCCAGCCTGCTCGAGGGCTTCGGCCTGCCGGCGCTCGAAGCATCGCTGTACGGGCTGGTGCCGATCGTTTCGAAAGACAGCGCGCTCAACGAGGCTGTCGGTGGACTCGGCCTGGCGGTCGACGCCGGTGACGCCGACGAGATCGCCGCGGCGATGCGCCAGCTGATCGAGCTCGATCCGCGGGCGCGGCTGCAGCGCGGCGAGCAGTTGAAGGCCCATGCGCGTGCCGCCACCCACGAGCGTTTCATCGAGGCCTGGACGGAGTTGCTCGCCGAGGAGCTGGCGCGGCCATGACCGTCGCCGCCAGCGTGCAGCGTGTGCCGGCGCAGTCGGCGCGCATTCACACGCTCGACGGCCTGCGCGCGCTGGCGATGACGGCGGTGGTCGCGCAGCACTGCCACCTGCTGCCGTTCGGCTGGACCGGCGTGTGGCTGTTCTTCCTGATCTCCGGCTACGTCATCACGCGCGGCTTCGATGGCGGCGAGTACACCGGCGCTGGCGTGGCCGAGCGCTTCGGCACCTTCATCGCGCGGCGCGCCGCGCGCATCGTGCCTGCCTACCTGCTGTACCTGGCGGCCTGCACGCTGGTCGCGCTCGCGCTCGGCAACCCGGCGCCGCTGTCGAGCCTGCCCTACCTGCTCAGCTTCACCTTCAACTGGCACATGATCGCCGGCTTCTGGCCCGGCCATGTGGACTGGGCGCCGTTCGGCCACCTGTGGACGCTCAGCGTCGAGCAGCAGTTCTACCTGCTGTTCCCGCTGATCGTGCTGCTGCTGCCCGCACGCTGGCAGACCGCCACGATGCTGGCCGTGGTCGCCGCCGGTCCGCTGCTGAGGGGGCTGGCGTCGCCCTGGCTGGCATCCGATGGTGTGCCGCCGGACGCGCTCGCCTTCGCCATCTATGCGGCCACACCCTTTCACCTCGATGCCTTCCTGATCGGCGCCCTGGTCGCGCGGCTCGAGCCGTGGTGGCGCGAGCGCGGTCGCGTCGTCGCAGCGCTGACGCTGGCCGGCGTGCTGGTGCCGATCGCCTACGCGGCCTGCTATGTGGCCGTCAATCGGCAACTCGGCATGCACGGCATCGACCAGCTGCGCAACGTCTTCTCGGGCGTGCTTGCCGGGCAGGGCCGCGAGGTGTGGGTCTACCTCGCGGTGGACCTGGCTGCGCTGGCGCTGCTGCTGCAGGCACTGCGCCATGCGCGCGGCCTCGCCTGGCTCGGCTGGGCGCCGCTGGTGTGGGTGGGCCGCGTCTCCTACGGCGGCTACCTATTCCACGCGCTGGTGGTGTGGGGCCTGGCGCAGACGATGGGCGTGGCGCTGAAGCCGTTGCCGCTGGCACTGCGGCTGGCCTTCTTCGTCGTCGCGTGGGGGGTCACCGTGCTGCTGGCGAGCCTGTCGTATCGCTACGTCGAACTGCCGCTCGCTCGACGCTGGCGAGCGCGCGGGCAACGCCGCAGTGGCAACACGCTGCAGGCGGCGGCGAGGGGCGCCTGATGGAAGGCCTGCGCATCGGCATCGACGGCGAGGCCTTGCGCGCCCCGCTGTCGGGCGTGGGGCAATACGTGCTGCAACTGGCCCGCGGCCTCGAAGAGCTGCTGCCGGACGCCAGGTTCTTCGCCTATGCGCGCCTGCCGGCCGCGCGCCTGGTGCTGCCGTCGTCGCGCTGGCGGCTGCGTGTGGAATCGTCGCCGGTGCTGCGCCGGCTGCCGTCGTTCCTGTGGCTCAAGACGTGCGGCGCACAACTGTGCCGGCGCGACCGCCTCGACGTGTTCTGGGCCGGCCGCACGCTGCATCCGCGCCTGGGCCTGCCGGTGCGCACCGTGTGCACGGTGCACGACCTCAACCACCTGATCGTGCCCGAGACGATGGAGCTGCCGACCCGCTGGTCGCATCGGCTGTGGCTGCGCGGTGACGTGCGGGCGGCCGACGTGGTGGTCGCCAATTCGCTCGGCACCGCGCAGCGGCTGGTCAGCCTGCTGGGCATCGCGGTGCACGGCGTCGTCACGCCGGGGCTGCACAGCCGCTACCGGCCGCTCGACGAAGCCGATCGCCCGGCCGCCGAGGTGGCGCTGCTGCGCCTGGGCATCAAGCCACCGTACCTGCTGTCGGTCGCCACGCTGGAGCCGCGCAAGAACGTCGAAGCGCTGGTGCGCGCCTTCGTCGGCCTGCGGCGCGGCAACGAGTTGCCCGAGTGCAGCCTGGTGCTCGCCGGGGCACACGGCTGGGGCGACGAGCGATTGATGAAGCGCTTGCGCAACGCCCGCGACGACGGCGTCATCCTGCCCGGCTACGTGCCCGACGCGCTGATGCCGGCCCTTTACGGATTCGCGAAGGCGCTGGTCTGTCCATCGATCTACGAGGGCTTCGGCATGCCGGTGCTCGAAGCACGCGCCTGCGGCACCCGCGTCGTGGTCAGCGACACGCCGGAGTTGCGCGAGGCGGGCGGCGCCCACGCCGTGTTCGTGCAACCCAGCGTCTGGAGCATTCGTGGCGGACTGCTGCGCGCGATGCAACTGGCCCCCAGGATCGAGCCTGGCCTGGCCGAACGCCATTCGTGGCAGCACCAGGCCGAGCTGCTGGCCGCACTGATGACGCGCCGCGCCGCGCCGCTGCAGTTCGCCAGTGCGCTCGACGCGCCGCGATGAAGATCGCCATCGTTCACGAGTGGCTCAGCGCCTACGCCGGCAGCGAGCGTGTACTCGAGCAACTGTTGGCGATGTATCCGACGGCCGACCTGTTTGCCATCGTCGACGCGCTGCCGAGCGATCAACGCGCCTTCCTGGGCGGCCGCCAGCCGCAGACCACTTTCATCCAGCACCTGCCCGGCGCGCGCCAGCGCTTTCGGGGCTGGCTGCCGCTGATGCCGCTGGCGATGGAGCAGCTGCGCCTGTCGGCATACGACCTGATCATCTCGTCGAACCATGCATTCGCCAAGGGCGTGTTGACCGGCCCCGACCAGCTTCACGTGGCCTACATGCACTCGCCGATGCGCTGGGCCTGGGACCTGCAGCACCAGTACCTGGCCGAATCCGGGCTGACGAGCGGATGGAAGGGCCGGCTCGCAGGGCCGCTGGTGCGTCTGATGCTGCACTACCTGCGCAGCTGGGACCAGCGCAGCGCCAACGGCGTGGACTGCTTCGTCGCCAACTCGCACTTCATCGCGCGGCGCATCCGCAAGACCTACCGCCGCGAGGCCGAGGTGATCCATCCGCCGGTGGACATCGACCGCTTCACGCTGCGGCGCGACAAGGAGGACTTCTACCTCAGCGCGTCGCGCCTGGTGCCGTACAAGCGCGTGCCGTTGATCGTCGAGGCATTCGCGGCGATGCCCGAGCGCCGCCTGGTGGTGATCGGCGACGGCCCCGACGCCGAGCGCGTGCAGCGTGCCTTGCCGCCCAACGTGCGCTGGCTCGGCCACCAGAGCACCGAGCAGCTGATCGACTGGATGCAGCGCGCCCGCGCATTCGTCTTCGCGGCCGAGGAGGACTTCGGCATCGCGCCGGTGGAGGCGCAGGCGTGCGGCACGCCGGTCATCGCCTACGGCCGCGGCGGCGCGCTGGAAACGGTGCGCAACGGCAACGGCGCAGCGCCGACCGGCCTGTTCTTCGACGAACAGTCGGCCGCCGCGATCGGCGACGCCGTGCAGCGCTTCGAGCGCGCCAATGGCGCTTTCGATCCCGCGGCCTGCCGCAGCCAGGCGGAGCACTTCTCGGTGCAGCGTTTCCGCTCGCGCTTCGCCGGCTTCGTCGAGGCGAGCTGGCGCGACTTCGACGGCCGGCGGCCCGGCGCCTGACCTGCTACGCGCGAGGGTTGTTCGACTCAGCGCCGCCGTGCGCCGCTCACAGCTCGTTGAGCATCACGCCGGCCATGCGCACCTGGCTCGACGTCAGCGCTCCGATCAGGCTTTGCAGCGCGCGAATCCGTGTGCGGCCGCGCCGGCCGATCACGAACGCGGCGCCGCTGCGCGCCGCCAGCACACGCGAGTCGGCGCCGTGCACCGCGGCAGGCGTGTCGACGATGACGTGGTCGAACTTGGTCAGCAGCTCCTGCACCAGCAGGCCGGCCGCCGGGCGCTGCAGCAGCTCCAGCGGGTTGGGCGGCAGCGTGCCGACCGGCAGCACGTACAAGGTGGGCATGCCGGGCACCTGGTGGATCACGCTGGCCTCGGCGCGCCCGGCCAGGATGCTGCTCAGCCCGGCTTCGCCGTCGACGCTGAACAGCAGGTGCTGGCGCGGCGTGCGCATGTCGCCGTCGACCAGCAGCGTGCGGCCGCCGAGCTGGCTGAAGCTGATCGCCAGGTTGGCCGCGAAGTAGGTCTTGCCATCGCCGACGTCGGGGCTCAGCACGGCGAGCGCGCGGCGACCGGGGCCCTCTGCCAGCACGCCCATCAGGAGCTGGCTGCGCAGCTCGCGAAAGGCCTCGGCGTCCTCGCCGAACGGCTCGGTCGCCGCCACCAGGTCGCTGTGCAGCGAGGTGCCGTCGCCCCCCGCTGCATACGGGTAGTCGAACTGCTGCGACAGCGCCCACAGCACGTCGTCGCTGGTGGCGAGCTTGAGCGCGATCGCCGCCTCGCCGAAGCGCAACCCGCTGGCGCGCTGGTAGGCGAGGATCTCGCCGATCTCCAGGTCGCTCAGCCCGCGCACCTGGCGGATGAAGTGCCCGATCGCCTGATCGCGCAAGCCATCGTGCGGCGCCGGCTCGCCGAGCACCGGCTCGCGGCGGATCGGCGGCACGGACCGCAAGGATGCGGGCGCTTTCACGCGCCCTCGGTGCGCGGTGGGCGCGGCAACGAATTCAGCACCCGCACGCGCGTCAGCTTGGCGCGTGAACGTCCGAGCAGCCCGCGCGAGCGCGCCGGCATGACGCCGAGCAACGGTTGCTTGAGCAGCAGCACCACGTCGTCGAGGCTGCGCAGCCGCTGGTCGCGCAGCTCGCGCAGGATCGTGATGCCCACCGCGAGCAGCAGGCCGAGCACGAGGCCGGCCGCGAGGTTGAGCCGCGTGCGCGGCCACGACACCGCCGCCGGCGTGGTCGCGCTCTGCAGCACCGACACGTTGGTTTGGGTGTTCTGGCTCTCGGTGCTGGTCTGGCTGACGCGGGCCAGCACCAGGTCGTACGCCTTCTGGGCGTTCTCGACGTCGCGCTGCAGCACCGCGGCCTCGTCGCGCTCGCCCTTGAGACGCAGCAGCTTGGCGCGCTGCTGCTCGAGCGCCTCGCGCACGCCGTTCAGGCGCGCCTGGTTGACGGTGTCGTCGACGGTCAGGCTGCCGACGACGCGGCGGGTCTCGGCCTGCACGCGCGCGCGCAGGTTGGTGATGCTCGCCTCGAGTTGCACGACCTCGGGGTGGCGGTCGCCGAGCCGCTGCCGCAGCTCGCTCAACCGGTTCTCCTGGCGCGACAGGTCGCCGGTCAGCCCCGACACCAGCGGGTTGCTCAGCACCTCCTGCATTTGCAACGGGTTGCGGCTGGCCTGGCTGCGCCGATTGGCCGACTGCGCAGCCTCCGCCTGCAGCGCCACCATCTGGGTCGACAGCTCGGCCAGGCGCAGGTTCTCGACGTCGAGCTTCTCGTCGTTGACGAGGATGCCCTTCGCACGCTGGTGCGCCGACATCCTGGACTGCGCCTTCTCGAGCCCCTCGCGCAGCTCCTTGGCGCGCTCATCGAAGAACGAGTTGTAGCGCTTGGCCGGCTCGACCCGCAGGTCCAGCGTGATGTCGGTGTAGGCGGCGACGAAGGCGTTGACCACGGCGGCGGCGAACGCCGGCTCGGGCGAGGTGTAGCTGACGCTGATCACGTTGGAGTCGCGCGCCGGCTTGACCTCGAGGTCGGCGAGCACTGCCTGCGCCAGCCAGGCGCGGAAGTCGCCGATGCCCTGCGTGTCGCGCTGCCAGCGCGCGCGCTGCTCGGGATGGTCGAACAGGTCGAGCGACTGCAAGGCGCGCATCGCCACGCGCTCGCTGCGCAGCACGTCGGCTTGCGTGGCCATGTAACCGGACACGATCATGCCCGGCAGCACCACGCCGGCGATCGGGTCCGGCGACTTGACGTCGAGCACGACGGCCGCGCTGGCGGTGTAGCGCTTGGGCAGCAGCAGCGTCGCCACCGCCACGGCGGCCACGACGGCAACCCAGACGGCGAGCGCGAACATCCAGCGCGCGCGCAGCACCAGCAGGACCTGGCTGAGAGTCATTCCAGACCTAGAGCAAGAATCGGGCACACAAGAACGAATACACAAACAGCGCGGTCGGTGAGACGTTACCGATCGTCTGTGGACGGCCCCAACCGGCGCGTCGCTTGCCCAACAGCACGGGACACCCTATTCGCTGGAGTTCCCGCGTGGCTGCCACCCTTTCGCTGTCTCACCAACTACACGAGCGCACCCGAGGCCAGAATGCCTGGGCACACGCCTTGCACATCGCTGCCAACCAGATCCTGGCCGCCGTGCTTCTGCTGCTGTTGTGGCCGTTGATGGCCTGGGTGGCGTGGCGCA
The DNA here is from genome assembly GCA_036520715.1 of Burkholderiaceae bacterium. Classification (GTDB taxonomy): domain Bacteria; phylum Pseudomonadota; class Gammaproteobacteria; order Burkholderiales; family Burkholderiaceae_C; genus JAEUPI01. The sequence goes on along the minus strand of DATDJF010000071.1, from coordinate 11,650 downwards.
TCTGGCATCACGACGGCGCGCCGGTGCTGTTCGCGCACTACCGCGTCGGCCGCAACGGCAAGCTGTTCCGCTGTCTGAAATTCCGCACGATGTACCGCGACTCGCAGCACGTGCTGTCGGACCTGTTGGCGCGCGACTCGATCGCGCGCGCGCAGTGGCAGCGCGAGCAGAAGCTGACCGATGACCCGCGCATCACGCCGGTGGGCCGCCTGCTGCGCCACACCAGCCTCGACGAGCTGCCGCAACTGCTCAATGTGTTGCGCGGCGAGATGAGCCTGGTCGGGCCGCGGCCGATCACCGTGGGCGAATTGCCCCGCTATGGCGGCACACGCTGGCACTACCTGAGCGTCACCCCGGGCATGACCGGGCTGTGGCAGGTGTCCGGACGTAACCGAACGAGCTATGCACAGCGCGTTGCGCTCGACAAGCGCTACGTCGAGCAGCGCACGCTGGCGATGGACCTGCGAATCCTGCTGCGCACCGTCGGCGTGGTGCTGCGGCGCGACGGAGCGATGTGACGTGCCGGGCGCTGACTCACCACCGGATGCCGAGTCGCACGATCCCCTGGCCGGCCGCAGGGTCGTGCACGTGGTCGGCCGCCTCGACGCCAAGGGCGCCGAACACCTGGTGGCGATGACCGCCTTGCTGTCGTTGCGCGGCGTGCCGCAGAGCGTCGTGCTGTTCGACGACCATCGAGCGTCGCTGCCGCCGCTCGACCCCGCTGTTCGCACGGTATTGGCAAGCGGCCCGCGCTGGCGCATGCCGCGCGCACTGCTGCAGGCCCTGCACCAGGAGGTGTCGCGCGAGCGCATCGTCGCCGTGCACGCGCATGGCCTGTTGCCGTGCCTCCTTGGAATTTTTGCCGCAAGGTTTCTCGATCTGCCGGCACCGTTGCATGTCAGTTTTCACCGCCAGCCGTCGCCGCGCCTGCTCGAGCGCACGGTGGCGATGCTGTGGCGCACCGTCGCGCCGCCGCCGGCGGTGGCGCTGCAGGATGCGCCGGTGCTGACCGAGTGGACCGAGCCCGACGTGAGCGACGTGTTCCTCGAATCCCTCCACCGCGAAGCGCGGCGGCCGCTGGTGGTGACGGCCAGCGCAGAACCGGACCCGCGCCACGCGGCCCGCTTCGTGCAACTCGCCGTGCTGCTGGAGTCGAGCGGCCTGGCGTTCAACTGGTTCGGCCCGGTCGACGCGGCATCAGCGGCACAGTTCGCCGCCGCCGGCGTCGGCCATTTCGACCCGCGCGGCGACAGCGAGCGTGCCTCGTCGTTGCGCCAGGCGTGGCTGTATGTGGACTTTGGCGGCGGCCACGCAGCGGCGGCACAGCGCCTGGCCGAGGCGATGGCCAGCGGCCTGCCTTGCGTGACCTGGCACGCGGCCTGGCATCGCGAGTTGCTCGAGCACGACCGCACCGGCCTGCTGTGCCATTCCGAGGAAGGGCTGCTCGAGAGCGTCGCCCAACTGGTCGACTCCGCCGCACTGCGCGCGCGCCTGGGCGGCGCGGCGCGCGAGGAGGCGCTGAAGCGCTTCAGCCCGGCACGGCGCAGCGACGCGCTGATCGCGTCGTACCGGTCGGCGGCGGCGCTGCGGCCAGCGATCAGCACCGCATCGCCGGCGCCGCCGCTTCGCCTGGGCCGCTTGGCCGAGGCCGATCAGAGCCCGGCGGGGGGCGATCCGGGCTGAATCGAAGCAGGCGCGTCAAGCGATGCGCTACAGGTCGGTGCGGATGCGCCACAACTCCGGGAACAGTGTGACGTCGAGCATCTTGCGCAGGTAGCCCACGCCACTGGTGCCGCCGGTGCCGCGCTTGAAGCCGATCACGCGCTCCACCGTCGTCACGTGGCGAAAGCGCCAGAGCCGGAAGGCATCCTCGAGGTCGACCAGCTCCTCGCCGAGCTGGTACAGGTCCCAGCGTGATGCCGGCTGGCGGTACACCGCGAGCCACGCCTGCGCCACCTGCTCGTCGGCGCTGTAGGGCTGCGTCCAGTCGCGCTGCGTGTGGCTCGCCGGCACGTCCAGGCCGCGGCGCGCCAGCAGGCGCAGCGACTCGTCGTACAGCGACGGCGCGCGCCAGGCCGCGTTCACCACCGCGAAGCGCTCGACATGGTGTTCGTGCACCTTCAGCATCGCCGCATTCTTGTTGCCCATCATGAATTCGATGCAGCGGTACTGCCAGCTCTGGAAGCCGCTGCTCGAGCTCAGATAGGGGCGGATCGCCGAGTACTCCGGTGGCGTCATCGTGCTGAGCACGTCCCACGCGTGCACCAGCTGCTCCATGATGCGGCTGACGCGCGCCAGCATCTTGAACGCGGGCGCCAGGTCGTCGGCAGCGATGCTGGCAACCGCGGCGCGCAGCTCGTGCAGCATCAGCTTCATCCACAGCTCGCTCGTCTGGTGCTGCACGATGAACAGCATCTCGTTGTGGTCGGGCGACAGCGGGTGTTGCGCCGCCAGCAGCGCGTCGAGGTGCAGGTAGTCGCCGTAGCTCATGTCCGGGGCGCTGGGTGCGGTCATGTCGGCTCCTGTCTCATCATGCGCGGACCACACCGCACTGTAGCGACGCCTTGCCGCATCGATCGTAGTGCTCGCGCCGGCTTGTTATCCTCCGGGCGGCATGGCAGTCGAACCCGCCTCGTTGCGGCGCCCCTGGGGCGCCTTGTCATCGTGGTGGCAGCGTGCGAGCCGGGTGGCGCACGAGCGCACCGCGCACCTGTCGCCGACCACGCGCGCGATGGGGTGGGCCGCCGGCGCCGGCTTGCTGTTCTCGCTGCTCAACGCGCTGATGCGCGCGCTCGCGCTGACGATCGACCCGTTCCAGGCGCAGTTCCTGCGCTACCTCTTCGGCCTGCTCGTGCTGCTGCCGATCGTCTGGCATCACGGCTTCGCGGCCTATCGGCCACGCCACATCGGCGGCCAGTTCATGCGCGGCGCGGCGCACACGATCGGCCTGGCCTTGTGGTTCACCGCGCTGCCCAAGATCCCGCTCGCGGACATGACGGCCATCGGCTTCACCGGGCCCATCTTCATCCTGATCGGCGCCTGGCTGGCATTCAAGGAGCCGATGCGATGGGAGCGCTGGCTGGCCACGCTGGCCGGCCTGGCCGGCGTGCTGATCGTCGTCGGCCCGAAGCTGTCGGCCAGCGCCGGGCTGTATCACCTCGTCATGCTGGCGTCGGCGCCGGTGTTTGCGGCGTCGTTCCTGATCACCAAGGCGCTGACCCGCTACGAGACCACCGGCACGATCCTGGTGTGGCAGTCGATCAGCGTGGCGGCGCTGAGCTTGCCGCTGGCGCTGCTGCACTGGCAGGCGATCGGCGCCTGGCAATGGGCCGGCTTCGCATTGAGCGGCGTGCTCGGCAGCGCCGGCCACTATTGCCTGACGCGATCGTTCACGCGCGCCGACATCTCGGCCACCCAATCGGTGAAGTTTCTCGACCTCGTGTGGGCCGCGCTGCTCGGTTTCGTGCTGTTCGCCGATGTGCCGAGCGGCACCACGCTGGCGGGCGGCGGCCTGATCTGCGCGGCCACGGTGTGGTTGGCCCGGCGCGAGTCGCATGGGCGTGCCGGCCGCGAGGTGACCTGAGCCCGACCTGCGGCGGGAATACGGCGCAGACGAGGCGACGCGGAACCGGCGTCGGGCCATGAAAATGTGTCCCATCGGAGATGGCGGAGTCGATGAGGCGCGTGCCCGGCAAGTTCGTGATGCGATGGTTGGCAAGCGCAGCGCTCGCGCTGGCAGCGCTGATGGCGGCGATGCCCGCCTCGGCGCAAGCACCGGCGCCGTCAAAGGCCGCCGAGCAGCTGCGCACCGAAATCGCACTGCAGTTCGGCGCCGAGGAACAACTCGACGCTGCCCTCAAGAAGGCCTACGGCGTCGAGCTCACCGAAGAGAAAGCCGCGGTCTCGCGTCGGGCGCTGCGTGCGCTGCTGTTCAACGACGCTACTGCGGATTACATCGCGAAGTCGCTGACTCCCGACCGAGTGCCGCTGTCTCGCCAGGACGTCCTGCCGGTCGTCATGGAGGGCATCCTGGAGCTCCAGGTCAAGGGGTTGCGGCGTTTGGCCCCGAACAGACAAGCCCAGCTCGTTTCGCATCTCGTCGACATGGCTCGAGCACTGCCACACTCGGCTTGCAAGGCGCTGCTCCTGGGGCAGATGGCCACCACCGAAGCGGCCGACCTCGAGCGCAGGTTCATCGCCTCGTTGCCCCTGAGCCGATTCGAAGGCGTCGTCACCGTCTACCGGGAAGCCACCGAAGCGGAGCTCGCCGGCTATCCGGACGCACGAACCGTCAATGCGCAGCAGGCCAGGCTGGCGCAGAAGGCGTACGACGAGGCGATCGGCAAGCGCGTGCGGGCACAAGCCCCGAGAAAGGCCATCGCGCGCGTCAACGCAGACACCGCAAGCGCACCCGCCGATGAGGTGTGCGCGGTGCTGACCGCCTCCGTGCACGCCATGCTGGACATGCCGGAACCGTACAAGTCCTGGCAACTCAGCCGCTTCGTGCAAGCCATGCAGTGACGCTCGCCGCGTCGGCACCTGGAGGGAAGGCTGGTGGCCTGGGGCGGAATCGAACCACCGACACGCGGATTTTCAGTCCGCTGCTCTACCAACTGAGCTACCAGGCCTGAGCGCGTGGCGGCTGGCAAGCAGCCGCTGCGCGAGGGAGCGCGATTATAGCGGCGCGACCTTGCTAGACCGGCGGGCCGCGCTTGTTGCGCGAGAGGTCGACGCCGAGTTGCTTGAGCTTGCGGTACAGGTGCGTGCGCTCCAGGCCGGTCTTCTCGGCCACACGCGTCATCGAGCCGTTTTCCTTGGCGAGATGGAACTCGAAGTAGCTCTTCTCGAACGAGTCGCGCGCCTCGCGCAGCGGCCGATCGAGATCGAACGATTGTTCCGCCTGCGGACCCACCGGCAGCGGCGCCAGCATCGGCGCCACGCCGGCACCTGGCATCGGGGCGTCATGCAGCAGCGCTGAATCCATGCGGTACACGGTCGAGCCGTTGCCGGTGGGCGCCGCTGCGCGCGGCGCGGGCTTGGTCAACGATTGCTCGACGGCGCGCAGCAGCTTTTGCAGCGTGACGGGCTTCTCCAGAAACGCCGAGGCGCCGAACTTGGTGGCCTCCACCGCGGTGTCGATGGTGCCGTGGCCGCTCATCATGATGACCGGCATCGTCAGCAGGCCCGAGGCGCCCCACTCCTTGAGCAGCGTGATGCCATCGACGTCGGGCATCCAGATGTCGAGCAGCACGAGGTCCGGGCGCATGCGCTCGCGCACGGCGCGTGCCTCGGCGGCGTTTTCGGCGAGTTCGACCGAGTGGCCCTCGTCGGACAGGATGTCGGACAACAGGCCGCGGATGCCCAGCTCGTCGTCGACCACCAGAATCGTTGCCATCGATGCTTTCAGTGCACCTGGGTTGCCGCTCCGCCTGCGTCTTGGGGTGCCTGCGCTCCCGTGGCGGGTAGCGAGATGGGGCTCAGGCGTGAAAATGATAACGAAACTTGAGCCCCTGCGACGCTCCCGGCCGACTCATTGTCGCGGCGCAGGTTGCCCAGGCGCACCCGGGCCCCGTGTTCGTCGGCGATCTTGCGCACCACGGCCAGCCCCAGGCCCGTGCCGCGGGCCTTGGTGGTGACGTAGGGCTCGAACGCGCGGCGCAGCACCTTGTCGGCGAAACCCGGCCCGTTGTCGCTCACCGAGAGCCGCACCGCGCGCGCGTCGTCGTCGTGGCCGTGGGCGAACTCGGTGCGCAGCCAGACATGGCCATCGGGCCGCTCGGCCACCGCATCGAGGGCGTTTTGCAGCAGGTTGTGGATCACCTGGCGAAGCTGCGTGGCGTCGCCCATGATGGCCGGCAGATCGCCCGCCAGTTGCGCCACCACGCGGCCCTGCTCCTGCGCCTGGCCGTACAGCGCCAGCACCTCCATCACCACGGCATTGAGGTCGAGCGGCGCCAGCTGCGCGGCCGGCAGCCGCGCGTAGTCGCGAAACTCGTCGACCAGCTGCTTCATCGCCTGCACCTGGGCCACGATGGTGGCCACCGAGCGCTCGAGCAGCGCCCGGTCGGCGCCGCCGAGCTGCGCCACCAGCTTGTGCTGGATCCGCTCGGCCGAGAGCTGGATCGGCATCAGCGGGTTCTTGATCTCGTGCGCCAGCCGCCGCGCCACCTCGGCCCAGGCGATCGAGCGCTGCGCCGACACCACCTCGGTGATGTCGTCGAACACCAGCAGCCGCGCCTCGTTGGGCAGCACCGCGCCGCGCAGCAGCAGGTTGAGTGCGGTCTGCTCGTTGACCCGCAGATCGAAGGCGTCCTGCCAATGGTCGCGCTCGCCGGCCTCGGGGCTGGCGCTGTGCAGATCGAAGCGCTGCCACACCTTGTGCGCGAACTCCTCCAGCCCCGGCACCTGCTCGAGCGTGCGCCCGAGGTAAGCCGACAGCGGCTGGCGCAGGATGCGCGTGGCGCCGGGATTGACGGTGTCGATGCCGCGCTGGCGATCGAACACGATGACGCCGGCGCTCAGCGAATCGAGGATGGTCTGCAGCCGCGTGCGTGCGCCCTCGAGCTGCGACACGCCGCGGCCGACCTGCTCGCGCGCCTCGGCGAGCTGCTCGGTCATGCGCGCGAAGGCGCGCGTCAGGCCACCCAGCTCGTCGCGCGACGCGAACACCGGCTTGGCCTTCAAGTCGCCCTCGGCGACCTCGCGCACGCCGTCGGCCAGCACCACCAGCGGCTTGGCGATCTGGTTGCCGAGGATCGCCGCCACCAGCACCGCGCCGAACACGGCGAGCACCAGCGCCAAGGTCAACGTGCCGATGTACATGCGGCGCAGGCCCTCTTGCGCGATGGCGCGGCGCTGGTACTCGCGATAGGCCGACTGCACCGCCAGCGCGTTGCTCACGAGCTGCGGCGCCACCGCCTGCGTGACGTACAGGAACCGCTCCTCGCGCGCCGCCAGCGAGATCTCGTTGCTCGGAATCAGCGCCAGCGCACGCACACGCGCCGGCGGGCGCACGCCGCCGGGCACTGGTTCGTCGTCGAGGCCCTCGAGCTGGCTGGCGGCGCCGGCAGCACGCGCCTGACGCCACAACGACGCCGACGGCCGCTGCGGCGTCATCGCGGCCTGCGAGCTGGCGCTGGCCAGCACCTGGCCGCCCGCGCTGAGCAACATCACTTCGCGCGCAGCGATCTGCTCGCGCACGCGCTCCAGCGTCAGTGGCCCGATGGCCTTGTTGTCGGCCAGGCGCTCGGCCGCCAGCCGCGTCTTGGACACCAGGTCGGCGCTCTGCGCATCGAGCATGCCGCGGCCGAGCGCCAGGCCCGCATCGAGCGCGCCGGCGACCTGGGCGTCGAACCAGGTCTCGATGCTGCGCGACACGAACTGCACCGACACCGTGTAGATCAGCACGCCGGGCACCACGCCGACGAAGGCGAAGATGCCGGCCAGCTTGATCAGCAGGCGGCTGCCGAACTTGCCGCGGCGCAGGCGCACCAGCAGCCGGGTGGCGGCGATCGCGATCACCAGCAGCAGCGCGGCGGCCACCGCCAGATTGACCCAGAACAGCCAGACGAAATTGCGCTCGAAGAGGTCGCGCTCGCTGGTCATCGACAGCATGAAGGCGATCACCAGCGCGGCGCCGATCACGGCGATCGCCGAGATCAGCAGCGCCCAGCGCAGTGCCTTGCTCATTCGGCAACCTCCGTGCTTCGCACTGCGGTGCGAGCCCCCTTCGGAGCGGCCGGGCGCGGGCTCATCGTGTCCCCGCGGTCGTGCGGCGGGCCTTCATCGACGCACCGCCTCGATCACGTGCTCGTCGACCTTCAGCACACGCGAGATGCCGAGCGACCACTCGTTGCCAAGGCCGATCTGCAGCGGCTGCGGCAGTTGCGACGCGTCGAGCCGGTAGCTGAACTCGACGTAGTAGCGCAGGTCGCTGTCCAGCTGCGCGGCTTCGGCGAGGGGCCAACCGCTGACCCGCGAGATCACCGCGATCGCTTCCGACATGGTCGGAAAATTCTGGCCCAGCGCGCCCAGGCCGACCCGCCAGTTGCCGGTGAGCGGCTGGAACGACAGCCGGTAGCTGCGCGAGACGCGCGACACCCGCTCGTCACGCCAATACCAGCGCGAGCGGAACAAAGTGGCCTCGACTTCGAAGTACATCGGCACGCCGCGGCGCAAGGCATCTTCGACCCCCCGCGACAGGGTCAGGCGCGCGCTGAACTCCAGGGTCAACGCGCCCTCGGCGGGCCGCAACTCCAGCGTGGCCAGCTCGACGCCTTGTGCCCGCGCATTGTGCGCAAGGCCCGATGCCCACGTCAGGCACAGCACCGCGGCAGTCTGCCAGGCCCAGCACGCGATCGCGCGGCCGATGCCTGGCGCCGCGCCGAGCCAGGCCGCGCGCGGTGAGTGACTTGTGGTCGTCGCGCGGCGCATCGGTGCTGGATGGTCTTAGGAGGGGGGCTTGCGAATCGAGGCGTAGAAGAACCCATCACCCACGACGGGCGCCGGGGCAGATTGATCCGGACCATTGTCCGGCAGCGGCAGCAGGTGACCGGGACCTGCACCGTCCAGCGACGCGCCCTGCGCGCCGTGGCGTTGCAAAAAAGCGTCGATCTGCTGCTGCCCTTCGACACGAAAGATCGAGCAGGTCACGTACAGCAACACACCGCCCGGCGCCACCACCGGCCACAACGCGTCGAGCAGTTCCGCTTGCGTGCGCGCCAGGGTCGCCACGTCCTGCGCGCGGCGCAGCCAGCGCACGTCGGGATGGCGTCGTACCACGCCCGAGGCGCTGCACGGCGCGTCGAGCAGCACGGCGTGAAACGGCGTGCCGTCCCACCAGCGATCGGGCGCGCGCGCATCGGCGCACGCCAGCGTCGCCTGCAGGTGCAGGCGCTGCAGGTTCTGTTGCACACGCTGCAGCCGCACGCCGTCGACGTCGAGCGCGGTGACGTCGAGATCGGCCAGCTCCAGCAGGTGCGCCGTCTTGCCGCCCGGTGCCGCGCAGGCATCGAGCACACGCGCGCCGGGCGGCAACGGGTGGCTCAGCAGCAGCGGCGCCGCACGCTGCGCCGACAGGTCCTGCACCGACACGTCGCCGTCGGCAAAGCCGGGCAGTTGCGCCACCGGGCACGGCGTGGCCAGCCACACCGCCTGCGGCCCCACCACCTGGCCCTGGCGGCCGTTGGCGGCCAGGCGCTGCACGTAGTCGTGCGGCGTGCTGCGCCGCGCGTTGACGCGCAACACCAGCGGCGGCGCCTGGTTGTCGACATCCAGCAGCTCGCGCCACGCGCCGGGCCAGTCGTGCCGCACGCGCTCGATCCACCACAGCGGGTGGTTGAAGGCGGCCACCTCCTGGTGCAGCACCGCCTCGAGCAGCGCGGCACGCTCGCGCACGAAGCGGCGCAGCACGGCGTTGACGAACGCGGCCGCCGCCGGCGTGCGCTGGCGCGCCGCCGTGACGGCCTGATCGACCAGCGTATGGTCGGCGTACGGCGCCGCGCCGTCGCGCGGCACCAGCAGCGCCAGCGCGCTCAACAGCAGCGCATCCACAGGCGCCGGCGGCGGCCGCGGTGCCAGCCGCTCGCGCAGCGCGAGTGCGGTGCCGAGCCGGCGCATCACGTCGCTGGCCAGCGCCAGCACGCCGGGCCGCAGCTCGCCATCGACCGCGTCGAGCGCCTCGGTCAACGAGCGTCCGGCACGCACGGCCGCCACCGCATCGGCGGTGCGATCGAGCAGGCGAGCGAGCGGCGGCGAAGTGGTCACAAACCCAGTCTAGAGCCTGTTCTGACGGCACACATGGCTGCGCCCCGGTGACGCTGCAGCGCCTGCACAGGGCTGAGACAATGCGACCTCGAGTGCCGTTGGCACGCTCCGAGCATCGTCATGCCCGATCCGCAACGCACCGTCACGCGCCTCCTGCCCAGCGACGCCGACCTGGCCCAGCTGCCGGCCTCCCAGCGCATCCGCTACCGGCTGGTCGGCGCCGACTGCCGCTATCACGCCAACGACAACATCTCGGCGTTCGTGCGGCCCGGCGAACTCGACGAACTGAAGTCCGAGGTGCAGGCCAAGATGCACGAGGTGCTGCAGGCGCTGGTGATCGACACCGACAGCGACCACAACACGCAGGGCACCGCCGAGCGGGTGGCACGCATGTTCCTCGACGAAGTCTTCCGCGGCCGCTACGTGGCAGCGCCCAAGATCACCGAGTTTCCGAATGCCTCGCGGCTGAACGAGCTGATGATCGTGGGGCCGATCAGCGTGCGCAGCGCCTGCTCGCACCACCTGTGCCCGATCCTCGGGCGGGTGTGGATCGGCATCCTGCCCAACGAGCATTCCAACCTGATCGGGCTGTCGAAGTACGCCCGGCTGTGCGATTGGGTGATGACGCGCCCGCAGATCCAGGAGGAAGCGGTGGTGATGCTGGCCGATGCGCTGCAGGAGCGCGTGCGGCCCGACGGCCTGGCGATCGTGATGGAGGCCGACCACTTCTGCATGCATTGGCGCGGCGTCAAGGACGACGACTCGGCGATGACCAACAGCGTGATGCGCGGCGCCTTCCTGAAGGATCCCAACCTGCGGCGCGAATTCCTGTCGCTGCTGTCCAAGAAGAGCGACGCTTGACGGTGCGAGGTGCAACCATGCTGGTCCGATTGATGTATGCCAGCCGCGCGGTGCCGGCGGTCGACGCGGAGGAGCTGCACACGCTGCTGCGCCAGTGCCGCACCCACAACCCCAAGCACGGCATCACCGGCGTGTTGTGCTTCGCCGATCGCATCTTCCTGCAGGCGCTCGAGGGCGGCCGCTCCGCGGTCAACCAGCTCTACCAGCGCATCGTCCACGATGCGCGCCACACCGAGGTCGAGCTGCTGGCCTACGAAGAGATCGACGAGCGCCGTTTCGCGGGCTGGGCGATGGGCCAGGTGCAGATGGCCGGCGTGAACCCGGCGCTGCTGCTCAAGTACTCCGCCTGCGCCACGCTCGACCCCTACGCGCTGCCGGGGCGCGCGTCGATGGCCCTCTTCGACGACCTGGTCGCCACCGCCTCGATCGCCTGCGAACGCGGGTGAGGCGGACGCAAGCCCGCGCCTGCAAAGCCGAATCGAATCACGCACGGAACGGCGCGGAACGCCCGTGCCCTCCAATGCAGGCTTGGTCGGTGCAACAATCGCGCCCGCGCCGCGTGAGCCGCAGCGACGCCACACCACGGAGGGATTCGATGAGCCATCTTCTGCGCGTCGCCACGGCGCTGCTGCTCGGCACGGCCGGGGCGGCATTTGCCCAAGGCGCCAACCTCGGCCGCGACCTCGCGGCCACCTGCGCCAACTGCCACGGCACCAACGGCCAGGTGCGCGGCGACACCGTCAAGCCGCTGGCCGGGGTGCCGGCCGACAAGATCGTCGCCGCGCTCAACGACTTCAAGAGCGGCGCGTTGCCCGCGACGATCATGCACCAGATCGCCAAGGGCTACAGCGACGAGCAGGTCAAGGCCATCGCCGCGTTCCTGGCGGCGCAACCCGCCAGGAAGTGAGGAGCCGCACATGAACATCCCATCGCATCTGTCGCGCCGGCGTGTGCTGCACGCCGGCCTCGCCGCGGCCGCCGCGGCGCCGCTGTTCGGTTGCACCCGCCTCGGCGGCGGCCCCTC
>DATDJF010000070.1:0-4742 GCA_036520715.1 Burkholderiaceae bacterium | reverse complement strand
CACGCCTGCCGCCACCCGCGAAAACTTAGAGACGTCTCAAAGCACCCGAGGACCGGGCGCTCGCAAGTAATTGATTAATGGTCGGGGCGAGAGGATTTGAACCTCCGACCCCCTGCACCCCATGCAGGTGCGCTACCAGGCTGCGCTACACCCCGACGAAGCGTTGGATTATAGGGGTCGCGCGCAAGCGTCCTTGTTGTCCTCAACCATCGAGCAGCTTGCGAATCGACAGCAATTCAGCGCGCACGTGGTCGAGATCGATCATCGTCACCTCGGGCAGGGGCAGGTCTTCGTCGCGTGACTGGGCTTCGACGCCTGCGTCGGCATCGACACCTTCTGCATCGAGCCCTTCGGCCGGCAACACGGCGTCGCCGTTGCTGCGCCCGACTCGCAGCGACGGCGGCAATTGCTCGGCGAGTCGGTTGCGCGCGCCGCTGATTGTGAAGCCCTGGTCGTAAAGCAACTCGCGGATCCGCCGGATCAACAGCACCTCGTGGTGCTGGTAGTAGCGCCGGTTGCCGCGCCGCTTGACCGGCTTGAGCTGGGTGAACTCCTGTTCCCAATACCTCAGCACGTACGGCTTCACGCCGCACAAGACGCTCACCTCACCGATGGTGAAGTAGCGTTTGGCCGGGATTGCGGGGAGCCCATTCTCCATTGAAATCAATGAGGTGGCGCAGCAAAGCTAGACTTTACTCGAACTCGCCCTCGGGCGGCGTGTCGCCCTGCACGATTGATTTCAACTTGTGGCTTGCGTGAAAAGTCACTACGTGGCGGGCCTTGATCGGGATCGCCTCGCCGGTGCGCGGGTTGCGGCCGGGCCGCGAGGCCTTGCGCCGGATGTTGAAGTTGCCGAAGCCCGACAGCTTGACGTCGTTGCCCTGCACCAGGGTGGCGTGCACCAGCTCGAAAAAGGCCTCGACCATGTCCTTGGACTCGCGCTTGTTCAAGCCCAGGCGCTCGAACAGCAACTCCGCGAGCTCGGCCTTGGTCAGCGTGGGCGTCTGCAGCGACGGCACCGCCACCGGTCGGGCTGGCGCTCCTTGGTCGATCGTCATGGTTCCCTCGGAAGTGGTGGCTGCGTTCAGGTGCGCAGTCTGGCGCCGACCCGCTCGAGCGCCCGTTCACGGGCAGCCATCAGCGCGGCTTCGATCCGCTCGTCGGTCAGCGTGGCCGCATCGTCCATCAATTCCAGGCGCACGGCCATACTGTGTTCACCGGGGGCCACACCGGCAGCCGCTGCGGGCCGATACCGGTCGAACAGCGTGGCGCGGCGCACCAGCCCGCTCGGGTCGTCGAGCAGGGCGGCGAGCAACTGGTCGTGGCTGACCCGCTCGGACACCAGGAAAGCCTGATCGCGCTGCACCGGCTGGAAGCGGCCGATCGCCACGAACGACGGCAGCGTACGCTGCTGCACGGCCGACGCCTCGAGCTCAAACACCACCGGTGCGTGCGGCAGTTCGTAGGCCTGCCGCCAGCGCGGATGCAGCTCGCCGACGACGCCGATGCAACGATCGCGCAGCCACAACTCGGCGCTGCGCCCGGGATGCAGTGCGGGGTGCTGTGCCGGCTTGCAGCGCAACTCGTACGGCGCGAGCAACGACTCGAGATCGCCCTTGACGTCGTGGAAGTCGACGCGGCGCGCCTCGCTGCCCCACTGGGTGGCCTGCACATCGCCATAGGCCAGGCCGCCGATGCGCACCGGCTGCGCCACACCGGCCACCGCGGTGTCGCCGGCGGCCGTGCCGGGATCGCGCCGGAAAACGCGGCCGATCTCGAACACCCGCACGCGCTCGATGCGCTGGGCCAGGTTGCGCCGCAGCGCCGCCACCAGGCTGCCGACGAGGCTCGAGCGCATCACCGCCAGCGGCGCGGCAATCGGGTTGATCACGCGGATCGGATCGTCGTTGCCGGCCAGCTCGCTTTCCCAGCGCGTCTCGACGAAGCTGAACGAGATCATTTCCTCGTAATCCAGGCGCGCCAGCGCGCGGCGCACCGAGTACAGGCTGCGACGCTCCTCGGGCTGCGGCGTCGGCCGCACGGGCGCCAGCGGCGGCGACGGCGGCAGCTTGTCGTAGCCGATGACGCGGATCACCTCTTCGATCAGGTCTTCCTCGATCTGCAGGTCGAAGCGCCATGGCGGCGGCGTCACCGACACGAGCCCGTCGGTCGCGCCGTGCGTCAGGCCCAATCGCTCGAACACACCCACGCAGTCGGCTTGCGTGACCGGCATGCCGATCACCTTGGCGGCGCGCGCGACCCGCAGCGTGACCGGCTTGCGCTGCGGCACGTTGGGCTGCTGGTCGTCGATCGGCCCCGCCTGGCCGCCACAGACCTGCAACACCAGCGCCGTGATGCGCTCGATGTGCTGCACGGTCGTCGAGGCGTCGACACCGCGCTCGAAACGATGCCCGGCATCGGTGTTGAAGCCGAAGCGCCGCGAACGGCCAGCCACGGCATCGGGCCACCAGAACGCTGCTTCGATGTAGACGTTGCGCGTGGCGTCGCTCACCGCGGTGGCATCGCCGCCCATGATGCCGGCCAACGACTCGGGTGCATGCGCGTCGGCGATCACGCCGACCTGCGCATCGAGCTCGACGGTCTGGCCATTGAGCAACTTCAGCGACTCGCCGGCCTGGCCCCAGCGCACCACCAGCTGGTCGTGGATCTTGTCGAGGTCGAAGATGTGCGACGGCCGCCCGTACTCGAACATCACGTAGTTGGAGATGTCGACCAGCGCATTCACTGGCCGCTGGCCGCAACGCTGCAGGCGCTCGACCATCCACCCCGGCGTCCTGGCGCGCGGATCGATGCCGCGCACGATGCGGCCGGAGAAGCGACCGCACAGATCAGTGGCCTCGATCCGCACCGGCAGCTTGTCTTGCAGCGTGGCCGCCACGGCAGCGATCGCCGGCGTGCGCAACGGCGCACCGGTGAGCGCAGCCAGCTCGCGCGCCACGCCGAACACCGACAGGCAGTGCCCGAGGTTGGGCGTGAGCTTCAGCGTGAACAGCGTGTCGTCGAGCCGCAGCGCCTGGCGGATGTCGGCGCCGATCGGCAGATCGTCGGCCAGTTCGAGCAGGCCGCCGTGATCGTCGCTCAAGCCCAGCTCGCGCGCCGAGCACAACATGCCGAAACTTTCGACGCCGCGCAGTTTGCCCACGCGGATATCCAGCCGCTGGCCGTCGGCGCCGGGCGGCAACGAAGCGCCCACCACCGCCAGCGGTGCACGCAAGCCGACACGCGCGTTCGGTGCGCCGCACACCACCTGCAACGTGCCGTCGCGCGAATGCGCACCGGCACGCACGCGGCACACGCGCAGCTTGTCGGCGTTGGGATGCTGCTCGCACTCGACGATCTCGGCCACGACCACACCGGCAAACGCCGGCGCCGCCGGCTGCAAGCTCTCGACCTCCATGCCCGACATCGTCAGCAACTCGGCGAGTTGTGCGGTCGACAGCGGCGGATCGCAGAACTCGCGCAGCCAGGATTCTGGGAATTGCATGCGTGCCGTCCGCTCTACTTGAACTGCGACAGAAACCGCAGGTCACCGTCGAAGAACAGGCGCAGGTCATCGATGCCATAACGCAGCATCGCCAGCCGGTCGGGCCCCATGCCGAACGCGAAGCCGATGTAGCGTTCGGGGTCGAGGCCGAAATTGCGCACGACGTTGGGATGCACTTGCCCTGCTCCGGACACCTCGAGCCACTGCCCCTCGAGCGGGCCGCTGGCGAACGCGATGTCTATCTCTGCCGACGGCTCGGTGAACGGAAAGAACGAAGGCCTGAAACGCAACTGCAGGTCATCGCTCTCGAAGAACTTGCGGCAGAAATCGGTGAACACCGCCTTCAGATCCTTGAAGCTCACGTTCTCGCCGATCCACAGGCCCTCGCACTGGTGGAACATCGGCGAATGTGTGGCGTCGCTGTCGACGCGGTAGGTGCGGCCAGGAGCGATGACGCGGATCTCGGGCATCGTCGCGGCGCCGGCATAACGCGCCGCGTGCGCCCGCGCGTAGCGCACCTGCATCGGCGAGGTGTGCGGGCGCAGGTTGAGCCAGCGGCCCTCCTCGTCCTTCATGTCGACGTAGAAGGTGTCCTGCATCGAGCGCGCCGGGTGGTTCTCCGGGTTGTTCAACGCGGTGAAGCTCATCCAGTCGGTCTCGATCTCGGGGCCGTCGGCCACCTCGAACCCCATCGAGCCGAAGATCGCCTCGATGCGCTCGATCGTCAGCGACACCGGATGCAGCCCGCCCTCGCCGCGCCGCCGGCCAGGCAGCGTGACGTCCAACGCCTCGGCGCGCAACTGCGCGTCGAGCTCGGCCTGCGCCAGCGCCTGGCGCCGGTCTTGCAACGCCGCCTCGATGCGCTCCTTGGTGCGATTGATCGACGCACCGCGCGACTTCTTCTCGTCGACCGACAGGCTGGCCAGCGCCTTCAGCAGCTCGGTGACGCGACCCGCCTTGCCGAGAAACCGCGCCTTCGCGTTTTCGAGTTCGGCGGGCGTGGGCGCGCGCGCGAACTCCTGCTGCGCGCGGTCCACCAGTTGGTCCAGTTCGTCCATGTTCGTCGATCGACAGGAAAAGGGCAGGCCACTGCGAGGTGATGGCCTGCCCTGTTGGCTGCCACCCACGGCGCTGGCGCCGTGTGGCGTGGGCCGGCGCCGACGCGCCCGGCCCGTCGAGCTTTCAGGCGAGCTGGGCCTTCACCTTGTCCACGATGCTGCCGAAGGCAGCCGGGTCG
>DATDJF010000069.1:0-2017 GCA_036520715.1 Burkholderiaceae bacterium | reverse complement strand
ACCGCGAAGATCACCTTCAGGTCGTGGTCGCGCAGCGACTCGCCGAACCAGCCCTGCAGGCCGAACACCAGCACGTAGATCAGCCCCGAGATCACCGGGCTCACCGAGAACGGCAGGTCGATCAAGGTCAGCAGCACGTTCTTGCCGCGGAACTCGAACTTCGCGATGCACCACGCCGCGGCGACGCCGAACACCAGGTTCAGCGGCACCGCGATGCCGGCCGCGATCAGCGTGAGCCGGATCGCCGACAGCGCATCGGGCTCGGCGATCGACGCCAGGTAGACCGCGACGCCCTTCTTGAGCGCCTCGGCGAACACGATGGCCAGCGGCATGAACAGGAAGACCGTCAGGAACGCCAACGCGCCGCCGACCAGCAGCCACTTCACCAGCGGCGGCTCGCTGGTGGCGCGCCGCAGGTCGCGCGGCGCCTGCGCGGCACGCTCGATGCCTGGAAGGGGCAGCGCTTGGGCCGGTGTGCTCACCTCATCGACCCTGGCGCGCCCGCGCCCAGGCTTGCAGGCCGTTGATCGCCAGCAGCATCGCGAATGCGGCCACCAGCATCACGGTGGCGATCGCGGTGGCGCCGGCGTAGTCGTACTGCTCGAGCTTGGTGATGATCAACAGCGGCGTGATCTCGCTCACCATCGGCATGTTGCCGGCGATGAAGATCACCGAACCGTATTCGCCCAGCGCGCGTGCGAACGCGAGCGCGAAGCCGGTCAGCAGCGCCGGCGTCAGCACCGGCAGGATCACGCGCGTGATGGTCTGCCCGCGGTTGGCGCCCAGCGTCGCCGCGGCTTCCTCCACCTCCTGCTGCAGGTCTTCGAGCACCGGCTGCACCGTGCGCACGACGAACGGCAGCCCGATGAAGGTGAGCGCCACGAACACGCCCAGGGCCGTGTAGCTCACCTTGAACGGCAGCAGTGATCCGATCCAGCCGTTCTTGGCATACAGCGCCGTGAGCGCGATGCCGGCCACCGCGGTGGGCAACGCGAACGGCAGGTCGACCAGCGCGTCGACCAGGCGGCGCGCCGGAAACTGATAACGCACCAGCACCCACGCGACCGCCAACCCGGCCACCACGTTGAGCAACGCCGCCGCGAACGACGCGCCGAAGGTCAGCCGGTACGACGCCAGCACCCGCGGCGAGGTCACGGCATCCCAGAACGCCGGCCACGTCATGGTGGCGGTCTTCAGGAACGCGGCCGACAGCGGCACCAGGACGATGAGGCTCAAATACAGCAGCGTGAAGCCGAGCGCCAGGTCGAAACCGGGCAGCACGCTGTGGCGTTGGAGCAGGGTGCGCGAGAGCAACACGAGCGGCGTGCCGGCTGCTGGCACGCGGCCGGAGGCGATATGGGGATGACCGATCGTAGGCAGGCCATGCGCGCCGGCCAACGATTCGATGCGGTTTTGCTTATGCGCAAATCGAGCTAGGCCGCGCCGCCGACGGGCGACGCGGCCGCTCGCGCGCCGCTGGTAGCTACTTCTTCGTGTAGATCTGATCGAACACGCCGCCGTCGGCGAAGTGCGTCTTCTGCGCCTTGGCCCAGCCGCCGAACAGCTCGTCGATCGTGAACAGAGTGACCTTCGGGAAGGTCTTGCTGTGCCTGGCCGCCACCTTCTCGTCGATCGGCCGGTAGAAGTGCCTGGCCGCGATCTCCTGGCCCTCCGGCGTGTACAGGTGCTCCAGGTAGGCCTGCGCCACTGCGCGTGTGCCACGTTTGTCGACCACCTTGTCGACCACCGCCACCGGCGGCTCGGCGAGGATGCTGGTGGGCGGGTAGACGATGTCGAGCTTGTCGGCGCCGAATTCCTTGATCGACAGGTGCGCCTCGTTCTCCCACGCCAGCAGCACGTCGCCGACGCCGCGCTCGGCAAACGTGACGGTCGAGCCGCGTGCGCCGGAGTCGAGCACCGGCACGTTGGCGAACAACCCGGCGACGAAGTCACGCGCCTTGGCATCGTTGCCACCGGGTTGCTTGAGCGCCCAGCCGTAGGCCGCGAGGTAACCCCA
>DATDJF010000068.1:0-6452 GCA_036520715.1 Burkholderiaceae bacterium | reverse complement strand
CGCTCGGTGATGAACGACAAGCAGGCGGCCGAGTTCGAGAAGACCAAGGAGTGCAACTTCGCGATCTCGCCGCAGGGCATCGGGCGCTTTCGCTGCAATGCCTTCGTGCAGATGGGGCACATCGGCCTGGTGTTCCGCGTCATCCCTCAGACGCTGCCGACGGTCGACCAGCTCGGCCTGCCCAAGGTGCTGAAGGACATCACGATGACCAAGCGCGGCCTGGTCATCATGGTCGGCGCCACCGGCTCGGGCAAGAGCACGTCGCTGGCGGCGATGGTGGACTGGCGCAACGAGCACTCGCACGGCCACATCATCACCATCGAGGATCCGGTGGAATTCGTGCACCCGCACAAGAACTGCATCATCACGCAGCGTGAGGTGGGCATCGACACCGACGGCTGGGAGCATGCGCTGAAAAACACGCTGCGCCAGGCGCCCGACGTCATCCTGATGGGCGAGATCCGCGACCGCGAGACGATGGAGCACGCGGTGGCCTTCGCCGAAACCGGCCACCTGTGCATGGCCACGCTGCACGCCAACAGCTCCAACCAGGCGCTCGACCGCATCATCAACTTCTTCCCCGAGGAGCGGCGCGCCCAGCTGCTGATGGATCTGTCGCTCAACCTGAAGAGCATCGTGTCGCAGCGCCTGCTGCCGCGCGAAGAGGGCAAGGGCCGCATCGCCGCGGTCGAGATCCTGCTCAACACGCCGCTGATCAGCGACATGATCTTCAAGGGCGAGGTCGGCGAGATCAAGGAGCTGATGAAACGCTCGCGCGAGCTCGGCATGCAGACCTTCGACCAGGCGCTGTTCGACCTCTACGAAGGCCGCCATGTCTCGTACGAAGATGCGCTGCGCAACGCCGACTCGGTGAACGACCTGCGGCTGCAGATCAAGCTCAACAGCTCGCGCGCGCGCAACCAGGACCTGGCCGCAGGGACCGAGCATCTGACGATCGTTTGATGGGGCTGGCCCTCGGCGAAAGCCGCGGCGCAGCGCAGCGACAAGGGGCCGCGGCTTAAACTGGCGGCCCTTTCGTATTTGAGGCCCGTCATGAAGACCTACGAATCGACGCCGTCGCGCAAGACTGCCTTCCTCGGACTGGGCGTGATGGGGCACCCGATGGCGGGGCATCTGGCACGCGCCGGGCATGAGGTGTGTGCCTTCAATCGCACCGCGGCCAAGGCGCAGGCATGGGCCAAGGAGTACGGCGCGCGCTCGGCCGCGACGCCGCGCGAGGCGGCGGCGGGTGCCGACTTCGTGTTCTGCTGCGTCGGCAACGACGACGACCTGCGCTCGGTGGTGCTCGGCGAGCAGGGCGCGCTGGCGGGCATGAAGCCCGGTGCGGTGTTCGTCGACCACACCACCGCGTCGGCGGCGGTGGCGCGCGAGTTGAGCGCGGCGGCCAAAGCCAAGGGCCTGTCGTTCATCGACGCGCCGGTGTCGGGCGGCCAGGCCGGCGCGGTGAACGGCATGCTGACGGTCATGTGCGGCGGCGAGGCGGCGGCGTTCGACGCCATGCGGCCGGTGGCGATGGCGTTTTCGCGCGCGGTCACCCTGGTGGGCGGCAGCGGCGCCGGGCAGCTGGCCAAGATGGTCAATCAGGTGTGCATCGCCGGCCTCGTGCAAGGCCTGTCGGAAGGCATTGCGTTCGGCCAGAAGGCCGGCCTGGACATGAAGCTGGTGCTCGAGGTGATCGGCAAGGGCGCTGCGCAAAGCTGGCAGCTCGACAACCGCGGCACCACGATGGTCGACGACAAGTTCGACTTCGGCTTTGCGGTCGACTGGATGCGCAAGGATCTCGGCCTCGTGCTCGACGAGGGCCGGCGCAACGGCGCGCATCTGCCGGTCACCGCGCTGGTCGACCAGTTCTACGGTGACGTGCAGGCGATGGGCGGCCGGCGCTGGGACACCTCCAGCCTGATCAAGCGGCTGAAGTGATGCCACGCGCCGACGGCCGAGAGGCCGTCGGCGTTCAAGGGCGACGACGCTACTTCTTCGTGCCGGCGTCGGCCAGCTCGGCCTCGGTGACGATCTCGAACACGCGCACGACCTTCTGCACGCCGCTGACCGTGCGCGCCAGGTCGGTGGCTCGCGTCGCCTCACGCTCCGTGACGCGGCCCATCAGGTAGACATTGCCGCGTTCGGTGAGCACCTTGAACGCGTTGGCCTGCAGATCCTTCGCGTCGACGTAGGTGGCCTTGACCTTGCCGGTCAGGAACGAGTCGTTCGAACGCGTGGACATCGACGTCGGGGGCATCACGGCCAGCTCGTTGACCGTGGAACGCACGTTCTCGACGCGCTGCACGGCCTGCTCGATCGCCACGCGGTCGGCTTCCGTGGCCGCCTCGCCGGTGAGCAGCACCATGCGGTTGTAGCTCGTGATGTTGACGTGCGAACGATCGCCGACCAACTCCTTGATGCGACTGCTGGCCTTGGACTCGATCGACTGGTCCTCCACCTGGGCGCCGGTGGTGCGTCGATCGATCGCCACCATCGCGCCGCCGACCATCGCGCCGCCCACCACCAGCGGGGCGCAGGCACTCAGTTGTGCCACCGCCAGCGCCGCGGCCAGCCAGGCCAGCGGTGTTCGAATCCGGTGTTGCTTAGAAGGTGCGTGAACGTTCATGCAGGATCCTGTTCTCCCAACAATTGAAGGTCGATCGCATCGCACAGGCTGTGCAGGATCAGCAGATGCATCTCCAGCACGCGTGCGCTGCGATCGTGCGGCACGGTGATCGCCGCGTCGGTTTCACCGAGCGCGGCACGCAGTGCGCCGCCGGTGCGGCCGAGCAGCGCAATGACGGCCATGTCCTTGGCGTGCGCAGCCTGCACGGCCGACAGCACGGCCTCATGCTCGCCGTCGACATCGAGCAGCAGCAGCAGGTCGCCCGGCGACCCCAGCGTCGCCACCTGGCGCGCGAGCAGTGTCGGCAGGCCACCGCTGATCGACAATTGGCTCGACACCACGGCGTCGGTGCCCAATGCGATGACCGCCAGGCCCGGCCGCTCACGCTCGAAGCGGCCCATCAACTGCGCTGCGCACAACGATGCCAATGCCGATGACAGGCCGATTCCACACACCAGCAGCTTGCCGCCGGCGGTGAGCACACCCACGATGGCTTGCGAGGCCTCGGCGATCGGCCGCGTCAACGACTCCGCAGATCGGTATTTCAGGTCCGCCGCATCGAAGAACTGCTGCTGGATGCGCTGCTCGAGCATGGAGGGTGATGATAAGGCAGCCGTTTGTGTCGAAATGAGCGTGCGGGTTCACTGCCATCTGCATCGGATCTGCACCGGCTCAGGCGTGCAGCCCGCTCAGGCTTGCAGCCCGCGCCGGCGCTTGCAGGCGCCGGCCCCTGCGCAGGCGGTCGCCAGTCCGCAGGGACTGGCTCTCGTCCCGCTCAGGCCTCGAAAGCGCCGCGCACCCACTGCACGTCCGCGCCGTCGAACGCCACCACGTCGAAGCGGCACGGCGGCAGCCGCGCCAGCCCGGCCAAGTAGTGGCGGGCCGCGAGCACCAGACGCTGTTGCTTGCGGGCCGTCACGCTGGCCAGCGCACCGCCGAACGTCGAGTCAGCGCGCGATCGCACTTCGACGAACACCACGGTGCCGTCGCGCTCGCGCAGGATGAGGTCGATTTCGCCGCCGCGCGCCCGCGGCCCGCGTGCCACCCGATAATTGCGGCACACCAGGGCCAGACCGTGGCGCTGCAGGTGCTCCAGGGCGAGCGATTCGGCGCGGTCCCCCGCTGACTTCGGCGTTGCTGCCACTCGGGCCTCCTTGAACCACGACGCGTCGCACTGGAAACAAACGGCTGCCGCCGCCGCCGGTGCACAAGACTATCCCGCGCCTGCTTTGTACGTGGTGGCCACGCCGATCGGCAACCTGGCCGACCTGAGTCTGCGGGCACTGCACGTGCTCGGCATGGTCGACCTGGTGGCCTGCGAAGACAGCCGCGTCACGCGGGGCCTGTTGCGCCACTTCGCAATCGACAAGCCGTTGCTGGCACTGCACCAGCACAACGAGCGCGAAGCCGCCGCCGAGGTGCTGCGCCGCCTGGCCGCCGGTGCGCGGGTGGCCTACGCGAGCGACGCCGGCACGCCGGCCATCTCGGACCCGGGTGCAGCCCTCGTGCAGGCGGTGGCGGCGGCGGGCTTTCGGATCGTGCCCATCCCCGGCGCCAGCAGCGTGACCGCTGCGCTCAGCGTGGCCGGCGATGCGCTGGCCGCCGGCTTTCGCTTCTGCGGCTTTGCGCCCAGCAAGGGCGCAGCCCGCCAACGCACCTGGGACAGCGCGTGCGCCGATGCCGCCGCCCAGGTGTGGCTCGAGGCGCCGCACCGCATCGCGGCGTTGGCCGACGAGTGGGCCGCACGCTGCGGCACCCGGCCCGTCACGCTGTGCCGCGAGTTGACCAAGCAGTTCGAGTCGGTGGTCACGCTGGCGGCGTCGCAACTGCCGTCATGGGTGGCCGCCAGCCCCGAGCGATCGCGCGGCGAGTTCGTGCTCGTGCTGCACGCGCTGGCGCCGCAGCAGGACGCGGTGGACTTGGCCGATCAGCAGCACGCCGCGTTGCATGCGGCCTGCACCGTCGAGCCGGCTCGAGTGCTGGAGCTGCTGTTGGCCGAGCTGCCGCTCAAGCAAGCCGTGGCCCTGGCTGCCGGCATCAGCGGCGCGCCTCGCAACGCGCTGTATGAACTTGCCCTGAGGCGGCGCGACGGCGCTGGCGGCCACTGAACCCAAGACCTTTTGGCCGCCACCCGACCCCCGCGCTCCTACAATGCCTCGATGATTTCGCGCGAACCCACGATCGAACGCCTGGCGCTGGCGCGCCGCCTGTTGCTGGAGCCCGGCGGGCTGGACGACAACGTGCTGCAGGAGGCGCTCGGGTGCATCGGGGACCATCGCGTCGACGACTGCGATCTGTACTTCCAGATCACGCGCCACGAGGGCTGGAGCCTGGAGGAAGGCATCGTCAAGAGCGGCAGCTTCGGCATCGACCAGGGTGTCGGCGTGCGCGCGGTCGCCGGCGAGAAGACCGCGTTTGCCTACTCCGACGACATCTCGCGCGCCGCACTGCTCGACGCCGCGCGCACGGTGCGCAGCATCGCGGCGGCCGGCCAGAGCAAGCGCGTCAAGGTGGGCGCCGGCTCGTCGCAGGTGGCGGCCAGCCATGCGCTGTATTCGGCGATCGACCCGATCGCCACGCTCGACAGCACGCAGAAAGTGGCGCTGCTGGAGCGGGTGGAGCGTCTGGCACGCGCCCGCGATCCGCGCATCGTGCAGGTGATGGCCAGCCTGGCCTCCGAGTACGACGTGGTGATGGTCGCGCGCGCCGATGGCACCCGCGCGGCCGACGTGCGCCCGTTGGTGCGGGTGTCGATCACCGTGATCGCCGAGTCCAACGGCCGCCGCGAGATCGGCAGCGGCGGCGGCGGCGGGCGCTTCGGGCTCAACTACTTTCAAGACGACGTGCTCGCACGCTACGTCGACCAGGCGGTCAACGCGGCGTTGACCAACCTGGAGTCGCGCCCGGCACCGGCGGGCGAGATGACGGTGGTGCTCGGCCCCGGCTGGCCCGGCGTGCTGCTGCACGAGGCGGTGGGCCATGGCCTGGAGGGCGACTTCAATCGCAAGGGCTCGTCCACCTTCGCAGGGCGCATCGGCCAACGGGTCGCCGCCAAGGGCGTGACGGTACTCGACGACGGCACGCTGCCCGACCGCCGCGGCTCGCTCAATGTCGACGACGAAGGCCACGCCACGCAGCGCAACGTGCTGATCGAAGACGGCATCCTGAAGGGCTACATCCAGGACGCGATGAACGCGCGGCTGATGAAGGTCAAGCCCACCGGCAACGGCCGCCGCGAGAGCTACGCGCACGTGCCGATGCCGCGCATGACCAACACCTACATGCTGAGCGGCGACAAGAGCAAGGAAGAGATCGTCGCCAGCCTCGATCGCGGCCTGTACGCCACCAACTTCGGCGGCGGCCAGGTCGACATCACCAGCGGCAAGTTCGTGTTCTCGGCCAGCGAGGCGTTCTGGGTCGAGAAGGGCCGCATCCTGTACCCGGTGAAGGGCGCCACCTTGATCGGCAACGGCCCCGATGCGCTGACGCGGGTCAGCATGATCGGCAACGACATGTCGCTGGACACCGGCGTCGGCGTCTGCGGCAAGGACGGCCAGAGCGTGCCGGTGGGCGTGGGCCAGCCGACGTTGCGCATCGACCGCCTCACGGTTGGGGGCACCGCGTGACGCGGCGCGGCCGTGCTAGAGTGCGCGCCATGCGTCGCGCGCCATTCTTCTTTGCGTACTTTTGGTCCTCGCCTGTCACCGGCGGCTGGACGAGCGTGCGCACCTAGACGAACACGACGTTACCCAGACCAAACCGCCGGCAACCCCGGCGGTTTTTTGTTGCCTGCTTCCATTCACGCTGCCGATCTCCGACCCCT
>DATDJF010000067.1:0-17247 GCA_036520715.1 Burkholderiaceae bacterium | reverse complement strand
GCGCGGCGAAAAGGTGCAGATCCTGCAGGACGTGCGCAACGGCAACCGCTCGGTCGGCGCGATGCTGTCGGGCGAGCTGATCCGGCAGCGGCCCGAAGGGCTGCCGGACCAGACCGTCTTCATCCAGATGGAGGGCACCGGGGGCCAGAGCTTCGGCGCGTTCCTGGCGCAGGGCATCACGCTGTACCTGATCGGCGATGCCAACGACTACACCGGCAAAGGCCTGTCGGGTGGTCGCGTGGTGGTGCGTCCGAGCATCGACTTTCGCGGCGACGCCACCAAGAACATCATCGTCGGCAACACCGTGCTCTACGGCGCCACCCATGGCGAAGCGTTCTTCCGCGGCGTGGCCGGCGAGCGCTTCGCGGTGCGCCTGTCGGGCGCCACTGCGGTGGTCGAAGGCACCGGCGACCATGGCTGCGAATACATGACCGGCGGCACGGCGGTCGTGCTCGGCAAGACCGGGCGCAACTTCGCCGCCGGCATGTCGGGCGGCGTGGCCTACGTCTACGATGACGATGGCCAGTTCGCCAAACGCTGCAACACCGCGATGGTTGCGCTCGAGAAGCTGCAGACCAAGGAAGAGCAGCAGGCGTCGTCACAACCGGCCGGGTGGCACAACGGGCAGACCGACGAGGCGCAGCTGCGTCGCCTGATCGAAGACCACCACCGCTGGACCGGCTCGCTGCGGGCGCGCGAGATCCTCGATCAGTGGGCCGAGGCGCGTGCGCGTTTCGTCAAGGTGCTGCCGCACGAGTACCGCCGGGCGCTCGGCGAACGCAAGGCCGTCGAGGACACGCAGGCCACGATCGCCAAGGCCAAGACGGTGCCCGCCAAGCAGCGCGCGGTTCCGGCCAAGTAGCAATCCCCTCCTCAACACGCGCGCAGGCGGCTGCGCGCCCGTCACCACATGGGCAAAGTCACCGGATTTCTCGAGCATCGGCGCGTCGAAGAGGGCTACGCGCCCGTGCCGCAGCGGCTGAAGACGTGGCAGGAATTCGTCATCACGCTGTCGGCCGACCAGGCCAAGGTGCAGAGCGCGCGCTGCATGGACTGCGGCACGCCGTTTTGCAACAGCGGCTGCCCGGTCAACAACATCATTCCGGACTTCAACGACCTCGTGTACCGCAACGACTGGAAGCTGGCCTCCGAGGTGCTGCACTCGACCAACAACTTCCCGGAGTTCACCGGCCGTGTCTGCCCGGCTCCCTGCGAGGCGGCATGCACGCTCAACGTCAACGACGATCCGGTGGGCATCAAGTCGATCGAGCACGCGATCGCCGACCGCGCGTGGGCCGAGGGCTGGGTGCTGCCGCAGCCGCCGGCGGCCAAGACCGGCAAGAAGGTCGCCGTCGTCGGCTCCGGCCCTGCCGGCTTGGCCGCGGCGCAGCAACTCGCGCGCGCGGGCCACGACGTGACCGTGTTCGAGAAGAACAGCCGCCTCGGCGGGCTGCTGCGCTACGGCATCCCCGACTTCAAGATGGAGAAGACGCACATCGACCGGCGCATCGAGCAGATGGCTGCCGAAGGCGTGTCGTTCCGCACTGGCGTGCTGGTCGGTGCGCTGCCAAAAGGCAGCCTGATCACCAACGACGCCACCGAAGTGATCCCGGGTGAACAACTGAAATCGCAGTTCGACGCCGTGCTGCTGGCCGGCGGCTCCGAGACGAGCCGCGACCTGCCGGTGCCGGGCCGCGAGCTCGACGGAGTGCACTTCGCGATGGAGTTCCTGCCGCAGCAGAACAAGGTGGTCGCCGGCGACACCGTCAAGGGCCAGATCTCGGCCGCCGGCAAGCACGTGATCGTGATCGGCGGCGGCGACACCGGCAGCGACTGCGTGGGCACCAGCAACCGCCATGGCGCCGCCAGCGTGACGCAGTTCGAGCTGCTGCCGATGCCGCCGGAGCAGGAGAACAAGCCGCTGGTCTGGCCGTACTGGCCCACCAAGCTGCGCACAAGTTCCAGCCACGAGGAAGGCTGCGCTCGCGAGTTCGCGATCGCCACCAAGCAGTTCGTCGGCGACGCGAAGGACGGCAAGGGCGGCAAGCTGAAGGCGCTGAAGACGGTGCACGTGCAGTGGCAGGACGGCAAGATGGTCGAAGTTCCTGGTACGGAGAAGGACTATCCGGCCGGGCTCGTGCTGCTGGCGATGGGTTTCGTCGCGCCGGTGGCGTCGGTGCTCGAGGCCCTCGGCGTCGACAAGGATTCGCGCGGCAACGCACGCGCCGGCACCGACGACGGCACCGGCTACCGCACCAACGCCGACAAGGTGTTCGCCGCCGGCGACATGCGGCGCGGCCAGTCGCTCATCGTGTGGGCCATTCGCGAAGGCCGCCAAGCCGCGCGCGCGATCGACGCGTTCCTGATGGGCAGCTCGTCGCTGCCTCGCTGAGCAAGCCTCGTTGCAGCGCGGCCGCGAGCTGCAATATCCATTTACTGCGCGGCTGTCGCGGCACCCGGCCCGGCACGACCATCGTGCGACAATGCGCCGCCCCGTGGCCGCTCGGTCGACGAGCGGCCGGCGCTGTCGGGGCCGCCGGCTGCAGGCACCCCACGGCTCGCCTTGAATTCCGACACCCTGATCGAGATCGACCACGTCACGTTCGGCTACGACGCGAGCCGCACGATTCTCAATGACGTGAGCTTGGCCTTTCGGCGCGGCAAGGTCACCGCGATCCTGGGTGGCTCCGGCTGCGGCAAGACCACGCTGTTGCGCCTGATCGCGGGCGTCCATCCCGCCAACAGCGGCCGCGTGGTGTTCGACGGCGAAACCGTCCAAGCCGGCGACCGCGACCAGCTTTACCGCCTGCGGCGCCGCCTGGGCATGCTGTTCCAGTTCGGCGCGCTGTTCACCGACCTCACGGTGTTCGAGAACGTGGCGTTCCCGCTGCGCGAACACACCGAGCTGAGCGAGACGATGATCCGCGACATCGTGCTGATGAAGCTCAACGCGGTGGGCCTGCGCGGCGCGGCGCAGTTGCGCATCAGCGAGGTCTCCGGCGGCATGGCGCGGCGCATCGCGCTGGCGCGTGCGATCGCGCTCGACCCCGAGCTGATCATGTACGACGAGCCCTTCGCCGGACTCGACCCGATCTCGATGGGTGTGGCCGCCAATCTGATCCGCAAGCTCAACGACGCCACCGGCTCGACTTCGCTGGTGGTGTCGCACGACGTGCAGGAGTGTTTCGCGATCGCCGACTACGCCTACCTGTTGTCCTCGGGCGGCAAGGTGGTCGCGCACGGCACGCCCGACCAATTGCGCCACTCCGACGACGCCGAGGTGCGGCAATTCACCCGCGGCGAGCCCGACGGCCCTGTGCGCTTCCACTACCCGGCGCGCACGCTGGCCGAAGACCTGGGCATGCCCGCATGAGCAGGGCCGCGGCGGCGCCATGACGGCCTTCCTCGAGCAGCTCGGCGCGCGCACGCTCAGGTGGCTGGGCTCGCTCGGCCATGCGGCCTATTTCTTCGTCGACCTGCTGCGCTTCTCGCCGCTGGCGTTGCGCCGCTTCAACCTGGTGGTCGCGCAGGTGCATGCGATCGGCAACCGCTCGCTGGTGATCATCGTCGCGTCGGGGCTGGCGGTCGGCTTCGTGCTGGCGCTGCAGATGTACTACGCGCTGGTCAAGTACGGCGCTGCCGAGTCACTAGGCCTGGTGGTCAACCTGTCGCTGGTGCGCGAGCTCGGGCCCGTGGTCACTGCGCTGCTGTTCGCCGGGCGGGCCGGCACGTCGCTGACTGCCGAGATCGGCCTCATGAAGGCCGGCGAACAGCTCTCGGCGATGGAGCTGATGGCCATCGATCCGCGGGCACGGGTGCTGGCGCCGCGCTTCATCGGCGGCATCGTCGCGATGCCGATCCTCGCACTGCTGTTTTCAGCCGTCGGCATCCTCGGCGCGTGGGTGGTGGCGGTGCTGCTGATCGGCATCGACGCCGGCAACTTCTGGTCGATCCAGCAATCGGGCGTCGACATCTGGCGCGACGTCGGCAACGGCGTCGTCAAGAGCGCCGTCTTCGGCGTGATCTGCACCTTCGTCGCGCTGTACCAGGGCTATGAGACCAAGGCCACCCCGGAAGGCGTGGCCTACGCGACCACGCGCACGGTGGTGGTGTCGTCGCTCGGGGTGCTGGGCATGGATTTCATTCTCACGGCGTTGATGTTCTCGACGCCATGATTCACGCAGGGGGTCTCGCGCGATGAGCAAGAGGGGCATCGAATCACTGGTCGGGCTGTTCGTGCTGCTGGGCATCCTGGCGCTCACCTTCATCGCACTGAAGGCCGCCAACCTGGCCAGCTTCGGCCAGCGTGATGGCTACATGCTGCAGGCCCGCTTCGACAACATCGGCGGCCTCAAGGTGCGTGCCCCGGTGCGCAGCGCCGGCGTCGTGGTCGGGCGTGTGAAGTCGATCCGGCTCGATCCCAAGACCTTCCAGGGGCTGGTGACGATGGAGATCGACCGCGACCTGCAGTTTCCGAAAGACAGCTCGGCCAAGATCCAGACCGCCGGCCTGCTGGGCGACCAGTACATCGGCCTGGAGGCCGGCGGCGACGACAAGAACCTCGTCGCTGGCGACACGGTCACGCAGACGCAGTCGGCCGTCGTGCTGGAGAACCTGATCGGCCAGTTCCTGTTCAACAAGGCCGCCGACGCCGGCTCACCCGCTGCGCCAGCCACGCCGAGCGTTGCCCCGGCCAAGAAATGACGGCTGGGCGTCTTGCGGCCCTCTGGCTGGCGGGCCTCGCGGCGCTCGAGCTCGGCGGCTGCGCGGCGACGCCGGCCACGCCCGGCGACCCGCTGGAAACTGCCAATCGCGCCGTGTTCTCGTTCAACGAGGCGTTCGACGAGGCCGTGCTCAAGCCGGTGGCCACCGGGTACCAGGCCGTGCTGCCCGAGTTCGTGCGCAACACCGTCGAGAACTTCTTCTCCAACTTCAACGACGCGTGGTCGGCTGCCAATCACCTGCTGCAGGCCAAGCCGGCCGCGGCGCTGGAGATGGGCCTGCGCTTCGGCCTCAACACCGTGTTCGGACTCGGCTTCGTCGACGTTGCTGGCGCAGGCATCGAGCGCCGTTCCGAGGATTTCGGTCAGACGCTGGGTCGCTGGGGCGTGCCACCCGGCCCGTTCCTCGTGCTGCCGATACTCGGTCCGAGCACGCTGCGCGACACGGCGGCACTGACGCTCGACCTGCAAGCCGTGCCCGAGTCGTTTCTCGATCGTGGGGCAGGGCGCTACGCGTTGGGCACGCTGCACGTCATCAGCGTGCGTGCCGGCCTGCTGTCGGCCACCCGCGCGCTCGACGAGATCGCGCTCGACAAATACTCGTTGATTCGTGATGGTTATCTGGCGCGCCGCCGCAATCTGATCTACGACGGCGACCCGCCCGAGGAACCCGAGGCGACCGACAACGGCAGCACAGAGGGCACTGCGCCCCAATGAACCGCCGCTGCGGCGGTTGCGGTAAGGTAGTCACCGTCTCGATCGGAAGAACCGAAGGAAAGCAGATGTTTCGAAAAATCATGTTGGGATTCGCGTTGTGCGCTGCGCAATTTGGCGCCGTCGCCGAGGTGGCCCCGGATGCGTTCGTGCTGCAGTTGTCCACCGAAGTCATCGACGCGGTGAAGAACGACAAGGCCATCCAGGCCGGCGATGTCGCGCGCATTCGTGCGCTGGTCGACACCAAGGTGGTGCCCAGCGTCAACCTGCAGCGCATGGTCGTCAAGTCGGTCGGTCCGCAGTGGCGCACGGCCAGCCCGGAGCAGCAAAAGCGCCTGACCGAAGAGTTCAAGACCTACCTGATCAACACCTATTCGGGTGCGTTGACGCAGGTGAAGGACCACAACGTCAAGCTGCGGCCGTTGCGCCCCAGCACCACTCCCAACGAGGTGGTGGTCGGCACCGACGTCGTCAGCCGGGGCGAGCCGCTGCAGCTCGACTACCGGCTCGAAAAGGCGGGCGAGAGCTGGAAGATCTTCGACTTCAACGTGCTCGGCCTGTGGGCCACCGACAGCTTCCGCAGCCAGTTCGCGCGCGACTTGAGCGCCGGCGGCATCGACGCGCTGATCGAGCGCCTGGCCGCGAAGAACAAGTCCGTGGCCGGCAGCAAGAGCTGACGCCTGCGTCTTAGCCGGAGCGTCGAGCGATGCTGGTGCTGCCCGAGGTGCTGACCCTGCGCGAGGCCAGCAACACCTTGAACATGCTGGAGCAGGCGATGCGCGCCGACGACGCGGCGACGATCACCGTCGATGCCGCGGCGCTGCGCAGCTTCGACACTGCCGCCGTCGCGGTGCTGCTGGAGTGCCGCCGCCTGGCGCGCGCGTGGAACAAGGGTTTCGAGGTGCGCAGCGCGCCGGCCAAGCTGAGCGACCTGGTGCGCATGTACGGCGTGGAGTCGCTGCTCGCGTTTGCCGCGCCGCCGGCGCCGGCCCGCTGAAGCCGGCCGCGCTTGGCCGCTACTGCTCCTCGTCCCAGACGCAGCCGTCGCGCGCGATCATCGCGCTGGCGGCCGGCGGTCCCCAGGTGCCCGCGGCGTACGCGCGCGGCGGGTTGGGATCGCGGGCCCACGCGTGCAGCACCGGCTCGACCCAGCGCCATGCCTGCTCCTGCTCGTCGCTGCGCACGAACAGGTTGAGCCGCCCGGCGATCGCATCGAGCAGCAGCCGCTCGTAGGCGCCCACGCGCTCGGCCGCGAACGCCTTGTCGAAGTCGAGGTCGAGGAACACCGGCGACAACAACTCGCCCTGGCCCGAGCCCTTGGTGGCCAGCAGATGCAACTCGAGCCCGTCTTCGGGCTGCAGCTTGATCACCAGCTTGTTGGCGCGTGACGAGCCCGGAAAGATCGGGTGCGGCACCGGCCTGAAGTTGACCACGATCTGCGCATGCCGCGCCGCCAGCCGCTTGCCGGTGCGCAGGAAGAACGGCACGCCGGCCCAGCGCCAGCTCTGCACCTCGGTGCGCAGCGCGACGAAGGTCTCGGTCGTGCTGCCGGCAGGCACCTTGGTTTCGTCGAGATAGCCGGACACGGCTTTGCCATCGACATTGCCGGCCTTGTACTGGCCACGCACCACGTCGCGCGCCACGCTCTCGGCAGTGAACGGCTTCAGCGACTTCAGCACCTTGAGCTTCTCGTCGCGGATGGCGTCGGCGTCGTTGGTGGGCGGCGGCTCCATCGCGATCATCGTCAGCAGCTGCAGCGCATGGTTCTGCACCATGTCGCGCAACGCGCCGGTGCGGTCGTAGAAGTCGCCGCGCCGGCCTACGCCCAGCTCCTCGGCGAGCGTGATCTGGATGTTGGCGATGCTCTCGCGCCGCCACAGCGGCTCGAACAGGGCATTGCCGAAGCGCAGCGCCGACAGGTTCTGCACCGACGGCTTGCCCAGGTAGTGGTCGATGCGAAAGGCCTGGTGCTCGCGGAACGCGCCGGCCACCACGCGGTTGATCTCCTGCGCGCTGGACAGATCGTGGCCGAGCGGCTTTTCGAGCACCACGCGCACCTGCGCGCCGTTGAGGCCAGCCGCACCGAGCTGTGCGCAGACCACCGGAAACAGGTGCGGGCTGGTCGCCAGGTACATCACCACCGTGTCGGCGCGGCGCTCGTCGAGCCACTCTTTCAAGCCGGCGTAGTCGGCGGGCAACGACAGGTCCATGCGGCGGTAGTGCAGCAGCGCGGCAAAGCGGGTGAACTCCGCCTCGCTGGGCTGCTTGGCCGGGTCGACCTCCGCGAAGCGCTCTTTGATGAAGGCCCGATAGGCGTCGTCGCTGCGTGCATCACGCGCCACCGCCAGGATGCGGCCGCCTGCGGGAAGCTTGCCGTGGCGGAAGGCCTGGAACAGCGCCGGCATCAGCTTGCGCCAGGTGAGGTCGCCAGTGCCGCCGAACAAGACGAGGTCGAACGACATGGTGCCGTGTGCGCCGCGATGGCTGCGTGGTTTTGCGCGGTGATGATATCGCCGCGCTTCGACAGCCGAGCGCCACCGGGTTTGTCCCGTGCAGCACCACCTCGCTGGCAGCCGTCGCGTGGCTACGATGGCCGCATCGAAGGCAGGAGGCCCACCGATGCGAACGACGACGATCCGACTGGCCGCCACGTGGGTGGTGGCGGCCGCAGCGGCAACACCGGCGCTGGCGCAGGACGCCGGACAGCTCAACGTCATCTGCTCGGTGCAGGCCGAGTGGTGCAACATGATCCAGACCGTGTTCGCCAAGAGCACCGGGATCAAGGTCAGCATGTCGCTCAAGGGATCGGGCGAGGCGCTGGCGCAACTGATCGCCGAGAGGGCGAACCCCAAGACCGACGTCTGGTTCGGCGGCACCGGCGATCCGCACCTGCAGGCCGCCGAGCAGGACCTGTCGCTCGAGTACAAGTCGCCTGCGCTGCCGCAGCTGCACGGCTGGGCGCAGCAGCAGGCCGCGCAGAGCAAGTACCGCACGGTGGGCATCTACTCCGGGCCGCTCGGCTTTGGCTACAACACCGAGCTGATCGCCAAGAAGAAGCTCGCGGTGCCCAAGAGCTGGAACGACTTGCTCAACCCGGCGTTCAAGGGCGAGATCCAGGTCGCCAATCCGGCGGCCAGCGGCACCGCCTACACGATGGTCGCGACGCTGGTGCAACTGATGGGCGAAGAAAAGGCCTTCGAATACATGAAGGGCCTGCACAAGAACATCAGCCAGTACACACGCTCAGGCACCGGCCCGATCAAGGCGGTGGCGCGCGGCGAGACCACGGTGTCGATCAGCTTCGTGCACGACGGTCCCGGCGAAAAAATGCAGGGCTTCCCGGTCGAGACCATCACGCCGGCCGAAGGCACCGGCGCCGAGATCGGCTCGATGTCGATCATCAAGGGCGCGCGCAACCTGGAGGCAGCCAAGAAGTTCTACGAGTGGGCGCTGACGCCGCAGGCGCAGCAGTTCGGCGCCGCGGCGCGGCAGTTCCAGTTGCCATCGAACAAGGCCACGCCGATCGACCCGCGGGTGCCCGACTTCAAGCAGATCAAGTTCATCGACTATGACTACGCCAAGTACGGCTCGTCGGCCGAGCGCCGCCGCCTGATCGCGCGCTGGGAGAAAGACGTCAACTCGTTGCCCCGCTGAAGGCCTGAGCGATGCCGCGCCGCGCCGCGCTGCGTGCGCCGGTGGCCTGGTGGCTGCTCGGTGTCGTGGCGTTCGTCGCGCTGCCGTGGTACCTGCCGCAGAACCTGTCGCTGTGGCAGTCGCTGCCCGGTGCATTCGGCGGCAGCGACACCGCAGCGGGCTTGGTGCAAGCGTGGCGGCACGGCAAGCCGTGGCTGTGGATCGTGCCGCTGGCGCTGTTGGTGGCGGGTGTAGCGCTCTCCGTCGACGCCGGGCGTGCGCAAGGGCGCACGCTGGTCGGTGCCGCCGGGTTGGGCCTGGCTGGCGTGCTCATTGCCGGCTTTGCGATCGGTGCCAAGGGCTGGAGCTTTGCGGCGCTCGAGCAAGCTTTCGGCGCCGCACCGGGCAGCCAGTTCGGCGTCGGCGTCGGAGGGGCCGCCACGCTGCTCGCGCTGTTGATGTTGTTGGGCATCGGCGTGGCGCGGCTCGGCGCGTTTCGCGGCGACCTGTTCGTGGCCTGCGCGGTGGTGCTGTGCACGGCGTTGCTGCTGCTGTTCGTCGCGCTGCCGGTGGGCCAGGCGCTGGCCGGCGCCTGGCTCGACGAGGCCGGCCACGTCTCGCTCGCCGCGTGGCTCGAGCGTGTGGCCGGTGAACGGGTGTGGGGTCTGGGATGCCTCGTCGGCGGCGTGCGCTGCGGCGTGGCCTGGAACACGCTGTTCCTGGCCCTGCTGACGGCGGCGGGCACCACGGTGCTGGGCACCTTGATCGCCTTGATGGCCGAGCGTGGCAACAGGCGCCTGGCCCGGCCACTGGGGGTGCTGGCGCTGCTGCCGATCATCACGCCGCCGTTCGTGGTCGGTCTCGGGCTGATCCTGCTGTTCGGCCGCGCCGGCCTGGTGAACCAGGGCCTCGAGTGGGCCTTCGGGGTGACGCCGTCGCGCTGGTTTTACGGCGTCTTCGGCATCTGGCTGGCGCAGATGTTCGCCTTCACGCCGATCGCCTTCATGATCATGCGCGGCGTGGTGCAAGGCATCAGCCCGTCGCTCGAGGAAGCGGCGCAGACCCTGCGCGCCAGCCGTGCATCGACCTTTCGCACGGTGACCTTGCCGTTGATGAAGCCAGGATTGGCCAATGCGTTCCTGGTGGGCTTCATCGAGAGCATGGCCGACTTCGGCAACCCGATCGTCGTCGGCGGGCAGTACTCGGTGCTGTCGACCGAGATCTTCTTCGCCATCGTCGGTGCGCAGTTCGACCAGGGCCGTGCGGCCGCACTGGCGTTGCTGTTGAGCGCGTTCGCGCTGACGGTGTTCTTCCTCCAGCAGCGGGTGCTCGGCCGCGCCGCCTACACCACCGTGTCGGGCAAGGGCGACGCGGGGGTGCCGATGCCGCTGCCGGCCGGCGTGAAGCGGCTGTGCCAGGTGATCGCGATGCCGTGGCTGGCGTTCACCGTGGTGATCTACCTGTTCGCGTTCATCGGCGGCTTCGTGCGCACCTGGGGCCGCGACTACACGCCGACGCTGGCCCATCTGATCACCGCGTTCGATCTGCAATGGGGCAGCCACGGGCTGGTGTGGGCCGGCACGGCATGGAACTCGCTGTTCACCACGCTCACTCTGGCCGCCATTGCCGCGCCGATCACGGCGGCGATCGGCCTGTTGATCGCCTGGCTGCTGGCGCGCACGCAATTCATCGGCC
Organism: Burkholderiaceae bacterium; assembly: GCA_036520715.1. GTDB lineage: Bacteria > Pseudomonadota > Gammaproteobacteria > Burkholderiales > Burkholderiaceae_C > JAEUPI01. The sequence continues at coordinate 6,484 of DATDJF010000067.1, read as the reverse complement.
AGCGCGTGTTCGAATTCGGCGCGCTGCTGGCGTTCGCGATTCCCGGCACCGTGCTCGGCGTCAGCTACATCCTGGCCTTCAACGTGCCGCCGTTCGAGCTTACCGGCACCGCGTTGATCATCGTGTTGTGCTTCGTGTTCCGCAACCTGCCGGTGGGCGTGCGCGCCGGCGCGGCCTCCTTCAAGCAGATCGACAAGTCGCTCGACGAGGCCTCGACCATGTTGCGCGCCGGCACCGCCACCACCTTGCGCCGCGTGGTGCTACCGCTGCTCAAGCCCGCCGTGGTGGCCGCGCTGGTGTACAGCTTCGTGCGTTCGATGACCACCGTGTCGGCGGTGATCTTCCTGGTCACCGCCGAAAACGAGCTGGCCACCACCTACATCATCGGCCGCGTCGGCAACGGCGACTACGGCGTCGCGCTCGCTTACTGCACGGTGCTGATCCTGGCGATGTCGCTGGCCACCGCGCTGATCCAATGGCTGGTCGGCGAGCGGCAACTCGGCCGCCGGACCGCGGCTGCAACCTGAAGCGACTCCATGAGCATTCAGTTCCGAGCCATCACCAAGCGCTACGGCGGACCCAAGGCGCCGCTGGTGGTGCACGGCATTCATTTCACGGTGCCGACCGGCACGTTGACCACCATCCTCGGGCCCTCGGGCTGCGGCAAGACCACGGTGCTGCGGATGATCGCCGGGCTCGAGACGCCGACCTCGGGCCAAATCCTGATCGAAGGCCGCGACGTCACCGCGCTGGGGCCCGCCGAGCGCAACGTCAGCATGGTGTTCCAGAGCTACGCGCTGTTTCCGCACATGAGCGTGCTCGACAACGTGCGTTATGGCCTCACGGTGAGCCAGGTGCCGCCGGAGGAGGCGACGCGCCGCGCCCATGCCGTGATGGAGGGCGTCGGCCTCGCCGGCTACGACGCGCGCCTGCCGAGCGAACTGTCCGGCGGCCAGCAGCAGCGGGTGGCGCTGGCGCGCGCGCTGGTGCTCGAGCCGCGCGTGCTGCTGTTCGACGAGCCGCTGTCCAATCTCGACGCGCGGCTGCGCCGCAGCATGCGCGAGGAGATCCGTTCGTTGCAGCAGCGACTGAAGCTGACGGTGGCCTACGTCACGCACGACCAGAACGAGGCGCTGGCGGTGAGCGACGAGATCATCGTGATGGATGCCGGCCGCATCGCGCAGCGCGGCACGCCGCAGACGCTGTACGAGCGGCCGGCCAGCGAGTTCGTCGCCGGCTTCATGGGCGAGGCCATGCTGTTCGACGGCCAGGCGCTGGCCGACGGCAGCGTCACGCTCGGTTCGTTGACGATGGCGCCGCGCCAGGCGGTGGCTCCGGGCCCGGTGCGTGTGGCCGTGCGACCCGAGGCCTGGCGGGTGGCGCATCAGGAGCCCGGCCTGCAGGCCGTGGTGCAAAAGAGCGCCTATCTCGGCGGCACGCAGGAGCTCACGCTGCAATCGGCATTGGGCGCGATTTTCGTCGTCTGGCCCGAGCCCGAGCCGCTGCTGGTGGTGGGCCAGCGTGTGTGGCTGAGCCTCAGTGGCCACGGCGTCTCCGTGGTCCCTCGCTGAGCGCAGGGTGCGGCCGATAATGGACGGGCCCGGTCGTTGGCCCCTCACCGCACGCCATGAACCAACTCGATCAGCTCAAGCAGTTCACCGTCGTCGTCGCCGACAGCGGCAACTTCCGCCAGATGGCGCAGTACGCGCCGCGCGACGCCACGACCAACCCGTCGCTCATCCTGAAAGCGGTGCAGCAGGCGGAGTACGCGCCGCTGCTGACCGAGGCGGTGACCACGCATCGCACGCTGCCGATGGACCAGATCGTCGATCACGTGCTGGTGCGGTTCGGCCGCGAGATCCTGAAGATCGTGCCCGGCCGCGTCTCGACCGAGGTCGACGCGAGGCTGTCGTTCGACACGGCGGCCAGCATCGCGCGGGCGCGCCGCATCGTCGGCTTGTACGAACAAGCCGGCATCACGCGCGAGCGTGTGCTGATCAAGCTGGCGTCCACCTGGGAGGGCATCCGTGCCGCCGAGCAGCTCGAGCGTGAGGGCATCCACTGCAACCTGACGCTGCTGTTTTCGTTCCCGCAGGCGGTGGCCTGCGGCGACGCCGGGGTGACGTTGATCTCGCCGTTCGTCGGCCGCATCTACGACTGGTACAAGAAGCAGGCCGGTGACAACTGGAACGAGGCGCAGCATGCTGGTCCCAACGACCGCGGCGTGCATTCGGTGGCGCGCATCTACCGCTACTACAAGCACTTCGGCATCGGCACCGAAGTGATGGGCGCGAGTTTTCGCAACCTCGGGCAGATCCTGGCGCTGGCCGGCTGCGACCTGTTGACCATCAGTCCGGAGCTGCTCGGCCAGCTTCAGGCCAGCGAGGCGCCGCTGGCGCGTGCACTCGACCCCGAGCAGGCCAAGGCGGCGATCGTGCAGCGGATCCACTTCGACGAACCGGCGTTTCGCTATGCGCTCAACGAGGATGCGATGGCGAGCGACAAGTTGTCCGAGGGAATCCGCCTGTTCGCAGCCGACGCCGTCAAGCTCGAAAGGCTGATCGAGGGGCTTCGCGCGTGATCCGTTGCGATCGCACGGTGGCCTGGCGCGCGCTGCAGGGCCACTACGAGGCGCACGGCCGCGAGCTCGACCTGCGCGACGCCTTCGCACGCGACCCGGCGCGTTTTGCCGCGCTGTCGCTGCAGGCGCCCGAGGTGTTTGCCGACCTGTCGAAGAACCGCTGGGACCTGTTCACCCGCAAGCTGCTGATCGAGCTGGCCCGCGAATGCGGCATGCCGGCGCGGCGTGACGCGATGTTCGCCGGCGAGCCGATCAACACCACCGAAGGCCGCGCGGTGCTGCACACCGCGCTGCGTGCGCCGCGCGGCGCCGCGCCGTTCTCGGGCGAGGTGCATGCGGTGCTCGATGCGATGCTCGCCTTCGCCGAGCGGGTGCGCGACACGGCTGCGAGCGGTGTGCGCGACATCGTCAACATCGGCATCGGCGGCTCCGATCTCGGGCCGCAGATGGCGGTGCCGGCGCTCGACGCGTTCGCCGCGCGCGACCTCGACTTCCACTTCGTTTCCAACGTCGACGGCCACGACATCGCGCCGGTGCTGCGGCGCCTCAAGCCCGAATCGACGCTGTTCGTGGTGGCGTCCAAGACCTTCACCACGCAGGAGACGATGGCCAATGCCGGTGTCGCGCGCGCCTGGTTCACCGACCAGGGTGGCCGTGACATCGCGCGCCACTTCGTCGCGGTGACCACCAACGGGGCCGCCGCGGCCGAGTTCGGCATCACCACCACCTTCGGCTTCTGGGACTGGGTGGGCGGCCGCTACTCGATGTGGGGCGCGATCGGGCTGCCGATCGCCATCGCCATCGGCGAGGCCAACTTCCGCGCGCTGCTGGCCGGTGCGCACGCGATGGATCGCCATTTCGCCGAGGCGCCACTGGAAGCCAACCTGCCGGTGCAGTTGGGCTTGCTCGACGTCTGGTATCGCCACTTCCACCGTTTCAGCAGCCGCTCGGTGGCGCCGTACCACCAAGGGCTGCTTCGCCTGCCGGCCTACCTGCAGCAGCTCGAAATGGAGTCCAACGGCAAGGGCGTCGACCTCGAGGGCCAGGCGTTGCCGTATGCCACCAGCCCGGTGGTGTGGGGCGAGCCGGGCACCAACGGGCAGCACGCGTTCTTCCAGATGCTGCACCAGGGGACCGACGTGATCCCGGTGGAGTTCATCGCCGTGCGCGAGCCATCGCACCCCTACGCATCGCTGCACGCGATGTCGCTGGCCAACTGCTTGGCGCAGAGCCAGGCGTTGATGTCAGGCAAGACGGCGGCGCAGGCCCGCGGCGAACGAGCGCCCAGCGCAGCGGCGGCGCTGGACACCGACACGTTGGCCCGCCATCGGAGTTTTCCCGGCAACCGCCCGAGCACGACGCTGGTGCTCGATGCGTTGACGCCGCGCAGCCTGGGTGCGCTGATCGCCCTCTACGAACACAGGGTGTTCACCAGTGGCGCCGTGTGGGGCATCAACAGTTTCGATCAATGGGGTGTCGAGCTCGGCAAGGCGCTGTGCAATCAGTTGCTGCCGCGTTTCGGCAGCGGCGATGCCGAAGGGCTGGACCCGTCGACCGCCGGCCTGCTCGCCCGCCTGCGCCGCTGACCCGCACAAACCCGACCCCCTGGTGGATTCACGGCATGCGGCGAGGTCCTTCGGGCCGAGCTTGGCGCTGCCTGCCGACCCGGGCACGATCCCTGCATCGGTATTTGCTCGGTATGCCGGGGCAGCAGGGCTCGTGACAATCCCGGCATTCGCCAACACCTTCGGGAGAACCATTCATGCTCAAACACGCCGTGGCCGCGGCACTCGCCCTCAGCTTCATCGGGGCAGCACACGCCGGCAAGACGCTCGACGCCATCAAGCAACGCGGCCAGCTGGTCTGCGGCGTCAACCCCAGCCTGCCGGGCTTCTCGGCGGCCGACAGCCAGGGCAACTGGGCCGGCCTCGATGTCGACGTGTGCAAGGCGCTTGCCGCCACCGTGCTCAACGACGCCACCAAGATCAAGTGGGTGCCGCTCAATGCCTCGCAGCGCTTCGCGGCGCTGCAATCCGGCGAGGTCGACATCCTGTCGCGCAACACCACCTGGACGCTGACGCGCGACGCGTCGCTCGGCCTGTTCTTCACAGGCGCCACCTACTACGACGGCCAGGGCTTCATGGTGACCAAGAAGAGCAAGATTACCTCGGCCAAGCAGCTCAAGGGCGCCACGGTCTGCGTGCAGTCGGGCACCACCACCGAGAAGAACCTCAACGACTACTCCAAGGCCGCGGGCCTGAACATGAAGCCGGTGGTGTTCGAGACGCAGGAAGCCACCAACAAGGCCTACTTCTCCGGCCGCTGCCAGGCCTACACCACCGACGCGTCGGGCTTGGCCTCGGTGCGCAACAAGGAAGCCGGCAACCCCGAAGACCACGTGATCCTGCCCGAGCTGATCTCCAAGGAGCCGCTGGGGCCGTCGGTGCGCCGCGGCGACGACGAGTTCTTCACCATCGCCAAGTGGGTGGTGTTCGCGCTGATCGAGGCCGAGGAGTACGGCGTCACGCAGGCCAACGTCGACCAGATGAAGGCCGAGAGCAAGGATCCGGTGGTGCAGCGCATCCTCGGCACCTCGGAAGACACCGGCAAGCTGCTCGGGCTCGACAAGGACTGGGCCTACCGCGCCATCAAGGCCACCGGCAACTACGGCGAGATCTTCGAGCGCAACGTAGGCCCGAAGTCGGCACTGAAGCTGCCGCGCGGCGCCAACAACCTGTGGAGCAAGGGCGGCTTCATGTACGCCCCGCCGGTGAGGTAGGGAACGTAAGAACAAAGGCGGGTTCGCCTGACGGCGAACCCTGTCCGATTGATTCTTCGTGACAGCACCTCCTAAGACGCGGTCCTGGTCCTGGCGCAGCAAAGCCTTTCGCGGCGTGCTGTACCAGGTGGTGGTGCTGGCGCTGATCGTCGCGGCCGGTGCGTACCTGTTCTCCAACACGCTGGAGAACATGCGGGTGCGCGGCATCAAGAGCGGCTTCGACTTCATCACGCAGCCGGCGGGCTTTGCGATCGGCGAGAGCGTGGTGCCGTTCGACAGCGCGGAGAGCTACGGCAAGGCGTTCCTGGTCGGGCTGTCCAACACCTTCCGCGTGGCGATCGCCGGCATCGTGCTGGCCACCATCATCGGCACGGCGGTGGGCATCGGCCGGCTGTCGCGCAATCTGCTGGTGCGCAGCCTGAGCGGCGCCTACGTCGACCTGCTGCGCAACGTGCCGCTGCTGCTGCAGTTGTTCATCTGGTACTTCGTGCTCACCGAGCTGCTGCCGCCGATCGAGGAGGCGTGGCAGCCGCTGCCCGACGTCTTCTTCAGCAAGAACGGGCTGCAGTTCCCGCATCCGCTGTGGGTGCCGGGCCACTGGGCCACGCTGGCCGGTTTCGGGGTCGGCTGCTTGGGCATCTGGGGCTGGGCGCGCTGGGTGCGCGCGCGCCACGACGCCACCGGCCAGGCGCCGATGTTCTGGCTGCCGGCGCTGGTGATCCTGGTGCTGGCCACGCTGGTGGGTTGGCTGATCGGCGGCGCACCCGGCGGGCTCGACCTGCCGGAGAAGACCGAGATCAACGTGGTCGGCGGCGGCGCCGTGACGCCGGAGTTCCTGACGGTGCTGCTCGGCCTGACCATCTACACCGCGGCCTACATCGCCGAGGTGGTGCGCGCCGGCATCCAGTCGGTGCCCTACGGCCAGCACGAGGCCAGCGTGTCGCTCGGCCTCACGCGCGCCCGCGAGCTGCGCCTGGTGCAGCTGCCGCAGGCGCTGCGCGTGATCATCCCGCCGATGACCAACCAGTACCTCAATCTGACGAAAAACTCGTCGCTGGCGGTGGCGGTGGGCTACCCCGACCTGGTGTCGATCTCCAACACCTCGCTCAACCAGACCGGCCGCG
>DATDJF010000066.1:0-2938 GCA_036520715.1 Burkholderiaceae bacterium | reverse complement strand
TGGCGCCGCTGTTCGAGGCGGCCACCCCCGGCACCAAGGTGCTCTACAACTTCGGCGCCTCGGGCGCGCTGCTGCAGCAGATCGCCAAGGGGGCGCCGGTCGACGTGTTCGCCAGCGCCGATCAGGAGACGATGGACCAGGCGCAGAGCAAGGGCCTCGTGAAAGCCGAGCAACGGCGCAACTTCGTGTCCAACACGCTGGTCGTGATCGTGCCGGGCACCGCCGCCAACACGCCCAAGGCGGTGGCCGAGCTGACGCAGGCGGCTTACCAGCGCATCGCGATCGGGCTGCCGGCCAGCGTGCCGGTGGGCCGCTACACCAAGGGCGTGCTCGAAGCGGGCGGCCACTGGGCCGCGATCGAGCCCAAGATGATCGGTGCCAACAACGTGCGCCAGGTGCTCGACTACGTGGCGCGCGCCGAGGTCGACGCCGGCTTCGTGTACGCCACCGACGCGGCACTGATGCCCGACAAGGTGAAGGTCGCCCTCACCGTGCCGACGACGGCGCCGATCCTGTACCCGGTGGCGCCGCTGCCGGCTGGCCCGAACGCGGCGATGGGCCAGCGCTTCGTCGACTTCCTGCAGTCGGCGCCGGTGCAAGGCGTGTTGGCCAGGTACGGCTTCGGCAAGCCCTGAGGCGAGCCCGCGGCGCGGATGGAGGGTGCATGGGTCGCGTTGGCGCTGACGCTCAAGGTGGCGCTTTGGGCCACGGCATTGAACCTGGTGCTCGGCGTGGCCATCGGCTTTGCGATGGCACGCTGGCGCTTCGCCGGCCGCGAAGTGCTCGACGCGATCTTCACGCTGCCGATGGTGATGCCGCCCACGGTGCTCGGCTACTACCTGCTGGTGTTGATCGGCTCTCAGGGCCCGATCGGAGCCTGGCTGCTGCAGCACTTCGGCATCCGCCTCATCTTCACCTGGCAGGGTGCGGTGATTGCCGCGATGGTGGTGTCGTTCCCGCTCGTCTACAAGGGCGCGCGTGCCGCCTTCGAGACCGTCGATGCGCAGCTCGAGGATGCCGCGCGCACGTTGGGCATCCACGAGATTGCGGTGTTCTTCCGCGTCTCCCTGCCGCTCGCGTGGCGCGGCATTCTGGCGGGGTTGCTGCTGTCGTTCGCACGCGCGCTCGGCGAATTCGGCGCCACGCTGATGGTGGCGGGCAGCATCCCGGGACGCACGCAGACGCTGTCGATCGCGGTCTACGAGGCGGTGCAGGCAGGGCAGGACGACACCGCGAACTTTTTGGTGGCGCTGACGTCGATCACCTGCATCGCGGTGCTGCTGGGGGCCGGGCGCCTGGCGCCAGGCCGCGTGGCACCGCGGGACGCATGAGAGCCTGATGATCTGGGACGTCGATCTGCAGCGCCTGCTGATCCACGAAGGCAGCCGCTTCGAGCTCGCCGTGCGGTTCGCGAGCGACGTGTCGCGGCTCGTGCTGTACGGGCCTTCGGGTGCGGGCAAGACGCAGGCGCTGAAGATGATCGCCGGCATCGCGCGGCCCGACAGCGGGCGCGTCGCCGTGGCCGGGCGCACGCTGTTCGACAGCGCCGCCGGCGTGCGCTTGTCGCCCCAGGATCGTCGGCTGGCTTGCGTGTTCCAGGACTACGCATTGTTCCCGCACCTGAGCGTGCGCCAGAACATCGCCTTCGCGCGCCGCAGCGGCTGGCTGAACCCGTCGCCACGGATCCGCGACGAACAGGTCGATCGCTGGATCACGGCGTTTCATCTCGAGGCGGTGGCAGGCCACCTGCCGCACCAGCTTTCGGGTGGCCAGCGGCAGCGCACGGCACTGGCACGTTCGCTGGTGAACGAACCGGCCGCGCTGTTGCTCGACGAGCCGTTTGCCGCGCTCGACAAGGCGCTGCGCCAGCGCCTGCGCGACGAACTGAAGGACCTGCAGGCGCAGCTGCGCCTGCCGATGCTGCTGATTACCCACGACGACGATGACGTGCGTTTGCTCGCAGATCAGGTGGTGCACCTGCAGGGCGGAAAGGTCGTCGAAGGCGCCATGGCGCAGGAGGCCGCCCTTGTCGGATGACCTCGGACGGACCCATCACAGTGTCGTTCAGGAGCAAGCATGACCGTGCGTCGGCGCAGGGCGAACAGCCGGCTTGAGCTGCAGGGGAAACTGTGGATCACCGTGGCCGGCGAAAACCTGGGGGGCCGCGAGCGCATCGGCTTGCTGCGCGCAGTGGCCGACCAGGGGTCGATCACGCGAGGCGCCAAGGCCCACGGGCTCAGCTACAAGGCGGCCTGGGATGCGATCGACATGATGAACACGCTGGCCGGCGAGCCGCTGGTGGAGCGCTCCACCGGGGGCCGCGGCGGCGGCTCCACCCGGCTGACGCCCCGAGGCCTGCGACTGGTCGAACGCTTCGAGCAGATCGACGCCGCACACCAGCGATTCATGAAGTTGCTCGATGAGCAGTCGATCGATCTCGATCAACCTTTCTCGATGCTGAAGGTGCTGAACATGAAGACCAGTGCCAGGAACCAGTTTGTCGGCACCGTGACATCGCTGCGTTCAGGCGCGGTGAACGACGAGGTCGAAATCACCCTGCCCAGTGGCGTGCGCATCGTCGCGGTGGTCACGCAGGAGAGCGCGCAGTCTCTCGGTCTGCGCCCCAAGATGACGGCCATCGCGCTGGTCAAGTCGTCGTCGATCGTGATCGCCACCGACCTCGAAGGCGCCAGGTTGTCGGCGCGCAATCAACTGCAGGGCAAGGTGAGCAAGCTCACGCCCGGTGCAGTCAACTCCGAGGTGGAGATCGAGCTCGACGGCGGCGGCACCATCGCCGCGATCATCACCGCGTCAAGTGCCAAGTCACTCGGGCTGGCACCGGGCGCGCGTGCGATCGCCTTGTTCAAGGCCACCAGCGTGATCCTGGCCGTCACGGTCTAAAACCGTCGCGCGCATGAGCTGCCCCCGCCTTGAAGGC
>DATDJF010000065.1:0-11996 GCA_036520715.1 Burkholderiaceae bacterium | reverse complement strand
GGCGGCCTGTTCGACTTCGGCGGCTCGCATGCGGCATCGACGCACGAGCCGGCCCTGGTGGCGGCCGGGCCGATGGACGTGCGCGAGCGGCTGTCGTGCGAGAAGGCGGCGCTCGGCTTCTACTACTCGGGCCACCTGTTCGAGCTCTACGCGGCCGAGGTGCGGCGCATCGCCAAGCGCGCCATCGCCGATGTGGTCGACTCGCGCGAGCCGGTGCTGCTGGCCGGCGTGGTGACCGACCTGCGGCTGGTCAACAACCAGCGCGGCCGGGTGGCGATCTTCAAGCTCGACGACATGAGCGAGCGCATCGAAGCGGTGGTCAACGAGGACGTGCTCGAAACCGCACGCGACCTGCTGCGCGAAGACGAGCTGCTGGTGGTGCAGGGGCGCGCGCAGCCCGATCGTTTCTCCGGCGGCTTGCGCCTGAACGTGCAGCAGGTGTGGGACCTCGCCGGCGCGCGCGCCCGCTTCGGCCGCTACCTCGCGGTCAGCGTCAACGGCACCGTGCCGCCGCTGCAGGAGTTGCTGCGCCAGTGGCCGGTGCGGCGCGTCGCCAGCGCACAGGGCAGCACGACACTGGGCTTGCCGGTGCGGCTGTGCATCGAGCGCGAGCAGGCCATGGCCGAACTCGACCTCGGCGACGAGGGCCGCTTCTGGCCGAGCGACGACGCGCTGTCGCGCTGGAAGGCGGTGGCCCACGGCGGGCAGGCCGCCATCGTGTACGAATAGACGCTGTCCCGCGGCCGCCACGGCACGTTGTAATCGCAGGTAAGCACGGCACGCGGTGGCCGCCAGCGGATGGCGCGCAACCGTTACGCTGGCCGTCCGCCTTGGCTACAGTTCCTCCGGCATGTACGACACACCGCTCACCGGCCTGATCCTCACCGGGGGTGGTGCGCGTGCGGCCTACCAGATGGGTGTGCTGCGCGCGCTGGTGCAACTGCGCCGCGAGTGCGGTGCCGATCCTGCGCGCAATCCGTTCGGCATCATCGTCGGCACCTCGGCGGGCGCCATCAACGCCGCGGCGCTGGCTTGCGGCGCCGACGATTTCGAAGGCGCCGTCGAGCGCGTGAGCCAGGTCTGGCGCGACTTCCACGCCGAGCAGGTGTACCGCGCCGACTCGCTGGGCGTGATCCGCAGCGGCGCGCAGTGGCTGACGATGCTGTCGATCGGCTGGCTGATCGCGCGCTGGCGCCGTGCGCGGCCACGCTCGCTGCTCGACAACGAGCCGCTGTCCGAGCTGCTGCGGCGTTTGGTGCCGCTGGCGCGCCTGCGGCTGATGCTGCGGGCGCACCACGTGCACGGACTGGCGGTCAGCGCGTCGAGCTACAGCTCGGGCCTGCACGTGACGTTCTACGACGCCTCGGCGCCGATCGAGCCGTGGACACGCTCGCAGCGCATCGCGGTGCCGGGGCGCATCCATCATTCACACCTGCTGGCGTCGTCGGCGATTCCGTTCGTGTTCCCGGCCGCTTCGATCGAGCTCGATGGCGTCGGCCAATGGTTCGGCGACGGCTCGATGCGCCAGACGGCGCCGATTTCGCCGGCGGTGCACCTGGGCGCGCAAAAGCTGCTGGTGATCGGCGCCGGCCGCATGCACGAGCCGCCCGGACGGCGCGTCGAGGCCACCGGCTACCCGAGCCTGGCGCAGATCGCCGGCCACGCGCTGTCGAACATCTTCCTCGACGCCTTGGCGGTCGATGTCGAGCGCATGCGGCGCATCAACCACACGCTGTCGCTGCTGCCGGAGTCGGCGCGCAGCCAGACCGCGCTGCGCCCGATCGACGTGCTGGTGATCGCGCCCAGCCTGCGCCTGGACGACCTGGCGGCCGACCACCAGCACGAGCTGCCGGTGCCGGTGCGCGCGATGCTGCGCGGCATGGGCGTCACCGGCCACGGCCGCGATGCCCGCGGCGCCGCGCTGGCCAGCTACCTGCTGTTCGAGGCACCGTACACGCGCGCGCTGATGGCACTGGGCGAGGCCGATGCGATGGCGCGGCGCGACGAGGTGATCGGATTCTTCGGCTGGCATCGGCCGCAGGACCGCGCAGCAACTGCCTCGCTGACCAGCGCCGCGCACTGAATGCCGAGCCTGCCGGCGGCGTGGTCGACGCCGGGAGGAACCTTAGAATGCCCGCGATGACAAGAGCGCCATTGGCGATCTGGGGGGCTGCCGGCCACGCGCGGGCAGTGACGACCGTGGCTCGGCTGGACGATCGCTGGCAGATCGTCGGCTACATCGACGACGTCGACGCAGGCCGCGCGGATGAGCCCTTCTGCGGCTCGTCGGTGATCGGCGGGCGCGAGGCCCTCGACGAGCTGCGGCGCCGTGGCGTGCGGCACCTGTTTCTGGCGTTCGGTGCCAATGCGGCTCGGCTCGCGCTGGCCGATGAACTGCAACGCGAAGGCTTCGAGTTCCCGAGCCTCGTGCATCCGTCGGCCGTGATCGCGGACGACGCGCGCATGGAAGCGGGTGTCTTCATCGGCCCCGGCGCGATCGTCAACGCCGAGGCCCGCATCGGGAAACAATCGATCGTCAACAGCGGCGCCATCGTCGAACACGACGTTCAACTGGGCAGCGCGGTTCACCTCAGCCCGCGCGCGTGCGTTGCAGGCTCGGTCCGGGTCGGCGACTGCGTGTGGGTCGGCGCCGGGGCCGTGATCCGCGACAAGCTGAGCATCGGCGCCCATGCGATGGTCGGCATGGGCGCCGTGGTCACGCGTTCAGTGCCTGCGCACAGCGTGGTCGTGGGCTGTCCCGCCAAGCCGATGCGAGGCGCCGCCGCATGAAGCACACCGTCGCCGACCTTGCCATCCTGGGTGGCGCGCCGCTGTTCGGCGACAAGGTGCACGTCGGCCGGCCCAACATCGGGGACCGCGCGTTCTTCTTCTCCAAGCTTGAGTCGATCCTCGACTCCAAGTGGCTCACCAACAACGGGGCCTGCGTGCAGCAGCTGGAGCGCGAGGTTGCGCAATACCTGCAGGTGAAGCATGCGATCGCGGTGTGCAACGCCACCGTCGGCCTCGAGATCGCGATTCGGGCGCTCGATCTGGAGGGCGAAGTCATCGTGCCCTCGTTGACCTTCGTGGCCTCGGCGCACGCCCTGCAGTGGCAGCGCATCGCACCGGTCTTTTGCGACGTCGACGAGCAATCGCATCTCATCGACCCGTCATGCATCGAAACGCTGATCACCCCGCGCACCACCGGGATCATGGGCGTGCACCTGTGGGGCCGCGTGTGCGACGTCGAGCGCCTGTCGGCCATCGCCGAGCGCCACAAGCTGGCCCTGCTGTTCGACGCGGCGCACGCATTCGGCTGCAGCCGGCAGGGGCGCATGGTCGGCGGCTTCGGGCGCGCCGAGGTGTTCAGCTTTCATGCGACCAAGTTCTTCAACAGCTTCGAGGGTGGTGCCATCACCACCAACGACGACGACCTCGCCGCGCGCCTGCGCCTGATGATCAACTTCGGCTTTGCCGGCTACGACAACGTGGTGCACATCGGCACCAACGGCAAGATGAACGAGGTCTGTGCCGCGATGGGGCTCGCGTCGATGAGGTCGATGGCCGAGGTGGTCGAACGCAATCGACGCAACCACGCGGCCTACGCAAAGGAGCTCGCCGACGTGCCGGGCATGCGTTTGCTGCAGTACCCCGCCACCGAGAAGGGCAACTACCAGTACATCGTGGTCGAGTACCAGGCGCCCGCCGGCTGCCTGAGCCGCGACCAGTTGATCGACGTGCTGTGGGCCGAGAACGTGATTGCCCGGCGCTACTTCCACCCGGGTTGCCATCGCATGGAACCGTATCGCACCCTGTTTCCGAACGCCGGCCACCGCTTGCCCGCCACCGAGGCCATCACCGATCGGCTGGTGGTGTTGCCGACTGGAGCCGACATCACGGCCACCGAGATCGCGGCGATCACCGGCGTGATGCGTACGGCGGTTCGAGGCGGCGCCGAGTTGGCCGCTGCATTGCAGGCGCGGCATTGAAGGCGCCACGGGTCAGCGTCGTCGTCCCGGCATTCAATCAAAGCGGCTATCTGGCCGAAGCACTGTCGTCGGCGCTCGCGCAGACGATGCCGGATCTGGAGGTCATCGTCGCCGACGACGGCTCCACCGATGACACCGCGGCCGTGTGCGCGAGCTTCCAGGACTCTCGCCTGCACTATGTGCACCAGGCGAACGACGGCACGATGGGTGTCGGCGCGCGCAACCGGGCCATGTTGCTCGCCCGCGGGGACTGGATCGCTCCGCTCGACCAGGACGACCTCTGGGCACCGCAGAAGCTGCAGCGCCAGCTCGAGGCGGTGGGCGAGCGCAACGGCATCGGCGCCGTGTTCTGCCGGGTGCGGTTCATCGGGCCGGCAGGCGAGGGCCAGGGGGAGCAGGCGGGCCCGCTGCCGCAGGGGGATGTGTTTCATCTGCTGCTGAGCGCCAACCGCTACTACGTGTCGTCGGGCATGTTCCGCCGTGACCTGCTGCCCCGCATGGGAGTGCCCCACGAATCCGTCGCGATCGGTGACTGGTATTTGTGGTTGTCGGTGGCGCGGCACACCGAGGTCGCCACGGTCGATGACACCCTGGTCGACTACCGCCTGCACCCGCAAGGCTTCCAGGTGGCGCAACGCGCGAACAGCTCCTTTCGCTTCTGGCACGACCACTGGCGTTTCGTGCAGGCGGTGCTGCCGCGGCTGCATCCCGGCTGCGCGTCGTGCGAGCAGGAACTGGGCAAGCTCAGGCGGCAGATCGCCGATCACCAATTCGACGTCGCCATGACGGCGTTGCGGCGCGGCGAGTTCTCGCCGGTCGTGCGGCAGGCGCTGGGTTGCCTGTGGGAAGCCGAGCCGAGCTGGGTCGGCGCGCCTCGCACCACCCTCAAGAGGGCATCGCGGCTCCTCGGTGCGGCTGCCGCTGGCGCTTGGCGGCGCGCCGGTCCCGGCCGCCGCCCCTGACGGCTACTTCGTCGCCTCGAGCCCCAGCAGCTGGCGCGCTGCGCTCGAGTCATCGAACCACCTCCTCTCGAGCGTCACGCGCGGCGATGCGCTCAACGCAAAGTCGACGGCGCGAAGGGTCAGATTCGGGTTGTACGCGGGATCGCACTGCAGCACGGGTCCCCAGTTCCTTTGCATGAACGCAACTTCGGACTGGTAGCGGCGCTCGGCGGCGGCTGAACGGGCCGTGCCCCGCGTCGCCGATTCGTGGTGGTACAGCTGCGCATGCGGCGTCCAGATCACGCGCAGTCCCGAGCGGCGAATGCGCAGGCAGAAGTCGATGTCGTTGTAGTCCACGGCGAGATTCGCCTCGTCGAGGCCACCCATCGCATCGAACACCTCGCGGCGCAGCAGCATGCAGGCCGCGGTCACGGCGCTGAACTCCTGGGTCAGCACGGCGCGCCCCTGATAGCCCGGTGCCGCGCGAGGCAGTTCGCGGTGGATGTGTCCGGCGACGCCGCCGATGCCCAGGATCACACCGGCATGCTGCAGCGTGCCGTCGGCAAACCACAGGCGCGCGCCCACCGCGCCGACGTCGCGCCGCCACGCCAGGCTCGCCATCTCGCGCAGCCAGCCGCGGTCGATGACTTCGATGTCGTTGTTGACGAGCCCGAGCAACTCGCCCCGGCACAGGCGAACCGCGGCGTTGTTCAGCGCCGAGAAGTTGAACGGCCGGTCGTCGCGGTGGACTCGCACGAGTGGATGACCGCGCAGCGACTGCAGGTACTCGAGCGTTGCGGTGTCGTCCGAGCCGTTGTCGACGATGACGATCTCGTAGTGCGGGTAGTCGGTCTTGTCGAGGATGCTCTGCACGCACTGGCGAAGCAGCCGCAGGCCGTTGCGCGTGGGAATGATCAACGACACCAGCGGCGGCGGCTCGGGCAGCGGGTAGCGCACGTGCACACCGCCCTCGCTGCCAGGCTGTGCGACGGCGCCCGGCGCGCGGCGATCCAGGTGTGCCTGCACCGCGGCCAGCTCGTCGGCGTCGGGCTGCGCCGGCTGGTGGCTGGGTCTGGCATCGACGAGCCGGTGGCCGAGCACGTGCGGTATGTGGAGCACTTCCTGCGCTTGCAGCGTCTCGGTCAATCGCAGCAAGGCCGCCCACCAGGCGGCGCGGCCGTGGGTGAATGCGGGCTCGAGCGCTCGCCAAGCGTCGCGTCGCAGCGCGACCAGGCCGTCGACGTACGGCGTTGCGCGCAGCAGCTCCAGGTTCCAGTCGCAGCGCATGCACGGGCTGTGGCGCCTGCCGTGCGAGTTGAGGCAGTCGTCGTCGCCGTAGAGCAAGCGGGCGTCCGGAAAACGGCCGATCGCCTCGGCCAGCAGGAGCAGTGCGTGCGGTGCGATCGCCCAGTGCTCGGGGATCAGGACCACGTGGCTGCCGGTGGCGCCGCGCAGCGCGATGTCCACCAGCGCCGGACCCGCTGCACCCTGGGCGTCGTAGGTGCGCAGGTGCGCATCGAAGCCCTTCGGCGGTTGCGCGCTGTGCGGCCACAGCAATTCCCAGTGTGGATGCAGCGATTGCGCCAGCGCCCGCATCGCGGCGTCGCGCACGAGGGGTTCGCTGCTGGGCCAGACCAGCAGCGAGAACTTGACTTCGCTGGCCGCCGCCGCGCGCCGTTGTTCCAGCGCACGCGCCACTTCGGGACGCTGCGGATCGTTGGCCACGAGCCATGCCCGTTCGGCGGCGCGCCGCTTGCGCAGCCTGCGACGCGCCAGCCGTTTGTGGTTGAGCTCGTGCAGCCAGAGGTTGGCGCGCCGCAGCCACGAGGGATCAGGATCCGCTGGCGGTTTCACGAGGCTGGGGTGCGTTGGGTGGTGCGGGCAGCGGCGCGCCAGCGTGCGACCCGCAGCCGCCAGGCCAGGCGCAGCGTGCGGCGGTCGCGCATGCCCAGCCGCCAGCGCTTGTCGAGCAGGTGACGAGCAGCGTCCAACTGGCCCGAGCGGATCAACATCGCGCACAGGTCGTGGGCGTCGAGCCCGCGCGTCTGCCGATCAGGCAGCGAGGCCACGATGGCGGCCACTTCGCCGGCCGGCAGCTCGCGCGGAAAGTTGAACAGCCCATGGAAGCCGAAGGTCGGCGCCGGCGGTTCGATCCGTTCGTAGGAGAAGCGCCGCGCCACCTCCAGCGGCGCGATGCGCACGCCGTGGCGGCTTTCGAGCAGCGCGCGGTTGACCAGGCAGATCGATTCGTCTTCCGGATGCGTGACCGTGACGTCGGGGTCGAGCAGCGCCTGCAGCAGCCTGCGCGAGCGCAGCGAGAAGCCGCCGTTGCCCACCGCTTGCTCGGGCGCCATGTCGCGCCACGGGGCGCCGATGTAGTCGTAGTCGAGGAAGGCCGCCTCCCAGCGCGCCACGTCGCGAACGAAGCCGTCCCATTGCGCCACCAGCAGGTGCGACGTGCGCACATGCGGCGCCAGGCCGCGCAGCATGAACTCCGAATACGCCTCGATGGACTCGACGCGGACGTCGATGACCCGGATGCCGTCGGGCGGCGAGCGCAGCAACGATGCACTCGAGAACAACAGCACCTCGGCGAAGCGGATCTGTGCCATGCAGCGCTGCAACGCCCACACGGCACGCGCGGGCTCGCGCGTGTCGATGCAGCACAGCGTGACGTCAGGCAGATGCATGCGCGTCGGCATCCACGTCGTCGGAGGTCAGCAGCATGCGGTACTGGGCGACGTACGCGTCGGCGCAACGCGACCAGCTGAACCGCCTGGCGTGCTCGCGCGCCAGCGCGTCGCGGCGCTCCACGGTGTGGCGCGCAAGGCTCGCCTCCACCGTGCGCCTCATCGCTGCGCCGTCGAAGCTGTCGAAGTAGTACGCGGCGTCGCCGCCGACCTCGGGCAGCGAGGTCAGCCGCGACAGGAACACCGGCTTGCCGAAGCACATGGCCTCCAGCGGCGGCAGGCCGAAGCCCTCGGCCAGCGACGGGAACAGGAAGCCCTCGCAGGTGGCATACAGCCAGGCCTTCTGGGCTTCGCTCAGATCGAGCTGGATGTGCACGTTGCCCAAACGGCGCTCCGCCAGGATGCGTCTCACCTCGGCCACGTAGGTGCTGTCGGCGCCGGCGAACACGAAACGCCGCTCCGGCCAGGCGGCCGCCAGATCGATCAACGCCGCGATGTTCTTGCTCGGTGCCATGCGGCTCACGTGCAACAGAAAGGGCACGCCGTCGGCCAGCGGCGCGATCGCCTCGCGCGGTGCCGCCGACAGGTCGGTGACGCCGTTGTGCACCACCTGCAGCGGCACGTCGAAGGGCGCCAGTTCGCGGCGAAGGTCGGCGGCCACCAGCTCGGTGATGGCCACCACGCGCTGGCGCCGCGCCAGCCGGCGGCGCATGCGGGCGCGGTAGCGATCGCGCTTGGCGCCGCGCTTGTTGTGCAGGAAGTTCAGGTCGTGCACGGTCTCGATGCAGGCAGCACAGCCCAGCGGCGGCCGCAGGCGGATGTGCTGATGCAGGATGTGCCACAGCGCGAAGCGGGTGCTGCGCCAATGAACGAAGCGCTGCAACGTGTGGCTGGCGAGGTAGCCGACGTCGGGTCCGAAGCGGCCGTGCCATTGCGGCGGCAGGTGGTAGTGCAGCGTGATGCCGTCACGTTCGCGCAGTGCGGCCGCCCGCGCGGCGAGCTCGAAGCCCAGGCGCTGCGAGAACTCGCCCAGGCCATCGTGCCAATGCTCGACACGGCCGAAGCTGATGCCCACATGGCGCACGGCGCTGCTCAACGGCCTAGACCCCGGCGCGAGCGGACTCGAACAGCGCCACCGCGCGCTGCATCACTTCGCCGACCTCGGGCCACACGATGCCCTCGGCCGGCTGCGGGCGCTGCACGATGTGGGCACTGGGCCCCCACGGTGCCCACTGCTCGGGCTTGGTGGGGCCGAGCACGCTCAGCACGGGTGCGCCCACGGCAGCCGCGAGGTGGCCCGGCCCGGTGTCGTTGGACACCAGCAACGCGGCGCGCCGCAAGATCGCCCCATAGGCGCCGAGCTTGACGCCTTCGAGCGCCGCGACGCCGGGATAGTGCTCGCGCAATATCGCCTCCTCGCCCGGCCCCGGGCAGGCCACCACCTGTCGTCCGGTGGACAGCAGTTCGCGCGTGAATTGCGGGAACTGCGGCCACGTCTTGTCGAGTTTCTCGAAGGTGCCGCCGGCGAACGGGCAGATCACCACGTAGCCGGGCGCCACGCCGTGCGTGCGCAGCAGGGCATCGGCGTGCGCCAGGTCGGCGGGGGTGAGTTGCAAGCCGATCTCGCGCGGCGGCGCCTGCACGATGCGCAGGAACCGGCACGCCAGTTCCCAGTAGCTGATGAGCGCGTGGCCGCCATAGGTGATCGGCTCGCTGCGCGTGAGCAGGAAGCCGCGTGCCTCCTGCGAGTAGCCCACTGCGCGCAGACCGGCCAGCCGCATTTCGAGCGCACTGGAGAACGATGTCGGCAGCACCATCGCGTTGTCGCGGCGGTCGAACAGCGGGTCTGCCGCGCGCCCGGCGTCGCGCAGACTGCGCAACTGCTGCACCTGGGCGCGCAGGCCGTTGGCGCGGGCCTGGGTGGGCCAGCCTTCGCCGGCCAGCAAGGCCGCGGCCCAGCCCTTGCCGACGAGCTCCAGTTGGTAGCCGTGGGCGGCCAGCAGCTTGAGCGCCGGAACGCCGAGGATCACGTCGCCGACCCAGTTGCGAAGGCGCACGATCAGCGGGCGAGATGTCATCCGATGCGCCTGCAGGCACTGATAATCGGCACCTGCACATTCTGCCATCGGCCCATCATGCAAGCCTCGCTACCCACCGGTGCCGCGGTCACGGCGCTGCACGACATGCTGCTGGGCATGGCCCAGTGGCCCGCGCAGGAGCCGCCAGCACGCGACCAGGCGCTGTGGCTGTGGATCCAGACCAACCACCGCTTCAACTGCCTGTTGTGGGCCGAGGAAGACCTGGCGCGGCGCACGCAGGTGGCCGACGCCGAGATCGCCGCCAACAAGCGGGCGATCGATCGCTACAACCAGGCGCGCAACGATGCCACCGAGCGTGTCGACGAGTTGCTGCTCATCGAGCTCGGGCTGGTCGACCCGGCCTCGGCGCGCACCGATGCGCCGCTGTCCACGGTGCGCGAGGGCTCGCGCCTGAACAGCGAGACCGCCGGCAGCATGATCGACCGCCTGTCGATCATGGCGCTCAAGGTGCACGCGATGCGCGCCCAGACCGAGCGCCGCGACGTCGACCAGGCGCACCGCAGCACGAGCGCCGCCAAGCTCGAGCGGCTGCAGCAGCAGCGCGGCGACCTGTCCGCCTGCCTCGACGCGCTGCTGGCCGATTGCCGCGCCGGCCGCGCGCACTTCAAGGTCTACCGCCAGTTCAAGATGTACAACGACCCGCGCTTCAATCCGGCGCTGGTGTCGGAACAACAACAGCAAAGACAACGCACCTGAGATGACCCCCTTGCTCGCTGCACTCGCTTCCCCCCGAGGGGGATCAAGCCCCTTCGGACGGCCGGGCGGGGCTTGAAATGCGGATCCTGATCGTCAAGACGTCGTCGATGGGCGACGTGGTGCATGCGCTGCCCGTCGTGCACGACATCCGGCAGGCGATGCCTGGCGCGCAGATCGAGTGGCTGGTCGAGTCGACCTTCGCCGCCATTCCGCGCATGCATCCGGGGGTCGATCGCGTGCACGGGCTGGCGTGGCGGCGCTGGCGCCGCAAGCTGTTCGCTCGCGAGACCTGGAAGGCCATGGCCGAGGTGCGCGCGCAGCTTCGCGCGCAGCCGTACGACTGCGTGCTCGACCTGCAGGGCCTGACCAAGAGCGCGCTGTGGGGCCGGCAGGCCAAGGGTCCGCTGGTGGGCTACGACTCGTCCAGCGGCCGCGACCCGCTGGCAGCGTGGTTCTACACGCGCAAGGCGGCGGTGTCGCTCGAGCTGCACGCGGTCGATCGGTGCCGGCGCCTGGCGGCCGCGCACCTGGGCTACCCGGCGCCTGCCAGCGAGCCGGTGTTCGGCATCGTGCCGCGCAAGGGGAGCTGGAAGCTGCGCAGCCCCGCCAGCGCTGCCTTGATCCCGTGCGCCAGCCGGCCGGAAAAGATCTGGCCCGAGCAGCGCTGGATCACCGTGGGCAAGCGGCTGAAAGCGATGGGGCTGTCGCCGGTGGTGATCTGGGGTACCGAAGAGGAACAGGTGCGTGCCGAGCGCATCGCGGCCGGCTGCGAGGGCGAGGTGCCGCCGTTCCTCAACGTGCACGACATGGCGGCGCTGCTGGCGCAGACGAAGCGCGCCATTGGCCTGGACACCGGCTTCTCGCACCTGGCCGCCGCGCTCGGCCTGCCGACCATCGGCATCTACTGCGACCATGAGCCGGGTCTGGCCGGCATCGTGGGCCCGGGCGGCGTGGCCAGCATCGGCGGCAAGGGCCAGGTGCCCGCGCTGGCCGAGGTGCTGGCGCTGGTCGAGCGGCAGCGGGTGCCGAGCTAACGCCGCGACCTTCGCCGCAGGCGGGCGGGGGTCACAACTCTTCGATCCGCTGCGCCGGGAAGGTGTCCCAGCTCAGGCAACCCGGGCATTGCCAGAAGTGCTGCGGCGCCTCGAACCCGCAAGCGGCGCAGCGGTAGCGCTGCTGGGCCCGGGCGGCCCGTGCCACCGCCTCGCGCACGTCGCGCAGTGCCGCCTCGTCGTGCACGTCCAGCGGCGCGTCGAGCACCGCCAGCGCGGCCGACAGCGTGGGCTGCGCGTGCAGCAGCGCCTGTGCCCGCTCGCCGGCATCGGGCAGGCCCGCTTGCGCCGGCGCGGCACCGTCGAGCAGCCGCATCGCCTGCAGCAGGTCGACGCTGGGTTGCTCCTTCATGCGGCGTATCACGGTGGCACGCGCGGCCTCCGCGTGTCCAGCCTGGATGGCCGCGGTGGCGTAGTCGCTGGCGATCAACGGGAACAACCCCGGCGCGTGCTGCAGCAACTCGGCGTACAGGCCGAGCGCGCCCGCGGCGTCGCCGGCCTGCGCGGCACGTCGTGCCGCGATGATCAG
>DATDJF010000064.1:0-9753 GCA_036520715.1 Burkholderiaceae bacterium | reverse complement strand
CAACTTCGCGGTCGGCCTGATCGTCTTCGCGATCCTGGTGGTGATCAACTTCATCGTGGTCACCAAGGGTGCCGAGCGCATCGCCGAGGTCGGCGCGCGCTTCACGCTGGACGCGATGCCCGGCAAGCAGATGGCGATCGACGCCGACCTCAACGCCGGCCTGATCGACGAGAAGGAGGCCAAGCGCCGCCGCCTCGAGGTCAGCGAGGAAGCCGAGTTCTTCGGTTCGATGGATGGTGCGTCCAAGTTCGTGCGCGGCGACGCCGTGGCCGGCATCCTGATCCTGGTGATCAACATCGTCGGCGGCTTCATCATCGGCATCGCGCAGCACGGCCTGTCGGCCGGCCAGGCGGCCGAGAGCTACATCCTGCTGGCGGTGGGCGATGCGCTGGTGGCGCAGATCCCGGCGCTGCTGATCTCGGTGGCCGCCGCGATGGTGGTGTCGCGCGTCGGCAAGCAGCACGACATCGGCTCGCAGATCGGCACCCAGGTGTTCGGCTCGCCGCGCGCGCTGGCGGTGGCCGCGGGCATCGTCGGCACGCTGGGCATGGTGCCCGGCATGCCGCATCTGGTGTTCATCGTCATCTCCACGGCGATCGGCTGGCTGGCGTTCTGGCTGCATCAGCGCGAGAAGCAGCGTGCGACGCAACAGCAGGAGCAGCTGGCACGGCCCGCGCCGCCGGCATCGGCCGAGGCGAGCTGGGACGACCTGCAGCCGGTCGACACGCTCGGCCTCGAGGTCGGTTACCGCCTGATCGCGCTGGTCGACAAGGAGCGCCAGGGCGACCTGCTGGCGCGCATCAAGGGCGTGCGCAAGAAATTCGCGCAGGACGTCGGCTTCCTGCCGCCGCCGGTGCACATCCGCGACAACCTCGAACTCAAGCCGAGCGTCTACCGCATCACGCTGCGCGGCGCGGTGGTCGGCGAGGCCGAGGCCTTTCCCGGCATGTGGCTGGCCATCAACCCGGGCGGCGCGACGCTGCAGCTGCCGGGCACGCGCGTCGTCGACCCGGCGTTCGGGCTGCCCGCGGTGTGGATCGAGGAGCGCGCGCGCGAGCAGGCCCAAATGGCCGGGTTTACGGTCGTTGATTGCGCCACCGTCGTGGCGACCCACCTCTCACACTTGATGCAAGTGCATGCCGGGCGCCTGCTCGGCCGCGTCGAGACCCAGTCGCTGGTGGAGCACGTGACCAAGCTGGCTCCCAAGCTGATCGAGGACGTGATTCCCAAGATGGTCGGTATCGCCACCGTGCAGAAGGTCCTGCAGCTCTTGCTGGAGGAAGGCGTGCACATCCGCGACATGCGCTCGATCGTCGAGTGCCTGGCCGAGCACGCGGCGAGCGTGACCGACCCGCTGGAGCTGGCGCGCCGCATCCGCGTGCATCTGGCGCCGGCGATCGTCAACCAGATCTACGGGCCGGTGCGCGAGCTCGACGTGATCGCGCTCGAACCCGACCTCGAGCGCATGGTGACCCAGGCGCTCGGCTCGCCGCACGGCGCGGTGCTCGACCCCGGTGTGGCCGACACGCTGTCGCGCGAAGCGGCGAGCACCGCCAAGCATCAAGAAGACATGGGTCACCCGGCCTGCCTGCTGGTGCCCGATGCGATCCGCGCCGCGATGGCGCGGCTGCTCAAGCGCACGGCACCCAGGCTGCGCGTGCTGAGCCACAGCGAGATTCCTGAAACCCACTCGATCCGCATCGGTGCGGTCATCGGAGGTGCTGCATGAACCCCCACGCTCACATTCGTTCGCTGCCCCCCGAGGGGGCGCGTGCCTCCCTTGAGGCGGCTCGGCAGGAGGCACCATGAACGTCAAACGCTTTATCGCGCGCTCGTCGCGCGAGGCACTGAACCAGGTGCGCATGGCCTTCGGTGCCGACGCGGTGGTGCTGTCCAACCGGCCGTGCGAGCACGGCATCGAGGTGCTGGCGATGGCGCCCGGTGCGATCGCGCAGATCCAGAAGGTGGCCGACGCCACGCCGCACGAGGTGGCCCCGCCGGCCGCACCTCAGCGCGCCGCGCTGCCTGCGGCAGCGGCCGCGCCGGCCAACACGCCGGTCGAGCAGGACGTGCAGAGCCTGGCGATGAGCACGCTGTCGTTCCAGGACTACGTGCGCGAGCGCCTGCTGCGCCGCCGTCGCGCCGCGATGCAGCCCGATGCACCCGAAACCATCATGCCGAAGTTCGAGGAACGTGCGCCCGCCGCCGCGGCCGCGCAGGCGCGCGCGGTGCAGCCGGCCACGCCTGCGGCGATGGCGCCGGTGGCCCCGATCGCCCAGCCGACGCCGCAAGCGGTGATGCCGCTGGCGCCGGCGATGCCGAGCCACGTGCCCGCCGCGCGCGAAGCGCTGCGCCTGCCCGAGGCCGTGCCGTCGCTGGCCGACCCGGTGCCTGCGCAGCGCGAGCAGCTTGCGGTGATGAACGAACTGCGCGCGATGAAGGGCCTGATCGAAGATCGCTTCAGCGCATTGGCCTTCATGGAGCAGTTGCACCGCAACCCGCGCCAGTCGGCGCTGTCGCAGCGCCTGCTCGAGTCCGGCTTTTCGCCGGCGCTGGTGAGGAAGCTGGTCGAGCACCTGCCGGCCGAGGCCACCGACGAGCTGGCGTGGGCGCAAGGCGTGCTGTCGCGCAACCTGCAAAGCGACGAAGCCAGCCTGCCGATCGAAGACTTGGGCGGCGTCTACGCGCTGATCGGCGCCACCGGCGTCGGCAAGACCACCAGCACCGCCAAGATCGCGGCCTCGTTCGCCGCCCGCCACGGCGTGGCCAACCTGGGGCTGATCACGCTCGACGCCTACCGTGTGGCGGCGCACGAGCAACTGCGCGCCTACGGCCGCATCCTCGGCGTGCCGGTGCACACCGCGCACGACCGTGCGTCGCTCGACGACCTGCTCGAGCTGCTGGCCGGCAAGAAGCTGGTGCTGATCGACACCGCCGGCATGGCGCAGCGCGACCAGCGTACGCGCGAGTTGCTCGACATGCTGGCGCACCGTGCGATCCAGCGCCTGCTGGTGGTGAATGCCGCGTCGCAGGGCGAGACCATCGAAGACGTGATGCAGGCCTACGGCGCGGCGTTGTGCCGCGGCGCCGTGCTGTCCAAGATCGACGAGGCGGTGAAGACCGCGCCTGCGCTCGACGCGCTGATCCGCCACAAGCTGCGTGTCGTCGGCGTGGCCAACGGCCAGCGCGTGCCGGAAGACTGGCACCGCCTGTCGTCGAGCGCGCTGATCCAGCGCGCGATGCGCCCGGTGGTGAGCCCGGCCTGGCGCGTCGAGGCCGCCGACATGAACCTGGTGTTCGCCGCCCAGCGTGCCGCCATGCCGGCGGTCGCCGGCTGGGCGCGCTGAAGGAAACGACGATGTCGCCCGCCCCTGCATCGAACTCGCGTGCCGCCAACGACCAGGCGGCCGGGCTGCGCCGCCTCTTCGGCTCGGCGCGCAAGTGCGTCATCGCGCTGGCCAGCAACGAGCACGTGCCGCAGGCGACGCTGGTGATCGACCGCCTGTGCGACGCCGCTGCCGCGCTGGGCCTGCACACGCTGGTGGTCGACGCCGCCGACAGCGCGCCGGCGCCGCAGGAGATGGCGCTGATCGACTTGCCGTCGTGCGTCGAGCCGGTGTCCGACGATGTGTCGTACCTCGCCGCGCGCGGGCTGCCGATCCGCCATGTCGACTCGTTGGGCCGCTGCACGGCCTTTCTCGAGGCGCTCGAACACGCGGCGCCGCAGGCCGACCTGGTGCTGGTGCACGCCGGCACGATGGACCTGGCACGCCTGTTTGCGAGCCGGCGGGTGCGCCCGCTGCTGCTGGGCGCCGACACGCCGCGTGCGATGACCGAGGCCTATGCCGCGCTCAAGCGCCTGGCGCAGCGCCCGGGCTGGCTGGCGCACGACCTGCTGATCGTGGCCGACCCGCAGGGTCCACGCACCGAGCGGCTGGGCGAGAGCCTGGCCGAATGCGCCGAGCGCTTTCTCGGCGCGGCGATCCACGACTGCGTGGTGATCGACCCGCGCCAGGAGGCGTCGGCCAGCGCCGACCCGCGGCTGATCCACCTGTTGCGCGCCCAGATGGCGCAAGACCTGTTGCAAGACAGTGCCGTGATGCCGTTGGCGCATGAAGCGCCGGCCGTGCACTGAGAACGTCAAGCATCCAACCGAAGACCAAGCGGAGCCTTTCATGTACACCGCCAAGGGCCAGCACCAGGATTCCAGTGCCCAGCTCAAGCAATACAGCCCGCTGGTGCGCCGCCTGGCGCACCAGATGATCGCCAAGCTGCCGGCCAACGTCGAGCTCGACGACCTGATCCAGGTCGGCATGATCGGCTTGAACGACGCCCTGTCGCGCTTCGACGCCGGCCAGGGCGTGCAGTTCGAGACCTTCGCCACCCAGCGCATTCGCGGCGCGATGCTCGACGAGCTGCGCGGCGGCGACTGGATGAGCCGCGGCGACCGCCGCCACCAGCGCTCGATCGAGGCCGCGGTGCACAAGCTCGAGCAGAGGCTGCAGCGCGCGCCGAGCGAAAGCGAGATCGCCGACGAGATGGGCATGATGCTCGCCGACTACCAGGAGCTGCTCGGCAAGGTGCGCGGCACACAGCTGTTCCATCTGGAGGACCTGTCGGGCGCCGATGGCGACGACTTCCTCGACCGCCACGTCGCCGACGAAGCCGCCAACCCGCTGGCGATGCTGCAGGACCAGCGC
Source organism: Burkholderiaceae bacterium (assembly GCA_036520715.1). Taxonomy (GTDB): domain Bacteria; phylum Pseudomonadota; class Gammaproteobacteria; order Burkholderiales; family Burkholderiaceae_C; genus JAEUPI01. Next base: position 5,053 of record DATDJF010000064.1, on the reverse strand, counting down.
ATGCGCGAGGCCCTGGTCGAGGCCATCGGCCGCCTGCCCGAGCGCGAGCAGCACGTGATGAGCATGTACTACGAACACGACATGAACCTGAAGGAGATCGCGGCCGTGCTCGGCGTCACCGAGAGCCGCATCTGCCAGTTGCACAGCCAGTCGATCGCACGGCTGCGCAGCAAGCTGCGCCAGTGGTGAGTGCATTCACCCGTTCCAGGATCCATCATGTTCGCCCTGCTGAAAAAACAAGCTCCCGCGGCAGCCCCCGTTGAAGTGCCGCCGCCGCTCGACGCCCGTGCGCTGATCAACGACATCAACCGCGAAGCGTCGACGCTCGGCCGCGACGCGGCGCAGGTGCGCGGCGCCATCGACGACACCATCAAGGCCGCCGGTGCGCAGGTGCACAAGGTGCAGGCCTTGGCCCAGCAGCTCGGCGTGGTGACGCAGGGCCAGCACACGATCGTCGACGAGTCCAGCCAGAGCACGCAGGCGGTGGAGCGCGCACGCAGCGCGATCGCCGACGTCGGCAGCGAGGTCTCGGGCATCGTCGACACGCTGCGCGACGTCTCCAGCGCCGCCGGCCAGATCACCAAGGTCGCGTTGCAGACGCGGCTGGTGGCCTTCAACGCCTCGGTCGAGGCCAAGCGCGCCGGCGAAGCCGGGCGCGGCTTCAGCGTGGTGGCCGACGCGGTGCGCGAGCTCGCGTCCAAGGTCGACGAGTCGTCGCGCCGCATTCTGGAGACGGTGGGCCGGCTCGACGAGCGCATCGAGGCGCTGGCGCGCGAGATCCAGCGCCAGGACGGCAGCCAGCCGCAAGGCGGCGTGCACCGTGCGCTGGACGAGCTGGTGCAGACGATCGGGCGCATCGAGTCGGCGGCCGGCCGCGGCCGCGAGATGTGCGACGGGCTGGACCGCCACATGGGCGAGATCGAGCGCGAGATGCACGGCACCAACACCACGCTGTCGTCGACGCTGCAGCGCACCGAGGGCTTCCTGCGAGTGTCGGAGCGGCTGATCGAGGTGACCGCGGCCTGCGGCATCGAGACCGCGGACAGCAAGTTCATCGCCGCCGCGCAAGACGCTGCGGGTCGCATTCGCGCGCTGCTGGAAGACGCCCTGCGCCAGGGCCACGCCACGCCCGACGAACTGTTCGACGAGCGCTACGTGCCGATCACCGGCAGCGACCCGCAGCAGCACCTGACCCGTTTCGCCAAGCTGGCCGACCAGCTGTTCCCGCAGGTGCAGGAGTCGATGCTCGGCTTCGATCCGCAGATCGTGTTCTGCATCGCGGCCGACCGCAACGGCTACATCGCCTGCCACAACCAGAAGTACAACCACCCGCAGCGCGCAGGCGACGTGGCGTGGAACACCGCCAACTGCCGCAACCGCCGCATCTTCAACGATCGCACCGGCCTGGCGTCGGCGCGCAACAGCAAGCCGTTCCTGCTGCAGACCTATCGGCGCGACATGGGCGGCGGGCAGTTCGTGCTGCTCAAGGAGGCGGCGGCTCCGATCGTGGTCAACGGCCGCCACTGGGGCGGCCTGCGCCTGGCCTACAAATTCTGAGGCGGGCGGCTCGGTGGCCGCCTAGGCCGCCAGCTCGCGCGACGGCGCCGCCGTCGAATCCAGCGGCTGCGGCTGCGACACGTCGGGCAGGGTGCCCATCGTGCTGGCGCCGGCTTCGCGGGCGCCGAGGCTGAACTCGAAGCAGGCGCCGCGGCCGAGGTCGCCGATGGCGCGGATGGCGCCGCCGTGGCGCTGGATGATGCGCTGCACGATCGTCAGGCCGATGCCGGTGCCTTGATAGTCGCTTTCGTCGTGCAGGCGATGGAACGGCTGGAACAACCGTGATGCGAGCGCGGCGTCGAAGCCGGCGCCGTTGTCGCGCACCTGGTAGACGAGCTGGCCGTCGGCGCCGAGCACGCTGCACAGCGCGACCACCGGCTCGGGCGTGCGGCGCGTGAACTTGGCGGCGTTGCCGAGCAGATTGGCCAGCACGATGCGCATCTGCGACTCGCTGGCCCAGCCGTGCAGGCCGGGCTCGATCTGCCACAGCACGGGTGCCGTGCGCTCCACCGGCGGCAGGCCCGCGGCCACCTCTTCGGCGAGGTGGCTGAGGTCGACGTTGCTGCGCTCGATCGCTTCGCTCGAGCTGCGCGCCAACGCCAGCAGCGCCTCGAGCGTGGTGAGCATCTCGTGCGCGGCGCGCACCTGCAGATCGAGCAACTCGCTGGTCTCGCTGCGTTGCTGCTCGCCCAGGCGCCGGCGCAGCAGCTCGGCCAGGCCTTGCACGTGGCCGATCGGCGTGCGCAACTCGTGCGCCAGATGGCGCGCGAAGGCCTCGAGGTCGCGATTGGCCAGCTCCAGCTCGCGCGTGCGTGCGGCCACCGCGGATTGCAGCTGGCGGTTGTGCACGATCAGCATCTGCTCGGCTTTCTTGCGCAGCGTGACGTCGCGGCCGACGCCGTGGTAGCCGAGGAAGCGCCCGCCGTCGTCGAAGCGCGGCGCGCCGCTGACCGACACCCAGATCGGCGTGCCGTCGCCGCGCGCGATGTGGAACTCCAGTGCCTGGAAGGGCCGCCCGGCATCGAGGTCGGCGCGATGGGCGCGCCATTGCGCCTCGGTCAGTGCGTGCGGGTACAGCTCCCAGCGCGTGCGGCCTTCGGAGCTCACCGCCAGGTCACCCAGGCGGCGCCGCAGCTCCTCGTCGGGACGGATGAAGCGGTGCGCGGCGTCGGTGGCCCAGTACCAGTCGGCCGACAGGCCGGCCAGCACGGCGTAGCGCTGCTCGCTCGCCTGCAGCCTGCGAAACGACTCTTTATGCACCGTGATGTCGTGGCCGACGCCTTCGAAGCCCGCGAAGCGGCCGTCGCGGTGGAAGCGCGGGCGCGCGGTGAGCGACACCCAGCCGCGTGCGTGCCCGCCCAGGCCCTCGACCTCGAGCTCGAGGTCGCGAAAGCCCTCCTGCCGCTCGAGCATCTGGTTGAATGCGGGCCAACCCCCCGCTGGCGGATGCAGGAAAGGCAGCTCGTCGTGGCGGCGTCCCAGCAAGTCGCCCAATGCGCGGCCGGCCGGCTTGATCATCGGTGCCTCGGCCGACAACGACGACAGGCGATGCCGCTCGTCGGTCTCCCAGTACCACTCGTGCGACAACTCGACGCGCGCCTGCCAGCGGCGCTCCGACTCGCCCATCACACCCTCGACCTGATCGGCCAGGTCGCCGAACGCCGAGGGCTCGGCCGGCGGCATGTCGCGCATGCGCTCGACCGCCGAGCGCCAGGCGCCACGCTGCAGCTCGCGCGCAGTGCGGCGCAAGGTGTCGGCCGCCAGGCGGCGCGCACGCCATTGCACCAGCACCAGCGCGACCAGCGCACCGAACGACAACGCCGCCGGGAACAGCACGATCAGCAGTTGCGTGTGCACACGTTCGGCCGGCGTGGTGCCTGCCAGCAGCGGCGCCAGCGCGGCCAGCGCCACCGCCGCCGAAGTGCCGGCGAGCAGCGACAGACCCAGAGTGAACTGGCGCAGCCGCACGGCGGTGGAGCGCCGCACCGAATCGGCCGGCGAGGTCTGCGGCCACGGCATCGTCTCGGCCGTCGACGGCGTGTGAGTGGAGCGGGGAGGGTGGGACGAACGCGGAGGGCGAGACGTGCGCGGCTGGCGCGAGGGGAATCGAGTGGGTCTGCTCTCTGAAGCCACCACGGGTCCTGTTTTTTGTGCCAACGGGCGGCGAACACCGAGCGCGGCGCTCCCCGTCCCTCCGTTGCGATGCATACATGTTTGCACAGGCGACCGATGACGGCAATCGAGCGTTGCCCTCATATAGGGCTGCCAAGCCGTGGCGTGGCCTCGGCCAGCACGCAGGTGCCGGCCCTCGCGCCCTAGGCTTCGATCGACGAGCGGCTGCGGCGGGTGTGGGGGGTGCCGCTGGGCGAGTACAGCGCGGAGCCGTGGCCCGGCATCAGCACGTCGATCGCCCGGTCCAGTGCGGCGGTGGCGCGCGCCAGCGCGTCGCGCTGGGCCGCGACCTGCGCGCTGGCCAGGCCGAGGCGGCGACGCAGCGGCAACGGCGGGCCGCCGCGACGGGCGGCCTGCATGAAACGTTCGACGGCCAGCGACAGCGCCTTCTGCAGCTCGCCGGCGTGCAACTCGATGCAGGGCATGTCGCGCGCGCTCAGAGCGCCTTGCAGATCGTCGAGGTGCTGCTCCACGCGTTGCAGCACCGCCTCGAGTTCGGCGTTGGAAACGCCGCCGGCCACGTCGCGCGTGGCCGCTTCGCTGCGCACGGCCGCGTGGCCCATGACTGATTACTTGGTGCCGCGATCGAGCAGGTCGCGTGCGTTGCCGAGCAGGCGATCAGCGATCGCCTGCGCATCGATCTGGTAGTGGCCGTCGCGGATGGCGCGCGTCAGGCGCTCGACCTTTTGTGCGTCGAACGAGCCGTCGGCCAAGCCGCTGGCGATCACGCTCGCCGCGGCGGACAACTCCACCTTGGCGCTGGGCTCGGGGCTCGACGACGCCGTGGCGGCATCCCCTGGGGCGGGCTTGCGGGCGGCACCGGCAGGCGCCAGTGCGGGTTTGTTTTCGAGCGGACCGATTTTCATCATGGACTCCAGTGTGTGCGGTTCAACGCACCCCTGTGATGAGGTTGGTATCGGAAGGCGCGGCGCCGACTTTAGCCCTGGCTGCACCGTTTCCGGCCCCGGCACGCGATCCGGGGGGATCAAAGCGTGACGAAACGTAGCTGCCGCGATGATGCGCCCCCTTGCTCGCTGCGCTCGCGTCCCCCCAAGGGGGAGCGAGCCGCCTTGGGACGGTCGGGCGGCGGCTCACAGCATCACCTCGACGCGGCGTTCGGCGGTGGCGCGGCCGCTGACGACGCGGCCTCCCTCGATGCGGACCTTGACGGGCCGGCCCTCGATGCCGGCCGCGAGGGCCTGGCCGTCGGCACTGATCGCGAAGCCGGGGCCGGCGCTGATCACGCGCACGGTATCGCCGGCGGCGAACCATTGGCGCGCCTTCAGGTCCGCCTCGCGCACCGCCTGGCCCGGCCGCAGCGCAC
>DATDJF010000063.1:0-4441 GCA_036520715.1 Burkholderiaceae bacterium | reverse complement strand
CTTCGTGGACACCCCTACAGCGACAAAAACGAATGCCTTTACGAGCCGCCGAGCAACCATTCTCAGCTCACGACACCAGGTGTCAGCGCCGGCGTAGATCCGCGCTTATTTGACGGTGAGGACGCGGTTTTGGTTTTGCCGGCAAGAAGGGTCCGACGGCCACTGGCACTCGAACGGTTGATAGGAGGCCTCGCCCCGATCGTTGGCATTCATGCCCGCGGGGGTGGCCGCCGGGCGACCTCGTGGCTGTGCAGCGGGCTCTGCACAGGCCCATTCACCAGGCAAGCTCCAGCGCCACGGCCCGGACGCCGCAACGCATCGAGCGACGCGCGTGCGCTCCTCAGAACGGCAAGTTGGGATCGAAGTCGCAGGGGCTGCGCTCGGGCACGAGTTGATCGCGCCAGGCGCGTTGGATGTCGGGCCCGTAGGCGAGCCAGAGTTGGTCGCGAATCAGCTCGATGCACTCGAACACCGCGAGCGCCTGCCGGGGCGACCAGTGCGACGGCAGGTGCAACGCAGCCGTCGTGCGGGACGCGTGTTTGCGCCGCTGCCGTCGCCTCGAGGCGGGGCCCTGTCGGGGCGGCATCACGAACGCGGCTTGCGCGCCGCGGCTGCTTTCGTGCGCGCGGCCGCGCTGCGCGCAGCGTCCCTTTGTGTGGCGCGCTCTTCGGCTTCCTTCTGGCGATACGAATCACCCTCGATGCGCACAACCTCGGCACGATGCATCAGCCGGTCGACCAGCGAGACCACGCACGCGGCGTTCGGGAAGACCTCGCCCCAGTCGGCGAATCTTCTGTTCGTGGTCACCAGCGTGCTCTTGTGCAGGTAGCGCCGGCTGATCAGCTCGAAGAGCATGTCGGCATGCCGATTGGAGTACGAGAGGTAGCCGACCTCGTCGATGAGCAGCAGGTCCGGCGCGGCGTAGTGTTGCAGTCGCCTGCGCAGGGCCGAATCGCTGTCCAGCGCAGCGAGCTCGCTGAGCATCTGGCCGGCGGTGGTGAACAGCGCCGTATGGCCTTGCAGCACCGCCTGGTGAGCGATGTTGGCCGCCACCATCGTCTTGCCCACCCCGTTCGGGCCGAACAGCACGACGCTGCTGGCGTCGGCGAGGAACTGCAGACTCATCAGCTCCTCGATGGCCGTGCGGTCGCACGCCTTGGGCCAACTCCAGTCGAAGTCGGCCAGGGGCTTGAAGCGACCCAGATGCGCCTCGCGCAGTCGGCGCTCGAGGCTGCGATGGATGCGCTCGGTGCTCTCCCAGGACAACCACTGGCGCACGCGCTGTTCGGTCTCGGGCTGCCCCATCAACTCGTCCCAATGGGCCAGCAGACCATGCAGGCGCAGTTCGGCAGCCTGCGCACGCAGTTCGGCGTGCGAGGCGTGGCCAGCGGTGTTCGGCTCAGTCATCGTCGGTGTCCTTGGGTTTGTCGTAGCGGCGGTCATATGAAGCCAGCGAATGCGTGCGCATCGGCGCGTCGCGTCGCGCCACGTGCTCGGGCAGCGCCAGAGCCAGCGCGGGAGGTCGGCCGGCGCGTTCGCGCTCGTGCGCCAGTGCAAGACGCACGGCGTTCGGATGCGGCACCCGGCGGGCGACGGCAACGAGGACGGCGGCTTGCAGCGAGGCCGCCCCGTATTGGTCGAGCAGGCGCAGCAGCGCGGCGGTGATGCTGCCCAGGTTGTGGCCGTGCTCGGCCGCCATCAGCAGCAATTCGGCGCTGGCGGGCACGACCTGGGCCAGCGCGTCGCAGCCGCGGTGCGCGCGGGCATGGCGCTTATGCGCGACCAGGCCCTGCAGGTGGGTCGGGTCCTCGATCGTTTGATGACGGTCGAAGCTGCGGGGGTGATCGGCCAGTTCGCGCAAGCCGTCGAAGATGCGCACGCGCTGCTCGTCGGCCAGCACCGAGACGGTCCGGCGCACGTGGGTGTGCGGCAGCGTGTAGTCGTTCAGATCGAAGCGCACGTAGGGCGTCTTGGCCACGGCCACATCCAGCCGCTGACCCAGGGCGTAGCCGGCGGCCGGCACAGCGAGCAGGCGCGGCTGCTCGACCGCGAAGGCCTGGCGCACGCTCAACGTGTCGTCCTCGGGCCAGGGCCGATCGAACGCCTTGCCCTCGCACCACTGGCGTGCCTGCGCGTTCAGGTCGGCCACGTCGGTGAACTCGCGCGCGGCGAAGAACGACTTGCGAACAAAGTCGATTTGGCGTTCGACCCGACCTTTTTGATTTCCTCGGGCGACGGCCACCGGACGCGGTTCGAAGCGGTAGTGTTTGGCGAAGGCCAGGAATTCCGGATTGAAGCGGATCGCGTCGCCCGCGCGCTCGAGCACGACGCTCTTCAGGTTGTCGTACAGGATGGTCCTGCCGAGTCCTGCGAACGAGGCAAACGCCTCGACGTGGCCGCGCAGGAAGCTGTCCATCTGGGCGTTCAGGCAAAAGCGCAAGAAGATGCGCCGCGAGTAGCTCAGCACCATCACGAAGCCCATCAGGGGACGTCGCGCGCGGCCGATTTGCAAGTGTCCGAAGTGACCCCAGTCGCATTGCATCTGTTCACCCGGCAGCGTGCGCAAGCGCAGGTAGGCTTCGGCCGGCGGACGCGGGCGCATCGAAGCCACCAAGTGGCGGAAGTGACTGGCTTGCCCGGCATAGCCGCGTTCGCGCACCATGTCGTGCAGCCGGCTGGCGGTCAGTGTCGGGTACTGCTGCAGCGTCTGCAGGATGAAGGGCCGGTACGGATCGACAAGGTAGCGGCGCAACGGCACGCCTGGCGCCGCGAGGCTGTGTTCGCGCAGGACGCGGCGCACGGTGTCGCGGTGCACGTGCAACTGACGCGCGATGGTCCCCACGCGCCAACGTTCGACCGTGTACAGACGCTCAATGCGCGCGGCCAGCTCCAGGGCGATGGTCATGCGCGGGACGCGACCGCGCGCTGTTCGGGTGCCCATGGTGCTGGCGTACATGCGCGCGCAGCAGGTGGCCGCAGCGCCGGCACACCAGAGCAGCAAACCCGACCTTGCCGGCGCTCGCCGCCGAGGTGGCGTCGGCCGACGATTCGCTGTCGATGGAGTCCTCGCTGACGCTGGGGGTGTTGCATGCCGGCAGTGAAGCATCGGCCGGCGCGTCCAGGCAACCCTGGTGCGTCACTTTATCGATGTCCATGCCGGTGTTGACCTGGCGCAGCGAACGTCGGCGTTGGCGCCAGCGCGCGCTGCGCGCGGCATGCTTGAGCTGGCCGCCACGACTGCTCTGATATCGCCCGGCCGTCTCGCGCCGTCGCTCACGCCGACTGACGCTGGAGCACGCTCGGCTGCAATACTGCTGGCCGCGGTCGCAGTGGGAACACAGCAGCACTTGGTCGCGGCAACGCGCGCACAGGAACAGGCGGGCTGAACGGTCCATGTGCATCCCCGGGCTTCGAGCCAAAGGTGCTGGACGGACTCGTCCCAGGGTGCAACACTGCTGCAGCACCGCCTTCATCGGCACGGTGTAGGGTGCGACACGGTCGACCGCCGCCAAGCAATGGACCGCGTCGCACCCGACTTAATTCGGCATCGTCGTGTGTTGTACAGCGCACGGCCCGGCCCATCCGTGAGCTGCGCGGCGCCCGACCGCACGACAACCACCCCCGCCACGCGCGGGCGTTGACACCCTCAGCTGGATACCCCCCACCGCCGGCCAATGGGACCGAACATGGGTACATGCCCGGTCGGGGCGCCTCCGGCGGCCTGGCAGGGGCCTTCGATTAAAAAATCGAACCCAACCCCAAACCCGAAACCCGACGGTGCTTGGAGCACCCGCTCACTGCAAAACCGCGCCCTCACCGTCGAATAGGCGCGGATCCTGGCCGCCGTTCACAGGCGTAGCGCCTACCGTCCCCAGAACGCCTCGATGGCTTTCATGCGGCGGCGCTTTTCGGTGGTGACGTAGACCGTCGTGGTGGCCAGCGACGCATGGCCGAGGTTCTGCTGCGCGATCTCGATCGGCATGCCGCCGGCGATCGCGTGGCTCGCGTGCGAGTGCCGCATCCAGTGCGTGCTGGCCTTCGCAAACCGCTCGGCCCCCTTGGCGTCGCCCTGCCCCCGCAGCACGTCGGCGCAGTCCGTGAAGAACGCCTTGATCTGGTCGTAGAAGGTCGTCGCGGCGATTCCCTGGCGGGGGTCGATGGATTGCCCCGTGCTCAGCCCGGGCGCCAGCTCGGCGGCATCGCTGGCCCTGCCGAGCAGATGAGCGCCCTGGTTGCCGATGTCCTCAGGATCTTCGGCGAGCCCGCGGGACACCAGGTACCGGCTGAGTTCGCCCACCACGTCGATGGGCACTGGCACCTCGCGCTCTTTCTGGCCCTTGCCGATCACCCGCAGCAGCCAGCCTTCCATGGGCTCGTCATCCGACGCATCGGCCGGATATTCGACCCACAGCAGGTCGTCCACCGTAGCCGCCACCACTTC
>DATDJF010000062.1:0-2164 GCA_036520715.1 Burkholderiaceae bacterium | reverse complement strand
TGCCGACGATCCCGACCACTTCGCCGAACTGCACGATCCGCGGGCCGAGGTGCCACCGTTGCGTGACCCGAGGTTGCTCAGGATCCATGCCAATCGCTCGGCCTTCCGTATGCTGCTCGAGGGCGAACCGGCGCTGGCGCGCTTGCGCCGGCAGCAAGCCCCGGGCGGCGACACGGTCGCGGGGCTGGGCTACCTCAGCCGCTGGGGCGACTTCATCGTCGGCCTGACCTACCTGTGGGAAGGGCAGGTGCTGCTGGCCGAGAAGGTGCTGCGTCCCGCGTTGGCCCAGGCCGAGGCCGAACTGGGTCGGCGCGACCCCTTCGCCGCGATGCTGGGCGCGCTGCTCGCCGCGGCCCTATGGGAGCGCAACCAGCCGGCCGAAGCTGCGGCACTGTTGGCCAACCGGCTCGACGTGCTCGAGCGCAGCGGCCTGCCCGAGGCCGTGCTGCTCGGCTACCGCACCCTGGCGCGCATGGCGACGGCCGAGGGTGCCGAGAACCGCGCGCTGGAACTGCTCGGCGCCATGCATGCCGCGGGCGTGGCGCGACGTCTGCCGCGGCTGTGCGTGGCCAGCCTGGCCGATCAGGTGCGGCTGCATGCGCGGCGCTACCGCCCCGAGACCTGCCGCGACCTGTGCGAGCAGATCGATGCGCTGCTGGCCGAGCCCGCGAGTCCCCGGGGGCGGTTGTGGCGGCGCAGCGTCGAAGTGCTGCGCGATCTGGCCCTCGGCCATGCCGCGATCGCGGCGCAGGACTGGCGCCGCGCGCTCGACCCCCTGGCGCGTGCCGATGCGCTGGCGCAGCAGCTGAAGCAGGGGCGCCTGCACATCGAACTGCTCGGCCTGCGCGCCTTCGCGCTCGACCGCTGTGGCGAAAAGTCGCTGGGCCTGCTGCGCGAGGCCGCCGATCTGGCGCAGACCTATGGGCTGCTGCGCGTCTTCGGCGACGCGCATCCCTCGCTCGGCGACTGGGCGCGGCAGGCGCTGCAGGAACCGTCCGGCGGGGGCCTCGGCCATCCGGACGTGCCCGGGCCATTGGCGGCGCCGATGCGCGCGCCGCCCCCAGCGAGCGAGGCTGCGCGGCTGCGCTCGAATCCGAGCATGGCGCTGACACCCAAGGAGCGCGAGGTGCTGGAACTGCTGGCTCGCAACCTCTCGAACAAGGAGATCGGGCTGGCCATGCAGGTGGGCGAGGCGACGATCAAGTGGCACATGAAGAACCTGTTTGCCAAGCTCGACGCGGGCACGCGCAAACAGGTGGTGCAGCGCGCACGCATTCTTGGCTTGCTCGACGCGGCGTAGCGGGGAGTGGGCCTCCCCCCTCTGCGATGGGGGGGTGGGCAGCGGGGGGCGGTCCTAAAGTCCTGTCCATCGAAGGCGGCCTGTAGCCCGCCTCGGCTGACAGGAGACACCCGACTATGAGCACCACCCTTTCCGCAGCGCCGGCCGTCGTGCGCGCCGCCTCACTGGCTGACTCGATCAAGGTCGAGCCGCTGACCTGCAGCATCGGCGCGCTGCTGAGCAACGTCAACCTCGGCGTCGCGTCGCGCGACAGCGCGATGGTGGCCGAGATCCGCGCACTGCTGCTGAAGCACCGCGTGCTGTTCTTCCGCGACCAGGACATCAGCCGCGCCGAACACGTGGCCTTCGCACGCCACTTCGGCGAGCTGGAAGACCACCCGGTGGCCGGCAGCGACCCCGAGAACCCCGGCTTGGTGCGTATCTACAAGTCGCCCGACCAGCCCAACGATCGTTACGAGAACAGCTGGCACACCGACGCCACCTGGCGCGAGAAGCCGCCTTTCGGCTGTGTGCTGCGCTGCGTCGAGTGCCCGCCGGTGGGCGGCGACACGATGTGGGCCAACATGGTGCTGGCCTACGAGAAGCTGCCCGAGATCATCAAGACGCAGATCGCCGGCCTGCGTGCCCGCCACAGCATCGAGGCCAGCTTCGGCGCCGCGATGCCGATCGAAAAGCGCCTGGCACTGCATGCGCAGTTCCCGGATGCCGAGCACCCGGTGGTGCGCACGCACCCCGAGACCGGCGAGAAGGTGCTGTTCGTCAACGCGTTCGCGACGCACTTCACGAACTACCACACCGCGGCGAACGTGCGCTTCGGACAGGATGCGGTGCCGGGCGCGAGCCAGCTGCTCAACTACCTGATCA
>DATDJF010000061.1:0-2138 GCA_036520715.1 Burkholderiaceae bacterium | reverse complement strand
CAGCGAGTGGATCGCCGAAGACGAAGACGGCTACGTCGAACGCGCCGTCGCGCTGGCGTCGGACCTGCCGGCGCTGGCGGCGCTGCGTGCCGGGCTGCGCGAGCAGATGCGCAGCAGCGCGTTGATGGACGAGCCGGCGTTCGCGCGCAAGGTCGAGCGCGCCTACCGCGAGATGTTCGCACGCTGGGCCGCCGGGGCGGCGCGATGAAGTGGCGGTTGCTCGGCGGTTTCGGCGCTCGCGACAAGTCACCGGCCGCGCGCGCCAGTGCGCTCGTTGCGCAGGGCCAGGCGGCTCTCGACAACGGTGACGTTGCGGCTGCCGTGGTGGCGCTGCGCCAAGCCGTGTCGCTGGATCCGGTTTCGGCTGCGGCGCGGATGAACCTGGGCAACGCGCTGGCTGCCGCCGGCGAGACCGACGCCGCCATCGGCGAATACGAGGGCGCGCTGCGGCTCGATGCACAGTCCGCCTCAGCGCACTACAACCTCGGGTTGGCGCTGCTGAACCAAGGTGAGCCGGCGCGCGTGGCGCAGCACATGCGAGAGGCGATCCGTCTGCGCGAAGGCTTCGCGGCGGCCTGGGTCGGGCTGGCGCTGGCACAGGAAGCCCAGGGCGAACTCGATGCCGCCGTCGAGAGCTACGCTTGTGCCCATCGGCTCGACCGCTCCGACCCGGGCATCCTCGGCAATCTAGGTCTGCTGCAGCAACAGCGCGGCCGCTACGAGGAAGCTGCCGACGCTTGGCGGCGTGCGCTCGCGCTGCGCCCCGCCGACGCAGGTCTGCACGTGCGACTGGCGCTGCTGTACAAGGACCACGGGCAGATCGGTGCGGCGATCGAACACTTGGAGCGCGCGCTGGCCTTGAGGCCGGGGCATGCCGAGACGCTGGGCGACCTGGGCAATGCGTTGCAGGAGCGCGGTGACCTCGATGGCGCCATCGACTGCTACCGGCGCGCCTTGGCGGAAGCGCCCGACCACGCTGGCGGCCACGGCAATTTGCTGTTCGCTCTCAACTACCACAGCAACACGTCGGCGGCCGAGATTTACGACGCTTACCGCGAGTTCGACCGTCGCTTCGGGCAGCCGCATCGTGCCGCTCGGCGACCGCACTCGAACGACCGCAATCCGGCGCGGCGGTTGCGTGTGGGCTACGTGTCGCCCGACCTGCGCCGCCACCCGGTGGCGTACTTTCTCGAGCCGCTGCTGGCGCATCACGACAAGGCAGCTGTCGAGACCTGGGCCTATGCCGAGTTGGCAGGCGAGGACGAGGCCACGGCCCGTTACCGCGGGCTTGTCGACCACTGGGTGCCGACGGCGGGCATGAGCGACGACGCGCTGGCCGAACGCGTCCGCGCCGATGCGATCGACGTGCTCGTCGACCTCGCCGGCCACACGGCGAACAACCGGTTGGGCGTGTTCGCGCGCAAGCCGGCGCCGGTGTCGCTGTCGTGGCTGGGCTATGGGTACACCACGGGCCTGCCGGCCATCGACTGGCTGCTGACCGATGCGGCGTGTGCGCCTGTTGGCAGTGAGGCGTTGTTCGCCGAAACGCCGTGGCGCTTGGAAGGCTCGTGCTTCGTCTACCGACCGGCCGAGGGCATGGGCGAGGTCCCGGCGCTGCCGGCGCTCGCGCGCGGCGCCGTCACTTTCATCACCCTCAGCCGCGCGGTCCGTCTGAACGAGCACGTGGTGCGCGTCTGGGCGCGCATCCTGCAGCAAGTGCCGCACTCACGCCTGGTCGTCGACAGCCGCAACTATGTCGACGCTGCGATCTGCGGCGAGCTGCGGGCTCGCTTTGCGGCCCATCGAATCGATCCCAGCCGGCTCGAGCTCGGGTTTCATACGCCACCATGGTCCGTGCTGCGGGAGGCCGACATTGCGTTGGACTGTTTTCCGCACAACTCGGGGACGACGCTGTTCGAGTCATTGTGGATGGGCCTGCCGTTCGTCACGCTGGCGGGGCGGCCGAGCGTCGGGCGCCTGGGCAGTTCGATCCTGCGAGGCTTAGGTCGCAGCGAGTGGATCGCCGAAGACGAAGACGGCTACGTCGAACGCGCCGTCGCGCTGGCGTCGGACCTGCCGGCGCTGGCGGCGCTGCGTGCCGGGCTGCGCGAGCAGATGCGCAGCAGCGCGTTGATGGA
>DATDJF010000060.1:0-15238 GCA_036520715.1 Burkholderiaceae bacterium | reverse complement strand
TCCATCAACGCGCTGCTGCGCATCTGCTCGCGCAGCCCGGCACGCAGCGCCGCCAGCGCCGGCAGGTCCGACGCCAGCGCGACGGCGCGTTCGACGTAGCCGTCTTCGTCTTCGGCGATCCACTCGCTGCGACCTAAGCCTTGCAGGATCGAACTGCCCAGGCGCCCGACGCTCGGCCGCCCCGCCAGCGTGACGAACGGCAGGCCCATCCACAATGACTCGAACAGCGTCGTCCCCGAGTTGTGCGGAAAGCAGTCCAACGCAATGTCCAGGCGGCGTAGCTGGGGTGCGGCTGGAAACCGAAAGCCGATGTCCAGCCGCTCGCGCGCGATGCCATGGGCGGCGAACCGCTCCACCAACGCTTGCTGCATCGCCGTCTGCTTGTAGTTCTGGCTATCGACGACCAACCGCGACCCTGGCACCCGCTGCAGGATGCGCGACCAAGCGCGCACGGTGTGCGCATTCATCCGAATCGCCCGCGTGAGCGAGCCAAATGTCACATGGCCGTTGCCCAGGGCCGGCAACGGACCGACTTCTCCCATCTCGGCCGGTCGGTAGACAAAACACGATCCGCCCAGGCGCCAAGGCGTCTCGGCGAACAACGCCTCGCTGCCCGGTGGCGCTGCATGGGTGTCGGTGAGGAAGTAGTCGATGGACCTCAGCCCCGTCGTGTAGCCGAAGCCCAGCCATGACAGCGACACCGGCGCGGGCTTGCGCGCGAGGGTGGCGAGCCGGTTCTGGCCAGTGTGACCGGCGAGGTCGACCAGGATGTCGATGCCGTCGGCAGCGATGCGCCGCGCAAGCGCCTCGTCGTCCAGCCCGGTGGTCGGTACCCAATGATCGACGCAAGCCCGGTAGCGCGCCGTGGTCGCGTCCTCCTCCACGCCCTCGGCATAAGCCCAGACCTCGACCGCGGTTTTGTCGTGCTGCGACAGCAGGGGCTCCAGGAAGTAGCGCACCGGGTGGTGCCGGAAGTCCGCTGAAACATAGCCCACTCGCAATCGGCGATCGACGCGCCGGTCGTTGCCGTGCAGCACTGTCGGTGCACCCACCGTGGTCACCAGCCGGGCCTCGAAAGCACGGTAACCCTGGAAGATCTCGGCGGCGCTCTTGTCGGGGTGGTAGTTGAGGGCGAACAGTCGGTTGCTTTCGGCGGCGGCGTAGCCCGGCTGCAACCGCAGCGCCTCTTCCAGCAATTGCAGCGCCTCGTCGATACGTCCCTGGTTGATCAGCGCGCCAGCGAGGTTGTTGTGCGCCACGGCGTCGGTGCGCAGCTGCAGCGCTCGCTGGTAAGCGGCAACGGCTCCGACCAGATCGCCATCGACCTGCAGGGCATTGCCGAGGTTGGTGTGAGCATCGGCAGAATCCGGCCGCAACGCCACCGCGCTCCGCCCGCTGGCGATGGCACCTTCGACATCGCCCTTGGCCTTCAGTGCGGCGGCCATGTTGCTGTGCGCCTCGGCCAGCGTCGCGTCCAGCGCCAGCGCGCGCCGGTACTCCGTCAGCGCTGCGTCGATCTGGCCGTCCGCATGCAGCGCCGCGCCCAGACGCAGCTCCAGCGCAGCGTCCGATGGCGCCAGCACAACGGCGCGGCGATAGGCCTCTATGGCTGGCCCGCGCTCGCCGGCGGCCTTGCGGGCGTCGCCGAGAGTGCACCACAGTGCAGACACGCCGGGCTGCGCCGAACAGGCCGCGGCAACACGCTCGGCGGCGTCGCGCCAGCGGCCGAGGCCGGCAAGGGCCTCGCCGGCGCCCAGCAACAGCGCCACCGAGCGTGGCTCGATGCGAAGGCCTTCGTCGGCCAGTGTCAGCGCCGCCGCAGCGTCGCCGCGCGCGACGAGCGCGCGCACCTGGTCGCGGCGGCATGGCTCCAGATGCGGCTGCAGCGCCAGTGCGGCTTGGCGCGCTGCGATGGCAGCGTCGCCGTCACCGCGCGCTTGCAGCACCCCGGCCAGCATGTAGTGGGCGTCCACCGAATTCGGCGCCAGCCGCAGCGCCTCTCGCAGCGGCGCCTCCGCCTCGGCATGGCGCTGCAGTTCAACGAGCACGTAGCCGAGGTTGGTCCAGGCGGCCGCGTCGTGCGGATCGTCGGCCACCGCCTGCCGCAGCGCCTGCGCAGCCGCGTCGAGCAGGCCCTGGTCGATGAGCTCGATGCCCCGCCGCGCGGCGTTGGGCGTGGGTGGTACGGGTATCGCGGTGGAGACCGCCGCTGGCTCGGTACGCGCCTTCAACCAGCTGAACAGCGCCATCGTCGTCAGCCGGTCAAAGGCGGGCGACCAGCCATTCGGTGAGCTGGTCGATGTACGCGGTGTTGTAGCCCGCGTCTCGCAGCGCCCACTTGAATGCGTTCGCCAGCTTCGCGCGTTTGTAGACGTTCAGTGTCTGGCGCAGCTTGAACTCATCGACCCGGCGCGCCATCTGTTTCATCGCCGACTCGGTGCGCGCGGCGAACTTCTTCTCGCTCAGCGACGCCGCCTCGCGAGGCAGCTGCGAGGTGTACCAACCAGCCAAATCGGCGCCGAACTGGCCGGCCGCACGGGCATCGAACCAAGCCAACATCATTTGCCCTCCTCAGGGCGCGGCCAGCGTGCGGGGAGGGTTCGGTCGTCTCCTGCGCAGCGAGGGCCAATTGCACTCTTGAATTCTACGGACACGCTTGTCACAGGCTCACGGCGCGCCCAGCGGCACACCGCGCAACGCATCATTGTTCTCGGATTGCGCCTTCCATGCAGCATGCGCGGCACGGCACGCTGCCTGCGGGTACAGGCGACACAGGCGCTGCAGTGATTGCGCCGCCAGTTCCGGTCGGCCGTTCAAGGCCGCGACCTGCGCCAGCCGGAACAGCGCCCCATCGGACGGATACCGTCGCGCTGAACGCTCCAGTGCATCGATCGTCGCCGCGTCGATGCCGGCCTGCGGCACCACGCGCACCGCGCGCAGCACGTCCCCGAGTGGTGCCAGCAGCGGCGTCGGCGGTGGCGGGACCGGGCTCAGGTCGCCGATGCGCCTGGCGCGCACGAGGCTCGCACGCAGATCATCTTCCACCGCCCGGTACTGCAGCCATACGGCCCCAAGATAGCCCACGAGAAGCAGCACCGCTACGGCACACAGCGGCCGAGGCACACGCAACGGTGGCGTCACGCCGGTGCGCTGCAGCAGCACCCCGGTGGCCAGCGCCGCGGGCAGCAGCAGCACCAGCAGCACGTGCGGCAGCTCGACCATGGCGTGCCACAGCAGCAGCGTCGGCACGAGCAGCAACACCACCTCGGGCGGGCGGCGCACGGCCCGCCAGCGGACAACAAACCAGGCGAGCAGCGCGACGGCGGCCGCTGCGCCGATCCAGGGCCCGTTCCACACCATCAGGTCGAGCACGACGTTGTGTGCATGCTGGATCACCAGCCCCAGTGGAGCATGCGTTGCAGCCACCGCCTCCTGCGCCAGCGTGCCCTGGTTCCAGCCGTATCCGAACGCCGGGCCCCTCGTGATCGCGTCGATCATCAGGAGCCAGATCGAGGGCCGCCGGCCGATGGCGATGCGCTCGAGCGGCGGCGCGCCGCCCATTGTTGAGTCAGGCCATGTCCAGATCAACAAGCTCGCGAGGTACACCACCAACACCGCCGCCGCAGCGAGCGCGACCCGGGCGCGACGGCCGTCGGTAAAGGCGACGAGTGCTGCGGCAAGCACGAGCGCGCCGACAGCGCCGGTGCGTGACTCGGTGGCCGCCAACGCAAACACGAGGAACGCCGCGCCGGCCAGCGCAACACCACTGCGTGCTTGCCCACGCAGCCAGGCCCACCACAAAGCGAGCAGACCCCATAGCTGCAACGTCGCCAGCAGATTCGGCTGGCCCACGTTTGCGGTAGCACGGCGACCATCCGGCAGCGGCGCGACAAGCACACCCAGCGCGTCGAGGCCAAGCCCCTGGTACAGCACCAGCCCGGTCGAGCCGAACGCGGCAACACCCAGTCCGGCGAACAACGCGTCGGGCAACCGGCCGGGTGCGAGCGCCTCGCAGCGCCGGCCGATTGCCACCGCAGCCGCCACCGCGGCGAGGAAGGCGGCGGCCATGACACCATCCCCAGCATAGAGAAGCCGCCCGCTCATGGCCTGCGCGAGGGGGATCAGTGCCAAAGCCAGTGCACCGACGCCGAGTCGGTCGAGCGGCCAACGGCCGGGCTGCGCGAGCGCCCAGGCCGCCAGCGCCGCCAGCGCTGCTGCCGTTGCGGCATCGGCATGAAAGGTGGTCCACGGTGCCGCGTGCGACGGCACAAGCCATGGCAGCGCCACAGCCGCCGGCCACAGGACCCAGCCGAGTCCGGTTGGTTCGGCGCGAGGGTGAACCGCGTTCGGTTTCATGCGTGGCATCACCGCCCAAACGAGAAGAGGCCCACAAGGGGCCTCTTGGTCAGCTCTGCAGCTAACGGATTACTTGCAGCTCGACGGACGATACTTCGCGTCGATCGTGCCGTTGCAGGTCCAGTTCACCTGGGTGCTGTTGTTGGCCAGGGCGGCCGTCAACGTGAGCGTGCTACCGTTGATCTTGGGCTCGCCTTGGGCTTGCGCGGTGATCGCGGCACCGTCCCAACCCACGCTTTGGACGTACCTGGTGACTTGGTTTTCCGGCGTGAACGACGCTTGCGACGGCAGCGCGCTGTACGTATTGACGTACTCGGCGACACCGACGCGAGCCGACGAAGCCGCCAGCATCACTTCCGACACCTTCGCACGGACGGTGTACTCCTGATAAGCCGGCAGCGCGACCGCCGCCAGGATGCCGATGATCGCCACGACGATCATCAGTTCGATCAACGTGAAGCCTTGCTGAATACGTTTCATAGTTTGCTCTCCTTGGGGAACAGGGTTGGGTTGGTTCCGCCTGGATTGGATGCAGTTGCCGTGCCAGCCGCCGAACCCTCCAAACCGGCTTCCGAGTGGGCGTTAGTTCACGGCCGTTACACCCGGAGTGCCCATTTGCGTCAGCTTCCTCGGCATCGAGTGACGCTCAGCGTCACACCGCTTACAGAGTCGCCGCGACTAGTCGATCGTGATGATCTGGCCCTGGGTCAACGCGCGCACACGATGGGGGCTGTTGAGGGCGGCGATTTCGGTCATCACGGCGTCGACCTCACCCGGCTTGATGTGGGTGATGTAGACGTTGGTCGGGTGCTCCAGGCGCGCCAGCTCCTGGCCGAGCACGGAAGGGCACAGGTGGCGGCTGACGCGCGCGAGCTGGCGCTCCTCGTCGCTGAACGCCGTCTCGATCGCCAGCGCGGCGATGCGCATGCCGTGCAGGCGCGTCCACAGTGCCGGGTTGGGCCCGGTGTCGCCGGTGAAGATGAAGGCGCCGCGTTTGGCCACCGGCGCGCCGAGCACCGCAAAGCCGACCGCAGGCACGGTGTGCTCCGCAGGCAGCACCTCGATGCGGCGTTCGCCGAGCGTGATGACCTGCCCGATCTCGAACGGGACCAGCTTCAGCAGCGGCGCCTCGGCCGACGGTAGCCGCGTGAAGTCGGGCCAGATCACGCCGTTGAAGATGTGCGCGCGCAGCGCGTCGATGGTGGCGGGCAGCGCATGCACCTGGATCGGCTCGCGGGCCTTGCGGTTGCGGATCACGCTGTCGGCCAACAGGCCGATGGCCAGCACGTGGTCGAGGTGCGAATGGCTGATCAGGATGTGGTCGATGGCGATCAGCTCGTCGAGCGTGAGATCGCCCACGCCGGTGCCGGCGTCGATCAGCACGTCGCTGTCGAGCAGAAACGACGTCGTGCGGCAGTCGCCGCCGATGGAGCCCGAACAGCCGAGGACGCGGATTTGCATGGGGACAAGGTCAATGGGCACAAGTCGTGCCGAGCGCGGGCACAGCGTCTACAACGCGCGCGCTCGGGCGGGCCAACGTCACCCGCATGTTGCGGCGCAGCGCCCGTCTGCGCAAGGCAGGAAATTGCCGTTCACGGCGACGACGCTGGCAGCAGTTGCGTGGGCCCATGAGCGGCCGTGACAAGCGTCACGAGGCCGTTATCCAGCGGCGTGCTCAGCCCTGGATGAACTGCATCTGCGTGCCGGCCAGCTCGATCACGTCACCGTTTTTCAGGTGCACGGAATCGCCGGTCAGCGGCGTGCCGTTGATCGCCGGGCGGTGCGTGCCCTCGACGTGGGCGATCACGTAGCCGCCGGGCCGCTTGGTGATCGAGGCCACCTGCACGCCCGGCTTGCCGACGGTGGTGACCACCTTGGTCAAGGCCACCTCGCGCCCGGCCGCGGCGCCGTTGAGCACCTTGATCGACGCCGGGTTGGCGCTGGCGCCCAGCGAGCCGAAGCCTGAATTGGCGCCCAGCCCCGAGGTCTGCGAGAAGGCCGGCGGTGCGCCGGCGGGGGCACCCGGAGCGCCTTGGCCCTGGCGCATGATCATCGTCTTCTCGTACTCGCCACCTTCCTCGACCAGGTACTTGATCTTGTACTTGCCGATCTCGACGGTGTCGTTGTGGGCCAGCAGCTGCTTCTTGACGGCCTTGCCGTTGATGTAGGTGCCGTTGGTGCTGTTGAGGTCTTCGATGAAGACGTCCGAGCCCACCATCTGCAGCACCGCGTGCTCGCCGCTGACCGCCAGGTTGTCGATCACGATGTCGTTGTAGGGCCGGCGGCCGAGCGTGGTCTTGTCCTTGATGATCTGGACCTCCTTGATGACCACACCATCGAGCGACACCACCAACTTGCCCATGCTCATCCTCTAGTGATCGGTCGTGGGCCTGACGCCGCACCACCCGCGGCCCGCGGGGCTCCGCTCAGCGCTTGAACGGCCACCACGAACGCCCCGTGCCCCCTGGACCTCCGGCCGCGCGGACCAGAATGAGGGAGATATTATCCTTTCCGCCGGCCTCATTGGCCGCTTCGACCAGCGCCGGTCCCGCCGATTCGATCGACTCGTGGGTCTGCAGCAACTGTGCGATGCCGGCGTCGTCGACCATGTCGGACAGGCCATCCGAGCACATCAGGTAGACATCGCCCAATTGCACTTCGTGCAAGTGGGTCTCCAGCAGCACGGTGTCTTCGACGCCGACGGCGCGCGTGACCAGGTTCTTGTTGGCCGAGAACGCGGCCTGCTCGGCGGTGATCAGCCCGGCGTCGATCTGCTCCTGCAGCAGCGAATGGTCGCGCGTGATCTGCG
Source organism: Burkholderiaceae bacterium (assembly GCA_036520715.1). Lineage (GTDB taxonomy): Bacteria > Pseudomonadota > Gammaproteobacteria > Burkholderiales > Burkholderiaceae_C > JAEUPI01. Next base: position 8,073 of record DATDJF010000060.1, on the reverse strand, counting down.
ACAGCCGGCCGGCGCGCCAGCGGTAGGCGCGCGAGTCGCCGACGTGGCCGAGCAGCAGCCGCGACTCGCGGAACACCGCCACCACCAGGGTGGTACCCATGCCGGCGTACTGCGGGTTGGAGTTGGCGGCGTTGAAGATCGCGCGGTTGGCGTTGTCGACGCAGATGTCCATCGCCCGGCGCACCTCGGTGTCGGTGGCATGGCCCATCGCCTCGTGCAGCCAGCGGCCGAGCTCGGTCTTGATGAACGAGGTGGCCATCGTGCTGGCCACCTCGCCGGCGTTGTAGCCGCCCATGCCGTCGGCCAACACGGCCAGCGCATTGACGGTGTCGACCTCGACCGAATCCTCGTTGTTCGAGCGCGCCCTCCCGGCGTCCACGATGTGGAAGTACTCGAAGCTCATGGCGGCGGGGAGCAGGCGCGGGCTGGCGCTGAGTTGCATGGGCCCGCGGATTGTGCCTCGGAACCGGCGACCGCCGCCGCACCCCACGGTGCCGGATCAAGGGGTGGTGGGTCCGCCGGCCGTGCTGTTCGCCACGCTCCACAGTTGCGCGGCCACGCGCGCGGCGTCGCTCGGCCGCTGCGCCACGTCCTTGGCCAGCAGCGACATCACGGCAGCGCACAGCGCCGGATCGAGCTCCGGCCTGAGCGATGCGAGGGCGGGCGCGGGCTCGCTGGCCACCGCGCGCAGCAACTCACCGAGGTTGTCGGCCTGGTGGGGCCTGCGACCCGCCAGCAGCTCGAACAGCGTGGCGCCCAGGCCGTAGACATCGGAGGCCGGACCGATGGCGCCGCCGGCCAGCTGCTCGGGCGCCATGTAGTCGGGTGAACCCAGGGCGATGCCCGATCGGGTCTGGGTGTGCTCGGTGCTGCGCGCCAGGCCGAAGTCGCCCAGCTTGATGGTGTCGGTTGTCCAGTCGACCAGCACGTTGGCCGGCTTGACGTCACGGTGCACCACCCCGCGCTGATGCGCGTAGGCCAGCGCCTCGGCCAGCCGCGCGCCGATGCGTACCACCAGCGGCGGCGGCAACAGCCGCGCCGGGCGCGTGTAGCGCGTGAGGTCGCAACCACCGACCACTTCGAGCGCCATCCACGCGCCGCGCTCGCTCGGCCCGGCATCGAGCACCTCGACGATGGCCGGATGGTGCAATTCGTGCAGGACGGCGGCTTCGCGCCGAAAGCGCTCCAGCGCGTCATGCCACTCGGGCGACGCCGCTGCGCTGCCGAGTTCCAGCATCTTCAGCGCCACCCAGCGCTTGTTGCGCAGGTCCTGCGCAAGGAACACCTGCGCCGCCGCACCACCACCGATGCGCCGTTCGATGCGGTAGTTGGCCAGCCCACCGGCGGCGGCCGGCGCCGGGTGGTCAGCCGTACCGGCGTTGGTGCGTCGAGTGAGCCAGCGCCACATGCCTGAATCGGTTCACGGGTTCGCGGCGAGTGAGCAAACGCCGTCGAGGTGGCCCCTCACTCGAAGTGCAGCGCGCGCACCATAACACAGGGCCTCACGCGCCCGCAGCAGCGCCGTAGCACGTCTGACGCAGCGCATTCCAGCGTGTTTGCACATCATCGTTCCCCCGTAGCCGCCTGCCGTCGCCGCCCTGCAAAATCGGGCCCCGTGGCGAGGGCCGGCCGGCCGGGCGGCGAGGCATTCGAACCAGCCTGGAGGAGACTGCATGGACGCATTGGCATGGCTCACGGTCGCGATCTTCGCGATCACGATCGTGGTCGTGATCAGCAACGTCGTCGACAGCACCGTCGCCGCCCTGATCGGCGTGACGGTGATGATCTGGATCGGCGTGATGACCGAGGTCGACGCCTTCGGGCTGGTCGACTGGAACGTGATGGCCATCCTGGTCAGCGTGTGGACGATCGCGTCGTACTTCGGCAAGACCGGGGTGCCGAGCTGGCTGTCGGTGCAGGCGCTGCGGCTGTCGGGCGGCCGGCCGGGCCTGCTGGTGATCACGCTGTCGGTGCTGTCGGGCACGATCTCGATGTTCGTCGACAACGTGGTCGTGATCCTGATGATGGCGCCGGTGGCGCTGCCGCTGGCGCGGGCGCTGAAGCTGCCGATCACGCCGCTGGTGCTGATGATCGGCTTCTCGGCCAACTTCATGGGCTCGGCCATGCTGCTGGGCGACCTGCCGCCGCAGATGCTGCACAGCGTGGCCGGCGCCGAGTTCATGGATTTCTTCTGGCACCAAGGCCGGGCGTCGTCGTTTCCGATCCTGTTGGCAACCTTTGCCATCACGCTGGGCGCGATGTACGTCTATGGTTTCCGCGGCTTCGGCCGCCAGAGCCTGGACATCGAGAAGCTCGGCATCGAGACCCACATCCCCAACAAGCTGTTCGCCGGCGTGGTGGTCGGCTGGTTCCTGCTCACCGTGCTCGGCATGGCAATGCGCGAGGTGTTCGGCGTCAAGTTGGGCTTCATCGCGCTGACCGGCGCGATCACGCTGGTGCTGCTGCTGGAACTGCTGGGCGAGCGCGTGAAGGGGGCGCCGTCGTTCGAGGAGGTGATGGCCGAGCTCGACTGGCGCGCCATCTTCTTCTACGTGGCGTTATTCGCGCTGGTGGGCGGCCTGGAGCGCACCCACGTGCTCGATGCGCTGGCACAGGCGCTCAAGCCGGTGTTCACCGAGAGCTACGCGCTCGGCGCCACTCTGCTGTACTGGGTGACGGTGCCGATCGTCGGCATCGTCGAGCACGACGCCTACATCCTGACCTTCCTGCACACCATCAAGGATTTGCAGGCCGACGGCGTGCCGCCGTGGCCGCTGTGGTGGATGTTGTTGTGGTCGGGCACGCTGGGCAGCAACCTCACGGTGGCCGGCGCTCCAGCGCTGTATGCCGCGCTCAACATCTGCCAGCGCGAGGAGGATCGCCGCGTGTCGCTGCGCGAGTTCCTGTCGTGGAGCGTGCCGTTCACCGTGGTGTCGGCCGCGGTCTGTTATGTGATCGGCATGCTGATCTGGGTCATGCCTTACACCAAATGACAATGCCACCGCCAATGGAGCCGAGGCCATGTACAAGCACATCCTGATCCCCACCGACGGCTCCAAGCTCTCGGGCCGCGCCATCGAGCAAGCCATGGCGATCGCCCGCTCCATGGAGGCCCGTGTGACCGGGTTGTTCGTGGCACCCGCTGCCACACCGTTGCTGTTCAAGGGTCTGGTGCCGGTGCGCCATCTGCAGCCTAACGAACATGCAAGCCTCACCGCCAAGGCTTCGGCGCGCTACCTGGGCGAGATCGAGGCCGCTGCACAGGCCGCCGGTGTGCGCTGCGAGTGCGTCTCGGTCGAGGGTGACTTTCCCGCCGAGGCGATCCTGCGGGTCGCAGCCAAGCGCAAGTGCGACCTGATCGTGATGGCCTCGCATGGCCGCCGCGGCATCGCCGGCGCGCTGCTCGGCAGCGAGACGCAGAAGGTATTGGTTCAGGCCAAGGTGCCAGTGCTGGTGTGCCGCTAACGCGGCAGCCGCTGCCGCGCGTTCACTTCACCAGCAGCACGGGCACCGATGCGTGCTCCATGGTGCCCATCGCGACCGAGCCCACCAGAGCCGCGGTGTGGCTGCCCAGCCCGCGCGAGCCCATCACGATGAGGTCACACCCCTGTTGCTGCGCCACTTGTGCGATGGTGGGGCCCGGCACGCCGACCCGCTGGTGTTCGGTGGCGCTCAGGCCCTGCGCGGCCAGCCATTCGCGCGCCGGCGCCAGCGCCGCCTCGCTGCGCTCGCGGTAGTACTCGTCGAGCGAATTGGCCGAGACGAACGACGAGACGTCGCCCGATACGGGGCGCTGCACATTGATGAGGTGCAGTTCCAGCGCCGCAGGGTCGCGCAGCTGTTGGCGCAGCGCCTGCAGCTGGCGCACGGCGTGCAGCGCGCCTTCGGAGCTGTCGACCGCGAGCAGCACGCGACGCAATCCGCCGTCGCGCGGCGCCCGTGCGACCGCCGGCACCACCGGCCGCCGCGCCAGCGCCCGTGCGGCCAGCGCGCGGCCCAGCAGCAGCACCAGCAAGGCGCCCCCCGTGCCGGCCGCATAACGCAGCCACCAGATCTCCGGCAGCTTGGGCAACGCAGGCATGACCTGGGTGTCGATCAGCACCGGGTCGGTCATCGCCATCGTGCCGGCGATCCAGCCGAGCAACATCGCGCCCAGCGTAATGATCGATGGGAAACGATCCATCAGGCGGATCACGAACTGGCTGCCCCAGACGATGATCGGGATGCTGACCACGATGCCGAAGATCACCAGCGCCATGCTGTGGTCGCCGCCGGCCGACTCGGCCGCGCCGGCGATGGCGATCACGTTGTCCAGGCTCATCACGAAGTCGGCAACGATCACCGTCCTGACGGCGCCCCACAAGCGGTCGCTGCCGCTGATGTCGGCATGGCCTTCGCCGTGCTCGGGCAGGAGCAGCTTGACGCCGATCCACAGCAGCAGCAGCGCGCCGGCCAACTTGAGGAACGGGATTGCCAGCAGCTGCAGCGCAAAGAAGATCAGCCCGACGCGCAGCACGATCGCACCGGCCGTGCCCCACACGATGCCCTGGGTGCGCTGTTTGGGCGGCAGCTTGCGGCAGGCCAGCGCGATCACCACCGCGTTGTCGCCGCCCAACAGGATGTCGATCAGGATGATCTGACCGACAGCGACCCAGAACTCAGTGGTGGTGAACATTTCCATCGCCGCAGATCCTTCATGCGCAGCCACGGGCCCGCCGCAGCCCGCACAACCGGCGCAGCGGTTGGCCTAGAGCAGCGCCTTGAGCAGGCGCCCCATCTCGCTCGGATTGCGCGTGACCTTGAAGCCGCACTCCTCCATGATCGCCAGCTTGGCGTCGGCGGTGTCGGCGCCGCCGGAGATCAGCGCGCCGGCGTGGCCCATGCGCTTGCCGGGCGGCGCAGTGACGCCAGCGATGAAGCCGACGACGGGCTTTTTCATGTTCGCCTTGCACCAGCGGGCCGCCTCGGCCTCGTCGGGGCCGCCGATCTCGCCGATCATGATCACCGCGTCGGTGTCGGGATCGTCGTTGAACAGGCGCATCACGTCGATGTGCTTCAGGCCGTTGATCGGGTCGCCGCCGATGCCCACCGCGCTGCTTTGTCCGAGCCCGATCTCGGTGAGTTGCGCCACCGCCTCGTAGGTGAGCGTGCCCGAGCGTGACACCACGCCGATGCGGCCTTTGCGATGGATGTGGCCCGGCATGATGCCGATCTTGATCTGCTCGGGCGTGATCAAACCGGGGCAGTTGGGGCCAAGCAGCAAGGTCTTCTTGCCGCCAGCGGCCTCCCTGGCTTTCATGCGGTTGCGCACCGTCAGCATGTCGCGCACCGGGATGCCTTCGGTGATGCAGATCACCAGATCGAGTTCGGCCTGCACGGCCTCCCAGATGGCGTCGGCCGCCCCCGCGGGCGGCACGTACACCACGCTGACGGTGGCAGCGGTCTTGGCCTTGGCGTCGGCCACGCTGGCGTGGATCGGGATGCCTTCGAAATCCTCGCCGGCGCGCTTGGGATTCACGCCGGCCACGAAGCAGGCGCGGCCGTTGGCGTAGTCGCGGCAGCCGCGCGTGTGGAACTGGCCGGTCTTGCCGGTGATGCCCTGCGTGATGACGCGGGTGTTGCGGTCGATCAGGATGCTCATGCGTGTGGTTCCGGCGTGTCAGCGCACCGCTGCAACGATCTTGGTGGCCGCCTCGGCCATGGTGTCGGCGCTGATGATCGGCAGCCCCGATTGCGCCAGCAGCTGCTTGCCCTGGTCTTCGTTGGTGCCCTTCATGCGCACCACCAGCGGCACCGTCAGGTTGACCGCCTTGCAGGCGGCGATCACGCCCTCGGCGATGGTGTCGCAGCGCATGATGCCGCCGAAGATGTTGACCAGGATGCCGCGCACGTTGCGATTGCGCAGCATGATCTTGAAGGCCTCGGTCACCTTTTCGGCGGTGGCGCCGCCGCCGACGTCGAGGAAGTTGGCCGGCTCGCCGCCGAACAGCTTGATGGTGTCCATCGTTGCCATCGCAAGCCCCGCGCCGTTGACCAGGCAGCCGATGTTGCCGTCGAGGCTGATGTAGCTCAAGTCGAACTTGCTGGCTTCGACTTCTGCAGGGTCTTCTTCGTCGAGGTCGCGATAGGCCACGATCTCGGGGTGGCGGAACAACGCGTTGGCATCGAAGTTGAACTTCGCATCGAGCGCCTTGACGTTGCCGTTGCCTTCGAGGATCAGCGGGTTGATCTCGGCCAGCGAGGCGTCGGTGTCCATGTAGCAGCGGTACAGGTTCTTGAACAACGTCACCGCCTGCGCCTGACTGGCCCCCGGGATGCCGATGCCGCGCGCCAGCTCGCCGGCCTGTGCGTCGCTCAGGCCGGCCAGCGGGTCGATGAAGACCTTGATGATCTTCTCGGGCGTGTCGTGCGCCACCTGCTCGATGTCCATGCCGCCTTCGGAGCTGCCCATCAGCACCACCATCTGCGTGGCGCGATCGGTGAGCACGGCGACGTAGTACTCCTTCTTGATGTCGGCGCCTTCCTCGATCAGCAGGCGCCGCACCTTCTGGCCCTGCGGCCCGGTTTGAGGCGTGACGAGCTGCATGCCGAGGATCTGGCTCGACAGGGCCTTCAACTCGTCGAGCGAGCGCGCCAACTTGACGCCACCGCCCTTGCCGCGGCCCCCGGCGTGGATCTGCGCCTTGACCACCCACACCTTGCCGCCCAGGCGTTGCGCCGCTTCGAGCGCCTCCTGCTGCGTGAACGCGGGGTAGCCGCGCGGCACCGGCACGTCGAACGTGCGCAGCAACTCCTTGCCTTGATACTCGTGGATCTTCATGCTGGGTTCGACCGGGCAGTGCTGGGCGCCTGGACCGCGGCGCCGGTTGCTGGAGTTCGCGCGGTGCCGTCAATCACCGCTCGCGGCCGCGACGCTGGAGCCGCAAGGCGCGCGCAATTTAGCACGCTCGAGCGCGCGCAGCGGTCAAAACACTTCGCTGCCGAGAGCGGCAAGCACCGTTGGCGGCAGCCGGCGGTTCAGGCCGATTCGTCGTCGTGATCGGTCGATACGATCTTGTGCACCACATCGGCCGTGAAGCCGCGGGCGGCGAGGAAACGCGCCTGCTTGGCACGGCCGGCGGCATCGGCCGCTCGATGGCCGAACTTCTTGCGCCAGACCTCGAGGGCGCGCGCCATTTCGGTGGCGCGAAGCTGCTGGCGCAACTGCGGGTCCGGCGCCAGCCCGTGCTGGCGCAACTCGAGCTCGATGCGCCGATTGCCGAAACGCGCGTGGCGCGCATACACCCGCGACTCGACGAAGCGGGCGTCGCTCAAGTGGCCCTGCGCTGCGAGCTGGTCGAGCAAGGCATCGACGTCGGCCGCTTCGTCACCCGCCACGCGCAGCAGCTTGGCGCGCAACTCCTGCCTGCTGTGTTCGCGCTGGCGCAGCCACTGCAGCGCCCGTGCCTTCAGCGACAGGTCCGGCGTGGCTGCGTGCGTCAGGCCCATCGTCCGTCCGTGCTGCCCGCCACGCCGCCGAACCCGCTACTCCGGCGCCCGCTCGGGCAGCAATGGCACGCCCATCGATGCGCGCACCTTGTTTTCGATCTCGTGCGCGAGGTCGGGGTTCTCGCGCAGGAACTCGCGCGCGTTGTCCTTGCCTTGGCCGATCTTCTCGCCCTGATAGGCATACCAGGAGCCGGACTTCTCGAGCACGCCGGCAGCAGCGCCCAGGTCGACGATCTCGCCTTCGCGGCTGATGCCCTCGCCGTAGAGGATGTCGAACTCGGCCGTCTTGAAGGGCGGCGCCACTTTGTTCTTGACCACCTTGACCTTGGTTTCGCTGCCGATCACCTCTTCGGCCTTCTTGATGTTGCCGGTGCGGCGGATGTCGAGCCGCACCGAGGAATAGAACTTCAGCGCGTTGCCGCCGGTGGTGGTTTCGGGGTTGCCGAACATCACGCCGATCTTCATGCGGATCTGGTTGATGAAGACGACCATGGTGTTGGTCTTCTTGACGGTGGCGGTGAGCTTGCGCAGCGCCTGGCTCATCAGCCGCGCCTGCAGGCCGGGCAACGAATCGCCCATTTCGCC
>DATDJF010000059.1:0-7193 GCA_036520715.1 Burkholderiaceae bacterium | reverse complement strand
GCCCGGGCTGGTCTTGCTGTTCCACGAGCCCATGCCGAGCACGCCCTCGGCGCCGGCGGCCATCACGTTGCGGTAGAGCTGGAACGCGGTGCCCACCGATGCGTAGAAGAACTTCGGGTTGAAGCCGATCTCCTTGCTCTGGCGGCTCGCCAGGATGGTGTCGGGCGGATAGGTCAGGCCGATGAAGGCGTCGGGGTTCTTGTCCTTCATCGAGCGCAGCACCGGCGACAGGTCTTTCACGCCCAGCGGATGACTCTTGTCCTCGAGGATGCTGATGCCGCTGCCCTGCACCGCCACTTTCAGCGCGGCGTAGTTTTCCAGTCCGAACAGGTCGTCGACGTAGCTCACGACCGCGGTCTTGACGCCGTTGCTCTTCAGCATGTCGACCAGCGCGTCCATCATGGCCTTGGGCTGCTGCAGCATCAGGAAGAAGTACGGCAGCCTCATCTCCACCAGCTGGCGGCTCAACGCGGTGGGCGCCAGGAACGGATAACCGAAGCGGTTGGCCAGCGGCGCGACCGCGAAGTTGGCATTGCTGCCCCACGGCGGCAACACCAGATCGACCTTGTCGCTGCCCATCAGCTTTTCGTAGGTGCGCACGCAGGTTTCGATGTTGCTCTGGTCGTCGGAGCTGATCAGCTCGATCGGCCGCTTGCTGCCCTTGACGTTCAAGCCGCCGGCGGCGTTTTGCTGCTCGGCCCACAGCAGGAAGTTGGGTTCCTGGCTGACCTGCGCGCCCGGCGCCCACGGGCCGGTGCGGGCGATCGCGTAGCCCACGCGCACCGGCGCGCCCTGGGCGCGCATCAGCGACGGCAGGGCCAGGGCCGACGCGGCCACGGTTTGAAGCACGGTGCGACGTTGGGTCATGGCGGGTCTCCTGAAAGCCGGTCTGGCGCCGGCAGCCGCGAGTATCGCCGCCCGCGCACCCGGCAGCTTGCCTTGCCATGCACGCTGCGTTGCCGCGACGTGCAGCCGCGATGCGGGCTTACCCGATGTTGTGGCGAGTGCCGATTGAGCGCCGGCCGCGGCGCCGATACGCTGCGCCATGCGCAACGCCGCCAGCACGATGAGCACCGACCAGGTGGCGCGTTCCGAGCGTGTCGGCTTCTGGGCCGACTGGCTCGACCGCCTGTTCCACGGCCTGACCTCCGACCTCTACGGCGACACCGAATTCGACGGCCGCCTCAGCACCGTGCACGCCGGCGACGTGGTGCTGACGCGGCTGGAGGCCAACCGCCACCGCGTGATGCGCTCGGCGTCGCAGGTGCGCGGCTCGGAGGTCGGCTACCTGAAGATCGTGGCGCCGTGGACCGGTTGCGCCGGCGTCGAGCAGCAAGGCCGCGAGGCCTGGGTCACGCCCGACCAGTGGAGCATCTACGACACCACCGAGGCCTACGCGGTGGCCAACCCGGTGCGCGTGGAGCACCTGATCGTGATGGTGCCCAAGGAGCGCGTTTCCGAGCGCGGCCTGGCCCTGGACCCGCTGATGGCGCGCCGCCTCGGCGGCTCGGGCGGCGTGGCGCGGCTGGCGTTGGAGACCATGCGCTCGGCGTATCGCGAGCTGCCGGGCATGAGCGACACCGCCGCGCAGGGGGTGGGCGACGCGATCGTGCAGTTCGTGCACCTGTCGATGCTCGACCTCGCCGGCGTGGCCACCGCGGTGACGCAGCGCGAGGCGCTGCGCGAGCGCATCAAGCGCCACGTGGCCGAGCACATCGCCGACCCTGCGCTGTCGGTGGACAGCATCGCGCTGGCACTCAACTGCAGCCGGCGCAACCTGTACAACGCATTCGCCGAGGAGCCCGACGGCGTGGCCGGCTACGTGCTGCGGCGCCGGCTCGAAGCATGCCGCCAGGCCTTCGACGACAACCGGCAAGCCCACCGCTCGATCACCGACATCGCGCTGGCGTTCGGCTTCTCGAGCATGGCGCACTTCAGCCGTGTCTTTCGCGCCCAGCTCGGCCTGGCGCCGAGCGACTACCGGCGCGGCGTCACGCCGTAGCGGCTCGCGCGCGGCCTCAGCGGGCCGCGCGGTGCGGCACGCCGGCCGGCCACTCGCGTGCGGCGGCCGCAGGCAGGGCGCCGATGAAGCGGCCGATCGCCTCGGCCACCGCAGCGGGTTGCTCGTCGGGCGCGAAGTGGCCGGCGTCGCTGATGAGGCTGCCGCGCACGTTCTGCAGGCCGGCGGCGCGCAAGCCCTTGAGGTAGTCGTCGACCAGGCCGGTCTCGCGCTGCCCGCGCAGGTAGAGCACCGGCGTGTCGACCTTGTGGTCGCGCACCTGCACGTTGTCGCGCTCGTCCTGCTCGAAGCTGCGGTGCCACTCGAAGCCGGTGTGCAGCGCCAGCGGCCGCTCGTAGGCCTTGGCGTAGTGCGCGCGCGCCGCTGCGCTCACGCCGTCGCGCCGCGCCGACTGCCCAGTGAAGAAGTGGTCGAAGTAGCGCTGCTGGTGGCCGGCCACCAGCAGGTCCGGCAGCTCGGGCACCGCGTGGAACCCGACGTGCCACGCCTTCGGACTGCGCATCACCTGCGACCAGGGGTCGATGCCGGGCACCGCCGCGTTCATCAGCACCGCGCGCGAGACATCGTCGGCAAACAGGTGCAGGTAGGCGAACACGATCTGCGCGCCGACGTCGTGGCCGACCAGCGTCACCTCGCGCAGGTGCAGCACGTCGACCAGCTGCCGCACGCAGCGCGCGATGGTGCGCTTGTCGCTGGTCGGCAGGCCGCCTTCGGACAAGCCGATGCCGGGCAGGTCGATCGCCACCAGGTGCCTGCCCTCGCCCATCGCCAGCATCACCCGCTCGAAAGCCGACCAGTCCTGCGGCCAGCCGTGCAGAAACAACGTCGCCGGGCGCGCCGGATCGCCGTGCTCGACGACATGAATCAAGATGTTGTCGACAGCGACTTGGCGGCGCTGAAACGCCGATGGGGATGCCGCGACCGTCGTCATGGGGTTGCCTCGTGGGGTGGACCAACCCCGTGTGCGGCAAACGCGGGGCCCGCCCGACGGCGCGAGCGCAGTCCGTGGTGAGCACCCGCTCAGCGCGGGCACTCGTCGAACAGCTTGACCGTGCAGCGTGCGCAGATCGCGGCGTCCAGGCGCGGCACGATGGTGGCGATCGCGATGCGCTTGTCGGGGAACACATGGTCGCGGCCCATCTCCTCGAGAAAGCCGCTGCGCTGCCACAGCTCGGTCACCGGCGGCCGCGGGCGGTGGAAGTAGAGGTCGCCGCCGGCCGCGCGGCGTTGCTGCATCTCGTCGCGCCACAGCTCGTCGCCGGCGAGGTCGATGAAGTTCATGCTCTTGGCCATCACCAGCAGGTGCTTCTGCGGCGCCGCGGCGTTGCGCAGCGCGTGCAGCCGCTCGCCCACGTGCTGCGTGGCGCCGAAGTAGACCGAGCCTTCCATGCGCAGCAGCTTGAGCTGCGGGCACTCGGGCAGCGCCTGCGGGTTGTCGTCGGCGATCACGAACGGCCGCCCCGCGTCAGTGGGCATCCTGCGCGCTTGCGCGCTCCGGTCTGCGTCTTCGGAGCGGCCGGGCGACGCAGGGGTGTCGAAGCCCATCGTGCGCATCGCCGGCCGCGCGGTGCGCCACAGGTAGGCGGCCAGCGACAGCAGCGTGCCGAACAGGATCGCCAGCTCGAGGCGGATCGCCAGCGTGGCCAGCAGCGTGGCCAGCGCGATGCCGAACTCCAGGTGCGACAGCGCCAGCAGCCGCCGCCACTGCGGCACGTCGAGCAGCGACCACGCCACCAGCAGCAGCAGGCCCGACACCGCGGCCATCGGAATGGTGGCGATCAGCGCCGCGCTCACGGCCACCAGGGCAAGCAGCCACAGCGCCGAGAACACGCTGGCCAGCGGCGTGCGCGCACCGGCCTGCAGGTTGGGCAGCGAGCGGTTGAGCGAGCCGCACGACAGGAAGCAGGAGAAGAAGCCTCCGGCCACATTGGACAGCCCCTGGCCGAAGAACTCGCGGTTGGCGTCGATGTACTGGCCCGAACGCTGCGACAGCACCTTGGCGATCGAGTACGACTGGCCGAGCGCGATGATCGTCAGCGCGATCGCCAGGCCCGCCAGCTCGGGCAGCTTGCGCCAGTCGATCTCGGGCGGCTGCCAGCGCGGCCACGCCTGCGGCACCACGCCGACCACCTCCACCGCCGGCCAGCCGTGCGCCCAGCGGGCCAGCGCGGCGGCCGCCGCCATGCCGGCGATCATGCCGAGCAGCAGGTGCGGCGAGCGCGGCCACAGCCGGCGCGCGATGAGAGCCACCACGATGGTGAGCAAGCCGACGGTCAGCGCGCCGGGGTTCGCTTGCGGCAGCCGCTCGGTCAGCAGCAGCAGCGCTGCCGGCGCCGACAGGCCGGCGGGCAGCACGATGCCCAGAAAGTCCTTCAGCGCATGCAGTGCGATCAGCAGCGCGGCACCGCCGGTGAAGCCGCGCAGTGCCGCTGGCGAGATGAAATGCGCCAGCGCACCGAGGCGCAGCGCGCCCACCGTGAGCTGCAACACGCCCACCAGCACCGTGACGGCGAGCACGAGCTGGATGTAGGCCGGGCTGCCCACCGCCGCCAGCGGCGCCACCATCGCGGCCATGGCCAGCGAGTTGGCATTGGTGGGCCCCGACATCACGTGGCGGCTGGAGCCGAACAGCGCCGCCACGATGCACGGCAGCACCGCGGTGGCCAGGCCGTACGACGGCGGCAGCCCCACCAGCGCCGCGAACGCGATCGCCTGCGGCAGCACCAGCACGGCGCCGAGCAGGCCCGCCATCGCATCGACGCGCAGCGTGCCGCGATCGACCTCGTGGACCCACGGGCCGAACAGCCTGGACAGCGGAGTGGTTGTCGTTGTAGTCGGCATCGCCGGCGCTGGCTGCCGCGCCGGCCTAGGATCCGGCGTCAACGGCTGCGGTAGAAATAGTACGTCGCCGTGTACGGCACGCGCACGAATTGATTGGCGTTGGCGCCCGAGCAGGCATCGACCGGCGCGATGCCGCCCTTGGTGGCCACACGCTGGATGCTGCGCGTCTGCGTGAACACACCTTTGCCGAAGGTCGACCTCGCATTCAGCAGCAACCACGGGATCGCGTTGGGCTCGCTCGCCGGCGCGCGCTCCTTCACCTCGCCGAGCACGCGGCTGCCGTCGGGCGCCTCCCAGGTCGGGCCGGCGTAGTGCTTGCCGAGGTCGCTGCCGAGCAGGCTGCTGGTCAGCCGCGCCTCGGGCGCACGAAAGGTCCACTCGTAGACGCCGGCCTGGCCCGACTTGGGCACACACTCGTAGACCTGCGAGCCGTTGGCCAGCGCCTCGAGAAACACCTCCTGGTCGGCCGGCGCCTTCAGCACGCCGGGCACCTCGGGCGGCTTGGGGCCCATCACGGTGCCGCAGCCGAGCGCGCCGAACACGGCGAGCGACATCGCACACACACTGGCAACGGTCCTGCGCATCGTTGGGCCTTTTCCGATCACAAGTCGGCAGCGTAGCGCCGGCACATCTGCTCGTGCGTTTCAGGCGGTGTCTGGATGCCGGTCTGGTCGTTGAGCATCTGGCCCATCGTCGGCAAGGCCTCGCGCGGCAAGCGGCTCGCCGGATCCCACAGCCGCGAGCGCATGAAGGCCTTGGCGCAGTGCAGGTAGACCTCGCGCACGGCCACACGGATCACCAGCTTGGGCGTGCGGCGCTCATCGGCACAGCGCGCCAGCACGGCAGGGTTCTGCGTCAGGGTGGCGCTGCCGTTGACACGCAGCGTCTCGTCGAAGCCGGGGATCATGAACAGCAGGCCGACGCCGCCGCTCTCGACGATGTTGCGGCACGAGTCGAGACGGTTGTTGCCCGGCGAGTCGGGGATCCACAACGTGGCCGTATCGGCCACCTTCACGAAGCCGGGTGCGCCGCCGCGCGGCGAGGCATCGAAGGTGCCCGTGGCGCTGCCGGTGGCCAGCACGATGAACGGCGACAGCTCGATGAAGCGCCGCGCATGCCCGTCGATGGCAGCGAGTTGTTTTTTCAGCGCCCGCTCGCGCGGCTCGGGGTAGAGCGCACGCAGCGCGTCGGCGGTGGTGATGTCCATCGGCCAAGGTTACCCGAGCGGCGCGCCCGCCGGGCGGGCGCTACGGCGCCAGGCCCTGCCGTTGCAGCAGCGGGCGCTCGTAGGCCGCATCCTCGGCAGGATGGCGCAGCCCGTCGACGCCGCGCTCCTTGGCCAGCGCCCAGAGGATGCTTTCGCCGGCCGGCAGCGTCATCGGCTGCATCGCGTACAGCGGGTCTTCGAACGCGGTGCGCGCTGCCACGAAGTGCCAGCCCTTGTTGCGAAACGCCTCGATCACCTCGGGCAGCGCAGCGGCGTTGAGCGCGTTGGTGTGCAGGCGCAGCACGTGCGAGGGGCTGCGGCCGATCACCGCGCGCGCCAGGGTGTCGTAGTAGGCGGCACGGTCGAGCAGGTGGCGCACGTAGGCGCGCCGCAGGCGCTTCACCGGCTCGCTGCGGCCGGCTGCCTGCAGCGCGAGGTAGCGCTGGTTGTAATAGCCGTCGCTGCTGTCGATCGACACCGGGGCCGGGCGATATCCGTTGTCGCGCAGCCACTGGCGCATGCCGTCGCGCTTGTCGCGCGTGTCGCCCTCCTTCAGGTACGGAAAACGCAGCATCGGCAGCCAGGTCGGCAGATGGCGCAGCGCCTCGTCGGCCTGCTCGACATCGCCGATGAACGAGGGCAGCGTGACCTTGCCCGACGACAGGTTGCGATGCCGTGCCGTGTGGTTGCCCACGCCGTGGCCGGCGGCCGACCACTGCTCGATCAGTGCCAGCCCCGGCTCGCCGCCGATGTGGGCCAGCGACGGAAAGACGATGGCGTGCAGTTGCTGCTTGGCCAGCGCGTTCAGGATGCGCGTGTTCAGCGAGGCGGCCTTCGAGTTTCGCGACGGATCGAGGCCGTCGTCGAACGTCAGTCCGATCACCTGCGCGGCGGCTGCCAGCGGCGCCAGCCACACGAGCAGCGCGAACAACCAGTGCCGCACGTCGCTCAGTCGCCCACCAGGCCGTTGCGGATCGCGTACACGGTGAGCTCGGAGTTGTTGCTCAGGCTGAGCTTCTCGAGCACACGCGCGCGGTACACCGACACCGTCTTGGGCGACAGCTTCAGCTCCTCGGCGATGTCGGACAGCCGCTTGCCCGAGGCGATCATCGTCAGCGTCTGCAG
>DATDJF010000058.1:0-10545 GCA_036520715.1 Burkholderiaceae bacterium | reverse complement strand
ACCAGGATCGCGATCGAGACCATCTTCATCTCGTGTGCCTCGATCTTCTTGCCGAGGTACTCGGGCGTGCGGCCGATCATCAGGCCGGCGATGAACACCGCCATGATGGCCACCACCAGCATGCTGTACAGGCCTGCGCCGACGCCGCCGAACACCACCTCGCCGAGCTGCATCAGAACCATCGGCATCATGCCGCCGAGCGGGGTGAACGAATCGTGCATCGCGATCACCGCACCGCACGACGCAGCGGTGGTGATGGTGGCGAACAGGCCCGACGCGGCGATGCCGAAGCGCACCTCCTTGCCCTCCATGTTGCCGCCGCTCTGCGCGGCGCTGAACGCCTGATCGGCGCCCAGCGCGGCCAGCTTGGGGTTGCCCTGCTGCTCGAACACCATCGCGCCGACCGCGAACACGACGAACAGCACCGTCATCGCGGCCAGCAGCGCCCAGCCCTGTCGCATGTCGCCGACGATGCGGCCGAACACGAAGCACAGCGCCGCCGGAATCACGAAGATGCTGAGCATCTGCAGGAAGTTGGTTAGCGCGGTCGGGTTCTCGTACGGGTGCGCCGAGTTGGCGTTGAAGAAGCCGCCGCCGTTGGTGCCGACCATCTTGATCGCCAGCTGCGAGGCCACCGGGCCCATCGCCAGCGTCTGCGTGTTGCCGCTCTTGTCTGCCATCACCGGCTGGCCCTTGTCGTCCTTCAGCGCCTGGCCGTCGGCGCCGAGCTTGGGCTCTTGCCAGGTCTGGGACTCCAGCGTCTGCACCGTCTCGTAGGGCTTGAAGTTCTGGATCACGCCTTGAGCCGACAACACCAGCGCGAACACGAAGCTGATCGGCAGCAGGATCCACAGCGTGGCGCGCGTCAAGTCGACCCAGACGTTGCCGATGGCCTGCGCCGAATGCCGTGCGAAGCCGCGCACCAGCGCGATCACCACCACGACGCCGGTGGCGGCGGACAAGAAGTTCTGCACCGTCAGCGCCAGCATCTGCGTGAGGTAACTCATCGTCGCCTCGCCGCCGTAGCCCTGCCAGTTGGTGTTGGTGACGAAGCTGATCGCCGTGTTGAACGACGAATCGGGGCTCACCGCCGCCATGCCCTGCGGGTTCAGCGGCAGCACAGCCTGCAGCCGCTGCAACGCATAGACCGCGAGCACGCCCAGGCCATTGAAGATCAACAGGCCGATCGTGTAGCGCAGCCAGCCGCTCTCGTGTTCGGCATTGACGCCGGCAAGCCGGTACAGCGGCGCCTCGATGCGACGGCCGAATCCGAAGCGGCCGCCCATCACGGCATCGATCCAGCGCGCCAGCGGCCAGGCGAGCGCCGGCAGGATCGCCAGGTAGGCGACCAGCAGCGCAACGGATGACGGATTCATAGTCCCCCTTTGGCCCGACCAGCCGTCCCCCCGAGGGGGAGCGAGTGTCTACGAAACGGCCGTGCGGCACTCATGAAAAGTCCTCCGGCCGCAGCAGCACCGCGACGAGGTAGATCAACAAGCCGGCTGCCAGCAGCGCGGCGGCCCACTCCCAGCCGCTCATGACTGGCTCCTGGGGCTCTGCAAACGCGCACATCCCGCTGTCAGGCCCCACACGGCGGCCCACAGCACGCCGGCGATCAACAGATAGACGAGATCCATGCCCCACCTCCACTCGATGCGAGAAGGCTAGGCTTGCTCGCATCAAGTTGGGCGCAAGACTGAATGGCGTCGCATCAAGATCGCATCAAGATCAGCCGGGCTGCGGAAACTATGTTGACGACAATGCCAGAATCCTGGTAGGATCGCATCACATGAATTCAGACGCCGTCGTCGATTCGCTCGCCGCGCTGGCCCACCCGGTGCGCCTGCAGGTGTTCCGCGCGCTGGTGGTGTCGGGGCCGGCCGGCCTCACGCCCGGCGTGATGCAAGACGGCTTGCAGATCCCCGCCACCACGCTGTCGTTTCACCTGAAGGAGCTGGCGCATGCCGGTCTGGTGACCAGCGAGCGTTCGAGCCGCCACCTGGTGTACCGCGCCGCATACGACCGCATGAACGGCGTGCTCAAGTACCTCACCGACAACTGCTGCCAGGGCGCCGCTTGCGCCGTGCAGCCTGCGGCCGCGGTGTGCGGCTGCTGAACTCCACTTGCCGACACAGGAGCCACCCAATGAAGCGCTTTCACGTCCACGCCCACGTCGAAGACCTGGCGCAGAGCATCACCTTCTATTCCAGGATGTTCGGTGCCGAGCCCACCCGCATGGAGAGCGACTACGCCAAGTGGATGCTCGACGACCCGCGCATCAACTTCGCGATCTCCACCCGCGGTGGCAAGCCGGGCGTCGACCACCTCGGCATCCAGACCGACACCGAAGCAGAGCTGGTGGCCTTGCGCGAGCAGGCCGAAGCCGCCGAGCTCACCTTGCAGGACGTTGGCGAGACGACGTGTTGTTATGCCCGCAGCGACAAATACTGGGTCACCGACCCGCAGGGCATTGCCTGGGAGCAATTTCACACGCTGGGCAACATTCCGGTCTTCAGCGAGAAGAGCGCCGAACCGGCCCCGGCAGCGTGTTGTGCCACCGCGTCCAAGGGCAAGCCAGTGGGTATTCCGGTGATGGCAGACACCAAGTCGTCCTGCTGCTGAGGGGCACCGGCCGTGGATTCCAGACCATTCAACGTGCTCTTCATCTGCACGGGCAACTCGGCGCGATCCATCCTGGCCGAAGGCCTGCTCAATGCGCTCGGTCGCGGTCGCTTCAAGGCCTTCTCCGCCGGCAGCCATCCCAAGGGTGCCGTGCACCCCATGGCACTGCAGGAACTGCAGGCCCTGCGCGTTCCGACCGACGGCTTTCGCAGCAAGAACTGGGATGAATTCGCGCAGCCCGGCGCGCCGAAGATGGACTTCGTGTTCACCGTGTGCGACCAGGCCGCCGGCGAGGTCTGCCCGGTTTGGCCAGGCCAGCCGATGACGGCGCACTGGGGCATGCCGGACCCCGCTGCGGTCGAAGGATCCGATGAAGTCAGGCAACAGGCCTTCCGCGACACGGCCATCACTGTCAAGCGCCGTCTCGAGTTGCTGATGGCGCTGCCGATGCAGACCCTCGACGCGATGGCCATACAGCGCGAAGTCAGGCAAATCGGCAAGCGCTGACACGGGCTGGCAAGACGTGAGCGGGCTTCCACGCAAGCTGCTTGCAGAGGCGCTCGGCACGGCGCTTCTGCTGGCCGTCGTCATCGGTTCCGGCGTGATGGGCGAGCGGCTTGCGGGAGGCAACGCGGCCATCGCACTGCTCGCCAACACGCTGGCCACCGTGGGGGGCCTGTACGTGCTCATCGAGGTCTTCGGCCCCATCAGTGGCGCGCACTTCAATCCTGCGGTGTCGCTGGTGATGGCGAGCCGCGGTGAGCTGGCCAAGGCATTGCTGTTGCCCTACATCGTGGTCCAGCTCGCCGGCGCCATGTTCGGTGCCTGGCTGGCCCACGCGATGTTCGACATGACCATCGTGCAGTTCTCGGCAAAGCTGCGCAGCGGTCCCGGGCAATGGATCGCCGAAGGCGTCGCGACCTTTGGCCTGTTGTTGCTCATCCTGCGCGCACCGCCGTCGCGGGTGGCAGCGATGGTCGCCTCCTACATCGGTGCCGCCTACTGGTTCACGGCCTCGACTTCGTTCGCCAACCCCGCGGCCGCGTTCGGCCGCATGTTCAGCGACAGCTTCGCCGGTATCGCGCCGTCCAGCGTGCCGGGCTTCGTCATCGCTGAGCTGCTGGGTGCCGGCCTGGCCGTGATCGTGCACCGCTTGTTGGGCGGCACTGCGGTCCGTGCGCCTGCGAAGGCGCCAGAGGTCACACGGCATTCCGCCGTGACACGCCATGGCTGAAGCGAACATCCATCACAACCCCTAGAACGGATGCCATTTCAGGCGGCCTTTCTTCTTGCCTGAATAGTTGCTATTGACAACCACACGTGACGCGTCGATCATGCGCCAACTTAGTTGCTATCAACAACGACATGAAGACGCAATCCGCCCGGTCTGGAAGTTTGCTCCGCGAAGTGACCCGCATGTACACGAGGGCTCAGCGCGTCGTCGCGGATTGCTGCAAGACCACCAGCACCCAGTGTCACCTGCTGGGCGAACTCGGACGTTCAGGGCCGCTGCCGCTGTCCGAACTCGGCTCGCGGGTGTTCCTGGAGAAGAGCTGGGTGTCGCGCGCGGTCGATGCGATGGTCGATCGTGGACTGGTCACCAAGGAGCCCAACCCCGCAGACGCAAGGAGTTGGCTCGTGACGCTCACCGCCGAAGGCGAGCGCACGGTCGCCGCCTTGAATCGAAACCTCGACGAGCATGCCGAGAAGTTGCTCGAGACGCTCAATGAGCGCGAGCGCGCAGCCGTCGAGAACTCCCTGCTACTGGTGTTGAAGGCCTTGCGAGAAGACGCCGCCGCCATGTGCTGTCTTCCGCTCGGCGAACGAAAGGAATCCCATGCTGTCCATTGACACTCCCGCGCCAGCGCCTGTCTGGCCTTCACTGTCGAATCGAGCACCGGCGGCCAGTGCCCGGATGCGGTCGCTGCCCGTCGCCGTGCTCGGGGCGGGCCCGGTGGGGCTGGCTGCCGCCGCCAGGCTCATCGAGCGCGACATCCCTTTTGTCGTCCTCGAAGCGGGGCCGGCGGTTGGAGCCAACCTGCTGGACTATGGTCACGTCAGGCTCTTTTCGCCCTGGCAGTACAACGTCGACACGACGATGGCACACCTGCTGAGCGAAGTGGGTTGGACGAAGCCAGCGCAGAATGACCTGCCACTGGCGGGTGAGATCGTCGAGAAGGTGCTGCAGCCGTTTGCTCAACTGCCCCAGGTGGCGAGGTCTCTTCATCTGAACACCAGAGTGCTCTGCGTGACGAGGGAAGGATTCGACAAGGTCAAGAGTGCCGGCCGAGAAGACGCGCCGTTCGTGGTGCGTGCGCTCCAGAGCGGCAAGCCGATCGAGATTCGCGCCCGGGCGGTCATCGACAGCACCGGAACCTGGAACACGCCCAATCCGTTGGGTGCGGGTGGTCTGCCCGCCATCGGAGAGGCCGAAGCGGCCTCGCAAATCTCGTACGGCATTCCCGACATCCTGGGCACGCATCGCACACGGTTCGAAGGCAGGAAGACGTTGGTCGTGGGGGCGGGGCACTCGGCAGCCAACGCGCTGTTGTACCTGGCGGAGCTGTCTCGACAGACGCCTTCGACACGAATGGTCTGGGCGGTGCGCTCACCTTCCCTGGCCCGGGTGTTCGGCGGTGGCGCTGCCGACGCCCTTCCGGCCCGCGGCGAGCTGGGCACGTCGCTGCGCCGCCTTCGCGACACGGGCGCGCTGGAGTTCGTTGCGGGCCTGCGTGCGGCGCAGATCGTTCGTGCTGGCAACACACTCACGGTCTTGGGCGAGAACAGCGATGCGCAGCGCGTGGTCGTTGAAGGCATCGACGAGGTCATCTGCGCCACCGGGCAACGCCCGGACTTGTCGCTGACCCGTGAATTGCGCGTCAAGCTCGACTCCTGGCTCGAATCGACGGCAGCGCTGGGGCCGCTCATCGACCCCAACATCCACAGCTGCGGCACCGTCCGACCGCATGGACATCGTGAGCTCGCGCACCCGGAGCCGGGCCTGTACACGGTGGGTGTCAAGAGCTACGGGCGTGCCCCCACGTTCCTGATGGCGACCGGGTTCGAGCAGGTGCGCTCGGTGGTCGCTGCCATCGCCGGCGACCTCGAGTCAGCCGATCGTGTGGAGCTCGAGCTGCCCGAGACGGGGGTTTGCGGCACCACCTTCGGCGCTGCGGCCGAGAGCGCGTGCTGCGGTGCCCCGGAGCCGAAGGCCGGGCCGACGTTGCGGCCTGTGCCCACCACCGCCACAGCCGGTGGTTGCGCGGCCTCGTCGTGCAGCACACCGGTGAAGCGGCCGCAGCCCCTGGCCGCACAGCCCAGCGGCTGTTGCGGTGGCCCCGCCGAATCCGACGCCTCGGCATGCTGCGCCCTGGATGAGGCGGTGAAGTCGGCAGGGGGCTCGGGCTGCGGCTGCGCCGACGCTAAACCGCGGGCCCGTGCCAGCACTGCGTGCAGCAGCTGACATGACCCTCGGTCGTACAGGCACGGTGGCTGCGCTGGGGTCCGCGCAGACGCTGGCCTGGGCCTCGTCGTACTACCTGCCGGCCGTGCTGGCGGCGCCGATGGCGCGCGACCTCGGTGTGTCGATGCCCGCGGTGTTCGCAGCGTTTTCTGCCGCGCTGATCGTCTCGGCGCTGCTCGGCCCGTTTGCCGGCCGGGCGATCGATCGTTGGGGTGGCCGACCGGTGTTGATCGCCACCAACGCGGTGTTTGCGCTGGGGCTGGCCGGCCTGGCGTGGTGCGAGGGGCCGGTGGGTCTCGTCGCTGCGTGGCTGGTGATGGGTGTCGGCATGGGCAGCGGGCTGTACGAAGCCGCGTTCGCGGCGCTGGTGCGTTTGTACGGCCGCGAGTCGCGCAGCGCGATCACCGGCATCACGCTGATCGCCGGCTTCGCCAGCACCGTGGGCTGGCCGCTGTCGGCGCTGCTGGAGGCGCAGTTCGGTTGGCGCGGCGCGTGCCTGGTGTGGGCGGCGTTGCACGTGCTGCTGGGCATGCCGCTCAATGCGATGCTGCCGCGCGCGGCGCCATTGCCGGCCGCGCCTGCCGACAGCCCCGCCGTCACCGGCACGGTGCCGCCGGCCACGCCGCCGGACACACGAGCCTTTGTCCTGTTGGCCTTTGTCTTCGCGGTCACCATGTTCGGCAGCACGGCGATGGCCGCGCACCTGCCGACGCTGTTGCAGGCCTTCGGCGCCAGCGTGGCGGCCTCGGTGGCGGCCGGCGCGTTGATCGGCCCGGCACAGGTGGGTGCGCGACTGCTCGAGTTCGGGCTGCTGCGGCGCTGGCATCCGTTGTTCTCGGCGCGCCTGGCGGTGATCACGCATCCGATCGGCGCCTTGGTGCTGGCGATCGTCGGTGCACCCGCTGCCGCCGCATTCACCATCCTGCACGGCGCGGGCAACGGCATCCTCACCATCGCCAAGGGCACGCTGCCGCTGGCGCTGTTCGGGCCGCAGGGTTTCGGTGCGCGCCAGGGGTTGCTGATGCTGCCGGCCCGTTTCGCGCAAGCCGCCGCACCGTGGTTGTTCGGCCTGTGCATGGAGCGCTGGGGTGCCGGCGCGATCGTCCTCACGGCAGCGCTCGGGCTGGCGGCCTTCGTGGCGTTGTGGCTGCTGCCTCGTCAGGCACCGGAAGCGCGGGCCGCACGCGACATGGCGCTGGAGGATCAAGCGCCGTGATTGCCATCGCACGTTGCGCCTCGGCCCATCGAGCCATCGTGAAGCTGGCCATCTGCGCGCCGTGCCTGCTGCTGGCAGCGACGCCTGCGCCGGCGCAGGTGGCGCCGAGCGCCAGCGAGGTGGCCGCCTTCGGGCAGTTGCACGCAGCGGCCCACAGCGGCGATGCCACCAGGCTAGCCGCCGCGCTGGCGGCCGGCGCACCGGTCAATGGTCGCGACGGCTACGGCCGCACCGCGCTGCACGTGGCCACGTTCGCGCGCCGACGCGATGCGATCAAGCAGCTGGCCGCGGCCGGTGTCGACCTGGGCGCGCTGGAGAACGACCGCTACGACGCGGTCACCATCGCCGCGGTGGCCGACGACGAGGCCACGCTGGCGGTGCTGCTGGCGCTCGGCGCCAGCGCCAGGCTCACCACCAGCCGCTACGACGGCACCGCGCTGATCGCCGCCGCGCACCTGGGCCACGACGGTGTGGTGCGCCAGCTCGTCAAGGCCGGCGCGCCGCTGGACCACGTGAACAACCTGCACTGGACAGCCACCATCGAGGCCGTGGTGCTGGGCGATGGCGGGCCGCGCCACCAGGCCTGCTTGCGCGCGCTGGTCGACGCGGGCGCCAACGTGTCGCTCGCCGACCGCGACGGCCGCACGCCGCTGCAGCTGGCGCGCTCGCGCGGCTTCGGTGCGATGGTGCGCATCCTCGAGGCGGCACCCAAGCGCTGAAACGCCTCGCTCGCGCCGCCTACATCATGCCGTGGCTCGGGCGCAGCACATCGTTGGCCGCCGCCTCGCTGGAGGCTTCGAGCAGCGTGACGCGCCACAGCGTGCGCGCGTCGTTGGGGTCGATCAGCGTCGCCGAATGCAGCAGCGCGGCGTTGTCCCACACCACCACGTCGCCGACGCCGTACTTGAAGCGCAACTGGTATTTCGGCTGCGTGGAAAACGCGGCCAACTCGTCGAGCAGGTCGTGTGCCTCGTCGTCGGGCATGCCGACGATGCCGAACGAGCTGCCCGACACCGCATACAGCGCCTTGCGCCCGGTGACCGGATGCGGCCGCGCGACGCGGTGCGTGATCAGCGGCATTTTCGCCTTCTGCTCGTCGGTCAGCGGCGAGGCGGCGGTGCGGCTTTTTTCGTCCACGTCGTGGCGGTTGCCGTAGTGGTGGATCGCGCGCAGTGGCTCGATGCGGCGCTTCATGGCATCGCTGAGGTCGTCGTAGGCGGCGATCTGGTTGGCGAACAGCGTGTCGCCGCCGACCTGGGGCACCACGCGCGAGTACAGCGTGGTGGCGCGCGCCGGCACCTGCAGGTAGGAGTAGTCGGTGTGGAAGTACGATCCGGCGTCCTGCAGCCCGGTGGGCAGGCCGTCCACCTTGACGTTCGAGAGGATCAGGATGTTCGCATCGTCCGGGTGGTGGAACTGGTCGATCACGTGCGGCTGCGGCGGCCCGATGCGGCGCGCGAAGGCCGCGAACTGCGCCGGCGTCAGCGTCTGTGCGCGCACGCCGAGCACCTGGTGCTGGTAGAACAAGCGTTCCAGGTCGCGAAACTGCGCGTCGGTCAGCCGCGACAGGTCGGCGCCGTGGACATCGGCCCCGAAACCATCGCTGAGCGGTCGCGCGTCGAACAGGGTCATGCGGCTGCGATCATCGCAGGCGGCGGCCACGATGAATACTGGGTCATTGCCGGAGTCCATCGAGATGAAACTGATCACCTGGAACACGCAGTGGTGTTGCGGCCTCGACGGCGTGGTGAGCCCCGAGCGCATCGTCGACGGTGCACGCGAGCTGGCCGACTTCGACGTGTTGTGCCTGCAAGAGATTTCGTTAGGCTTCGACCGGCTGCAGGGCGCGCCCGGCGACCAGCCGGCGCAGATCGCGGCGCTGCTGCCTGGCTTTCAGGTCTTCTTCGGCGCGGCGGTCGACGAGTACCAGCGCGACGGCAAGCGCCAGCGCTTCGGCAACCTGATCGCCACCCGGTTGCCGGTGGCGCGTGTGCAGCACCACGCGCTGCCGTGGCCGGCCGCTGACGGGGTGCGCTCGATGCCGCGCATCTGCGCGGTGGCCACCGTGCTGTCGCCCCAGCTCGGCGCGGTGCGCGTGATGACCACGCACCTGGAGTACTACTCGGCGCTGCAGCGGCTGGCGCAGGCGCGGGCGTTGCGTGCGCTGCACGACGAGGCGTGCGCGATGGCCGCCGCGCCGCCGGAGCCTGCCGACGACGGCTCGCCGTTCCAGACCAAGGTGCACACGCCGCACGCGCTGTTGTGCGGCGACTTCAACGCCGAGGCGTCGGACGCGGCGATCGCCGCGCTCGTGTCGCCCGGGGGCTCGAACGACGGCGCGCACGTTTTTCACAACGCCTGGTCGGTGGTACACGGCAGCACGCCGCACGCACCGACCTTTCGCCTGATCGACCGCAGCCACGGCCCCGACCCGATGGCCTGCGACTTCGTGTTCGTCAGCGGCGGGCTGGCTGCGCGCGTGAGGCGCATCGAAGTGGACCTTAAAACGCGCGCATCGGATCACCAGCCGGTGCTGGTGGAACTGCGCTGACGCGTCGGTTCAGCCGGGAATCTCGGCCTCTACGAGCTGCGCCAGCAGCAGCAGCGACTCCTGCCAGCCGAGATAGCAGCTTTCGGGCGGGATGGCCGCGGGGATGCCCTCCTGCACCACACGCACGTCGACGCCGCACGACACCGCCTGCAGCGTCACCGTGGTGATCATCTCGCCGGGCAGATTGGGGTCGTCGAAGGCGTCGCTGTGGCGGATCTTGCGGTTCGGCTCGAGCTCGAGGTAGGTGCCGCCGAACGAGTGGCTCTGGCCCGACGAGAAGTTGGTGAACGACATCTTGTAGCGGCCGCCGACGCGGGCGTCGATCTGGTGCACCTTGCCGGTGAAGCCGTGCGGCGGCAGCCATTTGGCCATCGCATCGGCGTCGAGAAACGCGCGATAGACGCGCTCGGGCTTGGCTCGCAGCACTCGGTGGAGTCGGATCGTGTTAGGCATGGTGGTCTCCTTATTCTCTGCGGACCAGCCGAAATGACTCGTCCTTGGTTATACGTCGAACGAAGGCCGCTGAATTCGACATCTTTCTTGACGCATCGATGGCCGCGCGCTCAAATCGCGTCCACGAGACGACAAGCAAGAGGCGTGCCCATGGGTCGCGGCAGATTCTGGCTTTTACTGACAACGGCCGCACTCGGCGTTAGCAGCGCGGAGGCGCATCACTCACCGGTGATGTTCGAC
>DATDJF010000057.1:0-2270 GCA_036520715.1 Burkholderiaceae bacterium | reverse complement strand
GTGTGGGCCGTGCTGGAGCGCCTGCTGATGCCCAGCGCGCGCTGGTTCATCCGCAGTCGCGCCAACAAGGTGCTCGACGAGGTGTCGCAGCGCCTGCCGATCCACATCCGGCCGTTCCAGCAGGTGCGCCGCCAGGCGATGATCGACCGGCTGGTGTTCGACGACAAGGTGCAGCACGCCGCGCGCGCGTTTGCCGACGCGCATGAGATGCCGCGCGAGGTGGCGCTGGCGCAGGCGCAGCGTTACGCGCGCGAGATCGTGCCGGCGTTCAACGCCTACATGTACTTTCGCGTCGGCTACTGGATCGGCAAGAAGCTGTCGCAGTCGCTGTACCGCGTGCGCATCGGCTACACCGACGACGCCGGCCTGGCCGCGATCCCCGAGCACGCGACGGTGGTGTTCGTGATGAACCACCGCAGCAACATGGACTACATCATCGCCTCGTACCTGGCGGCCGAACGCGCGGCGCTTTCCTACGCGGTGGGCGAGTGGGCACGGCTGTGGGGGCTGCAGCAGCTGATCCGGGCGATGGGCGCCTACTTCGTGCGCCGCAACTCCAAGGACGAGTTGTACCGCCGCGTGCTCGAGCGTTACATCGCGATGGCCACCGAGGCCGGCGTCACGCAGGCGGTGTACCCGGAAGGCGGGCTCACGCGCGACGGCCGCCTGCGCGAGCCGCGCTTCGGCGTGCTCGACTACATGCTGCGCGGCTTTCACACCCACGGCGAGCGCGACTTGTACTTCGTGCCGTTGGGCCTGAACTACGACCGCGTGCTCGAGGACCGCACGCAGCTGCTGTCGCCCGACGCCAAGCGCCCGGGGCGCCTGCGGGCGCTCGGCAACACGCTGAAGTTCGTGGCCAACCAGCTGTGGCTGCTGGTGCGCAGCCGCTGGCACCGCTTCGGCTATGCCTGCGTCAACTTCGGCACGCCGGTGTCGGTGCGGGCGTGGGTGGCGGCGCGTGGCGTCGACCTCGACCACCTCGACCGCGAGCGGCGTCATGCCGAGGTGGCGGCGCTCGGCCACCACCTGATGGCCGAGGTCGGCCGCCTGATACCGGTGCTGCCGGTGCCGCTGGTGGCCACGGTGCTGCTGAGCGAGCCGGTGCGCCCGCACAGCCTGTTCGACCTGAAGTCGGCGGTCGCCACGCTCGTCACCCGCCTCGAAGCCCGCGGCGCCCGCCTCTACCTGCCGCGGCACGACTGGGACTATGCAGTCGGCGCCGGCCTGCGTATGCTGACGCAACGACACTTGGTCGACGAAGCCGGCGGCCTGTATTCGGCGCGTGCGAGCGAGCAACCCTTGCTGCGCTACTACGCCAACTCGATCGCACACCTGCTGGACGACGCCTGAACCGCGACCGGTTCGTTGCGGATTGAAGGAACATGTCGTCGTGCCGCGCGGTTGCGGCGTTGCTGGCATTCACCCGGCCGTTTGATGGAGGTATCGCCATGCATTCGATCGCCACTGCCGCACTGCTGAGCCTCGCCGTCGTGGCGGCGAGCGCCGCCGGCACCGTCAACGTCACGTTCGTCGAACCCGACAAGTTCTACGACGCCGGCAATTCCAAACACGACGAGCCCGCCAACCTGAAGACGATCGAGCAGCACTTCAAGGAACTCGGCGAGCGTTACCTGGCCGATGGGCAGGTGCTGAATATCAGCGTGCTCGACATCGACCTGGCCGGCTACATGAAGCCCCTTGCCGGCCAGGCCAGAGAGGTTCGCCTCACCAAGGGCGCCGCCGATTGGCCGCGCATCAAGGTGCGCTATTCGCTGGAGGCCAACGGCGCCCCCGTCAAGAGCGCGGAGGAAACCCTGGCCGACCTCAACTATGGGCGCCACGGCCAGACGTACGTGTACACCAACCGCGATCCATTGCGCTTCGAAAAACAGATGATCGACAGCTGGTTCCAGGCGCGCTTCAGGCCCGCGGACTAGGCATCGGTCTCCTGCAGCGGCAGCGGCTCGTCGTCGTCGGCGTCCTCGCCGAGAAAGCCGCCGCTCTGGTGCGCCCATAGCCGCGCGTAGAGGCCGCCGCGCGCCAGCAGCGCGCGGTGGTCGCCCTGCTCGACGATGCGGCCGCGGTCGAGCACGATCAGCCGGTCCATCGCCGCGATGGTCGACAGCCGGTGCGCGATCGCGACCACGGTCTTGCCCTCCATCAACCGGTACAGGCTGGCCTGGATCGCCTGCTCGACCTCGCTGTCGAGCGCACTGGTGGCCTCGTCGAGCAGCAGGATCGGCGCGTCCTTGAGCATCACGCGCGCG
>DATDJF010000056.1:0-2629 GCA_036520715.1 Burkholderiaceae bacterium | reverse complement strand
CGGCACCAACTGCAGAGGCAGACCGCCCAACAATGCTTGCAACTCGATCAGCTTCTTGGCGTTGTTGGACGCCAGCACCAGTTTCATCCGGGCAATCCCAGCGCCGCGCGTTGCGTGGCCAGCAGCTCGCGAATGCCCTTGTCGGCCAGCGCCAGCAGGCGGTCCATCTCGGCGCGCGAGAAGCTATGCCCCTCGCCCGTGCCCTGCACCTCGACGAAGCCTCCCGCGCCGGTCATCACCACGTTCATGTCGGTGTCGCAGGCCGAGTCTTCGACGTACTCCAGATCGAGCAGCGGCACGCCCTGCACGAGGCCCACCGACACCGCGGCCACCTGGTCGCGCAACGGCGACGCCGCGATCGCGCGCTTGGCGAGCAGCCAGCTCACCGCATCGTGGGCGGCGACGTAGGCACCGGTGATGGCCGCGGTGCGGGTGCCGCCATCGGCTTGCAGCACGTCGCAGTCGAGCACGATGGTGCGTTCGCCGAGCGCCGCCAGGTCGAAGACACAACGCAGCGCGCGGCCGATCAGGCGCTGGATCTCCTGCGTGCGGCCGCTCTGCTTGCCGCGCGCCGCCTCGCGGTCGCCTCGCGTGTGCGTCGCGCGCGGCAGCATGCCGTACTCCGCGGTGACCCAGCCCCGGCCGCTGCCGCGCTGGTGCGGTGGCACTTTCTCTTCCACCGACGCCGTGCACAGCACCTGGGTGCCGCCGAACGAGACCCGCACCGACCCTTCGGCATGCCGCGTGTAGCCGCGCTCGATCTGCACCGGGCGCAACGCATCGGCCGCGCGGCCGTCTGTCCGTTGGTATGTCATGGCGTGATTGTCGTTCAGCGCGCCGCTGCAGGCGCCGGACTCCACGCCGATCGGGCGCGAGCGCGGCAGTCAGCCGGCCCGGCGTGCGGGCCGATCGGTCACGACTTCTTCTGCGACGAGCGCTTGATCGCTTCGTTGATCTCGCGAATCGAGCGTTCGATCTCGGCCTCGTCGAGCTCGTCGACGGGCTGGTTGTCGCCGATCAGGCTGGCCTGGATGGTCGAGGCGAACACCTCCTCGCCCAGCGCCTCGGTCGACACCTCGCCGGCACCCTCGCCGTCTTCGGCGGCTTCCCACTCGGCGGTGAGCACCGTCACGTTGTCGCTCTTGGCGCCGCCGTTGCGCAGTGCCAGCTCCACCAGCTCGGGCACCGCGTCGGAGATCGCGCGCGCGGCCAGGTGTTCGGTGATCAACGCGTCGCTGACGCTGCCCCACAGGCCATCGGAGCACAGCAGCACGCGGTCGTGCGGCTGCAGCAGCAGCGGCCCCGCCGTGTCGACCACCGGCTTGCCGGGTGAGCCGAGGCAGGTGAACAGCACGTTGCGGTTGAAGCGCTCGCCCACCGGAACCACTTGCGACAGCGTTTCCTGCAGCTCGGAATACGAGTGGTCGCGTGTGCGCGCGATCAGCTTGTCGCCGCGCACGAAGTACAACCGCGAGTCGCCGCAGTGCGCCCAGTAGGCGGCATTGCCCTGCATCAGGCAGGCGACGACGGTGGTGCGCGGCGTGTCGATCAGCGCCTTTTCGGTGGCATAACGAAGCAGTTGATGGTGGCCGGCGATGATGGCTTCGTGCAGGAAGCGCAGCGGCTCGGCCAGCGTGGGCTTGGCATCACGCTGGAACAGCGCTGCCAGCGTCTGCAACGCGAGCTGCGAGGCCACTTCGCCTTCGGGATGCCCGCCCATGCCATCGGCCAGCGCGAACAGGCCGGCGTCGCGCGTGTAGCAGTAGCCCATGCGGTCTTCGTTCTTCTCGCGGCCGCCCTTGCGGCTGACCTGGTAGACGGAGAAACGCATGCGGCTCTTCTGGTTGCTGTAGGAAGCTATGGCTTGGCGCCGGTCTTCAGGTTCTCGAGCTGCAGCTTCAGCCGCTCGCCGAAACTGAGCTTGGTGTAGCGCCGCTCGGTCTCGCGCGCCAGTTCCTTCTGCAGCGCGAACACGCTTTGCGGGCGCGACAGCGGATCGAGCGACATGCACCACTCCGTCACTTCGATCAGGTTGTCGGAGTACACGTTGCGCAGGCGCGAGAGGCTCAGCGCGAGGCGATCCTTGTCGATGCGCTGCGGCGCGTCGTTTGGCGGGTAACCCTGCATGCAGGCATAGATGCAGGCGCCGATGGCGTAGATGTCGGTCCACGGCCCCAGCGTGCCGTCGCGGCGGTACATCTCCGGCGCGGCGAAGCCTGGCGTGTACATCGGGCGGATGAAATTGCCCTCCTTGCTCAGCACTTCGCGCGCGGCGCCGAAGTCGAGCATCACCGCCTTGTTGTCGTTGGTGATGAAGATGTTGGCCGGCTTGATGTCCAGGTGCAGCATCTTGTGCTGGTGCACGATGCGCAAGCCGCGCAGGATCTCGTCGAACAGCGAGCGGATCGTCGACTCGCGGAACACCTTGTCGCGCTTCAAGTCGCGCGCGGTGACGATGAAGTCCTGCAGCGTGTCGCCCTGCAGGTAATTCATCACCATGTAGACGGTTTCGTTCTCGCGAAAGAAGTTCAGCACCGAGACCACGCTCGGATGGCTGATCTGCGCGAGGGAACGGCCCTCTTCGAAGAAGCTCTTCAGGCCCAGCCGGTACAGCGGCTGCTTCTCGGGC
>DATDJF010000055.1:0-2503 GCA_036520715.1 Burkholderiaceae bacterium | reverse complement strand
CGGGTGCGCCGTTGCCGGCGGTGCGCCCGGCGGGGCTGCGCTCCGAGTGCCGCGCA
This sequence comes from Burkholderiaceae bacterium, assembly GCA_036520715.1. Lineage (GTDB taxonomy): Bacteria > Pseudomonadota > Gammaproteobacteria > Burkholderiales > Burkholderiaceae_C > JAEUPI01. The sequence continues at coordinate 2,447 of DATDJF010000055.1, read as the reverse complement.
GGCTTTCATGCCCTCGAACGCGGCTGGGCCCGCAGGGGTGCGCGCCGCTTTCCGGCACCCGACCGGCTCGACGCCGACATCGAACGCGTCCTGAGTGGCGCCATCGAGCTTGGCGGGCACTCGCGCGCCCATCTCGGCGGCACGTCCATCCACTACGACCCGGGCGAGGAAGGGCGCGCCGGCCCGCTCGTCGCGAGGGCGCTGGCAAGCTTGTGCGATGTGGATCACATCGCGCGGCGCCGGCGCGAAAACTATCAACGCTGGAGTCGCGCGGTGCAGGGGCTGCCGCGCTGCCGGCCATTCTTCGCTTCGCTGCCCGATGACTGTGTTCCGTACATGTTTCCTCTGCTGATCGACGAGCCCGACACGCACTTCTACGTGCTCAAGCAGCTCGGGATGCCGATCTGGCGCTGGGACGACATGGCCGAGTCGTCATGCGCCGTGTCGCAGCACCTGCGTGATCACCTGCTGCACCTGCCGTGTCATCAGGCGCTGACCGACCAGGAAATCGACTGGATGATCAGCGCGGTCGCCAAGGTGATGAGGCTGGCCCCGCTGCGGCCTGAGTGACCAAGAAATTTGGATTGATCGAATGGCTCACGAATCCACGTTGTTGCATGAATTGCCGCTGTGCGCCGCACAGCGCGCCCCGGATGCGATTGCCCTGCACGATGGCGATGCGGCCGTGTCGTACGCCGAGCTGGCCGACCAGGTGAGGCGCTTCGCAGCGGCGCTGGCCACGTTGAGGGTGGCCCGCGGCGAGCGGGTTGCCATCTACCTCGACAAGCGCAGCGAAACAGTCGTCGCGTCGTTCGGTGCTCCGGCCGCGGGCGCCGTGTTCGTGCCGGTCAATCCGTTGCTGAAGGCGGAACAGGTTGCCTACATCCTGCGCGACTGCAATGTGAGAGTGCTCGTCACGACGGCCGAACGCCTGCACTCGCTGGGGCCGGTCCTGCCAGGCTGCGTCGACCTGCACCACGTCGTGGTCGTGGGCGCTGCGGCGGCGGACGATGCAGGGGCGGCGTCGGTGGCTGTCCACCGGTGGGACGACATCCTGCAAGGTGGCGCCGGCGCCGAACATCGTTTGGTCGACGCCGACGTCGCGGGCATTCTCTACACGTCGGGAAGCACCGGAAAGCCCAAGGGCGTGGTGCTGTCCCACCGCAACATGGTGGCCGGTGCCAAGAGCGTCGCCTCCTACCTCGGGAACCGCCCGAGCGATGTCTTGCTGGCGGCGCTGCCGCTGTCTTTCGACGCCGGGTTCAGCCAGCTCACCACCGCGTTTCATGCCGGAGCGAGCGTGGTCTTGCTCAACTACCTGCTGCCCAAGGATGTGGTGTCTGCCGTTGCCCGGCATCGCGTCACCGGCATCACGGCCGTGCCGCCGTTGTGGATCCAGCTCACGCAGGTGCGATGGCCCGAGGGCGCGGCGGCGCACCTGCGCTACTTTGCGAACACCGGCGGGCGCATGCCGCTCGAAACACTCAAGTCGTTGCGCACGTTGCTGCCCGCGGCGAGGCCCTATCTCATGTATGGCCTGACGGAGGCGTTTCGCGCCACCTACCTCGACCCCGATGAGGTCGATCGGCGCCCGGATTCGATCGGCAAGGCGATCCCCAACGCGGAGATCCTCGTGCTTCGACCCGACGGCACTCCTTGTGACGCCGATGAGCCGGGTGAACTGGTGCAGCGCGGTGCCCTGGTCGCGCAGGGCTACTGGAACGATGCGCAGAAGACGGCCGAGCGCTTCCGGCCGCTGCCCGGGCGCGAGGGCGGGCTGATGCTGCCGGAGGTCGCCGTGTTTTCCGGCGACACCGTGCGCCGCGATGCCGAGGGGTTCCTCTACTTCGTCGGTCGCCGCGACGAGATGATCAAGTCGTCAGGCTATCGCATCAGCCCCACGGAGGTCGAGGAAGTGCTCTACGCCACCCAGCTCGTGGGCGAGTGTGCGGCTTTCGGCTTGCCTCATCCCACGCTCGGCGAGATGGTCGTCGTGGTCGCTACAGCGCGCGAAGGTGGAACGCCCGACACCGCGCGCTTGCTGGCGATGTGCCGCGAACGCCTTCCAGCGTACATGGTGCCCACGCGCATCGAGCCGCGTGCCGTGCCGCTGCCGCGCAACGCAAACGGAAAGATCGATCGCAAACTGCTCGCAGCCGAGTTGCGCGGCACGCAAGAAGGCGAGTCACGATGAACGCACCTGTTCACGCCCCGGTCAATGGGTTTGTTCGGCATGGCAATGAGTTGGTCGTGGGTGGAGTGCCACTGACCCAACTGGCCCAGCGCGTCGGCCAGACGCCGTTTTATGCCTACGACCGTGCGCTGCTGAAGTCCCGACTGAGCCAGTTGCGCGCCGCTTTGCCGGCCGCTGTCCACCTGCACTATGCGATCAAGGCCAACCCGATGCCTGCGCTCGTGGGCTTCGTGGCACCGATGGTCGACGGTCT
>DATDJF010000054.1:0-21761 GCA_036520715.1 Burkholderiaceae bacterium | reverse complement strand
GAAGCCGATCTTCACGCTGGCCAAGCGCGCCACGCGCAAGAAGGTGGCGTTTTGCGAAGGCGAGGAAGAGCGCGTGCTGCGCGCGGTGCAGGTGGTGGTCGACGAGAACCTGGCGCGCCCGACCTTGATCGGCCGCCCGCTGGTGATCGCCCAGCGCTGCGAGAAGTTCGGCTTGCGGCTGCAGGCCGAGCGCGATTACGACGTGGTCAACACCGAGCACGACCATCGCTATCGCGACTACTGGCAGACCTACCACCGCCTGACCGAGCGCAAGGGCGTGACGGCACAGTTCGCCAAGATCGAGATGCGCCGGCGCCTGACGCTGATCGGCACGATGCTGCTGCACAAGGGCGAGGTCGACGGCATGATCTGCGGCACCTGGGGCACCACGGCCACACACCTGACGTTCATCGACCAGGTGATCGGCAAGCGTCCAGGTGTGAAGACCTACGCCTGCATGAACGGGCTGATCCTGCCCGGCCGGCAGGTTTTCCTGGTCGACACGCACGTCAACGCCGACCCGACTGCCGAAGAGATTGCCGAGATCACCGTGATGGCCGCCGAGGAGATGCGCCGCTTCGGCTTGCAGCCCAAGGCCGCATTGCTCTCACACTCGAACTTCGGCTCGAGCAACCTGCCGTCGGCGCAAAAGATGCGCAACGCGTTGCCGCTGGTTCGCGAGGCGGCACCCTGGCTCGAGGTGGACGGCGAGATGCACGGCGACGCGGCGCTCGATGCGGCCTATCGCAACGAATTGATGCCGCGCTCCACGCTGAGCGGCGAAGCGAACCTGCTCGTGCTGCCCGACATCGACAGCGCGAACATTTCGTACAACCTGCTCAAGCAAGCCGCCGGCGGCGGCATCGCGATCGGGCCGGTGCTGCTGGGTGCGGCCAAGCCGGTGCACATCCTGACGCCGTCGGCCACGGTGCGGCGTGTCGTCAACATGACGGCCGTCACCGTCGCCGACGCCAACGCGTTCCGCTCCTGATCGCTGGGGCGACGCGGGCGCCTGTCTGCGTCGCCCTGGCCACCTGAGCAGCAGAACACTCCAAGAGTGTGTGCGCTCGCTCTGGTTGCTTGCATATGCCCAAAATTGAGGCGCCGGACTTGAGGTTTTTGACCGCTTCCGGTAGCATGACATATTCAGAGTTCAGGGTTTACCCGTGGATCGGACCGTTTGGTCACTGCTGTCGGGGCCAATACTTAAGTTAGGGCTTGCTACAGCAGTTGCCGCCTCGGCGGCATTGGCCATCACGGTTCAAGCCAGGGGGCCGGTCACGGCGAGTGACTCGGTGGCACTGGCGGAGTTGCCCCGCGAGGCACAACAGACCGACAAGCTCATCCGAGCCGGAGGTCCGTTTCCCTACGCCAAGGACGGCACGGCGTTCGGCAATCGCGAACGGCAGCTGCCTCGGCGTGATCGTGGCTTCTACCGCGAATACACCGTGCCCATGCCGGGGGCCAGCAACCGGGGAGCGCGCCGCATCGTGTGTGGCGGCGTCCCGGCGACCCAACCAGAAGTTTGTTATTACACCGACGATCACTACACGAGCTTTCGCCGCATCGAGCAGTGAGCAGTCGGGAGCCAGAGATCCGTTTAGACCGCCAAAGGACAGAGGCCATGCTGCTCCAGACAGTCCGACCCAACATCGTCCAATCCATTCGCGCCTATCGCGTCGAAGATCTGATGCACGCCGCCGAAGGCGCCGGCCAGCACTTCCTGTACGCCGAGCTGTCGTCGGCGCAATCGAAGCAAGAGGTGTTGGACAAGATCGCGGAGTCGTTCCTGTTCCCCAATCACTTCGGCAAGAACCTGGACGCGCTGTATGACTGCATGACCGATCTGGTGCACAAGGCCGGCACGCAGCCCGGGTTCGTGGTGGTGCTGGAGCAGTTGCCCGACAACCCTCGCTTCGACCGCGAAGCCCGCGAGCAACTGCTCGACGTGTTTCGGGATGCCGCCGATTTCTGGGCGGAGCGCCGCATTGCCTTCCGCTGCTTCTACTCGTTCGCCGTGCCGCACGGCGCCGATGCCAACGCATGGGAGCGCGGACACGAAGGCAGCGCAGCGGCCGAAAAGCCGGCGCCCAAGAGCGTGTCGAAGAACGGGGCCAACCCGAACTTCGGCATGAACATGCCGTTGATGAGCAGCGCATTCGACACCGCGATGTGGATGAACGCTGCCTGAACACCGCCCGGCGTCGGCCCCGCCTGCGCACGCCCTGAGTCCGTTTCAACTCGTCGCTTGGCCCACTTGCTGGGCCAGCGCGACGTAGTGCGCCACCGCCACTTCCTCGGCACGGCGCTGCAAGTCGAACGTGATGCCGTGGCCGTGTTGCTCGAGCCAGCGCCCCAGCGTATGGCGCAGCAGCTTGCGTCGTTGCGAGAACGAGACCGTCACGATCTGCGACAGCAGCGCCGGGTCCACCGCCGGAGGCACGGTCAGTGGCGTCATGCGCAGCACGCCCGACGTGACACGCGGCGGCGGCTCGAACGCCGTCGCGGGCACGTCGAACAGCCGTTCGATGTCGTAGCGCCACTGCAGCATCACGCTCAGGCGGCCGTAGTCACGGCCGCCCGGCGCTGCGGCGATGCGGTCGACCACTTCCTTTTGCAGCATCACGTGCTGGTCGGTCACTTGCGGCGCCGCCGCCAGCAAGTGAAAGAGGATCGGCGTCGAGATGTTGTACGGCAGGTTGCCGACCACGCGCACCCGCTGCCCGGCATCCGCGGCCAGGTGTGCGAAGTCCACGCGCAGCACGTCGGCCTGTAGCACCTCGACTCCGGGCTTCGCGCGCCAGAACGCGGCCAGCTCGCGATCGAGCTCGATCAGGGTCAGGTGCGCGCCGCTCTCGCGCAACGGCTCGGTCAGGGCGCCGCGGCCCGGGCCGATCTCGACGATGCGCTCGCCGACGCGCGGATCGATCGCTCGCACGATGGCATCGATCACCCCCGAATCGACCAGGAAGTGCTGACCGAAACGCTTGCGGGGCGGCTGACTCCACATCACGCCACCCGGCCGCCGGGCGCGCCCGGCACCTCCGCGCCGCTCATTGTTGCGGCGGCTCGCGCATCTCGATGTAGGCGCGCGCGCGCAGGTCCTTCGTCCATTCCTGGTACGCCGACTCGAACTTCTGCTCGCGCAGCGCGGCCCGGGCCTGGTCGCGCACTTCCTTGGTCGACTGCTCCACCTCGCGCCGCTCGATCACCTGGATCAGGTGCACGCCGAAGCGCGACACCACCGGCGGCGAGACGGCACCCGGGCCAAGCCGATTCATCGCCTCTTCGAACTCAGGCACGAAGCCGCCGGGCGACACCCACCCGAGATCGCCGCCGGCGGGCGCGGAGCCGTCCTCCGACACCTCGCGGGCCACGTCCTCGAAACGGCGCATCCCGGCCTCGATCTGGCGCTTCAGATCCAGCAGCCTGCGTGCCGCATCCTGGGCGCTGGCTTGTGCGGAACTGCGCAGCAGGATGTGCCGCGCCCGCGTCTGCTGCACACGAATCGCCCCGCCCTCGCGGCGCTCGAGCACCTTCAGCAGGTGAAATCCGCCGCCGCTGCGAAAGGGCTCGGCGCTGACGTCGCCGACCTGCAGGTCGCGCGACTTCTCGACGAACAGATCGGGCAGCCGAGATGCAGGGCGCAAGCCGATGGCGCCGCCGTTGGCGCGATTGCCGTCCTCCGACACTTCGCGGGCGACGATGCCGAAGTCGGCGCCGGCGCGGATGCGTGCCAGTGCCGCATCGATGCGTGCCTTGCGTTCGGCCACCACCGCTTCGGCGGCGCCCTCCGGCACGCTGACCAGGATCTGCGCCAGGTTGAGCTCCACCGCCCCTGCAGTGGCCATCTTCTGCTGTTCGAGGTAGCGGTCGATGTCGGTATCGGTGATGCGGATGCGTTGCTGAACCTCGCGCTCGCGCAAGCGCTCGACCAGGATCTGGTCGCGCAGGTTGCTGCGAAAGCGCGCGAACTCCAGCCCCTCGGCCGCCAGACGCTTGCGCAACTCCGGCACGCTCATTCGATTGGCAGCCGCCACGCTGTTGACGGCCCGATCGAGCTCGGATTCTTCGACCTTGGTGCCGCTGTCGCGCGCAAAGGTCACCAGGACACGCTCTTCGATCAGCGCGTCGACCACCTGGGTGCGCAGCGCGTCGCCCGCAGGTTCGCGGCCGCTGCTGCGGCGCGCCTCTTCGCGCAGGCGGGTCGAGCGTTGCTCCACTTCGTAGGCCGTGACCAGCTCGCTGTTGACGACCGCGACGATGTAGTCGCCCACACGCAGCGTGCGCTCCCCCGCTTGGCCGAACGCGCCCAGGGCCGCGGTGCACAGGCACAGGCTCAGCGCCAGCCGGCGCGCTGCGCTGCCGGCCATGCGGTGCAAGCAAAGCTCAATCATCGATCGTCGGTTCGTAGGGGCCTTTGCGGTCTTCGCGCAGCAGGCGGTATCCGGGGATATTGTCCTTCAACACCTGCAGCGGGTTCGAACCGATGCGCGACAGGCCCACCAACTCCAATTGCAACAACAGCCGCGTGGTCGCCTCGGTGCGACCGACCGACAGCCGCTCGGCCACCAGGCGCCCGATCCAGCACCCGGCGTCGTATTCGAGGCCGGCGATCGAGTCCGTGAGGCGGCTGTCGCGGGTGCTGTAGTTGAGGCGGCCGACCGCATAGAGCGTGCCGCCGCAGCCGCCGCGGCCGCTGCCGCCGTGGCCCTCGCCGCGATAGACCGGCCACTGCCACCCCAACTCGACCTGCTCTGACAAGCCACGCGCGAAGCGGTACACCGCGCTCAATGCGTGGAACGGCTCCGGCAGGTAGCGCACGCCGACGATCGAGCGCACCGGCCGGCTGATCTCCGCGCTGTACTGCATCTGCACGTCGAATCGCCAATTGGGCACCACCGACGTCGAGCCGTCGAGCAGCAAGTCCGACAGGCGCTGGGTCGCCGGCACGCCGTCGGGCGTGATGCGCAGGTCGCGAAAGAGGTACCGCTGCGCGATGCCCAGACGCAACGTCTCGGCGCCGGTGTTGACGTCGAGCCAGCGGGTGGTGGCGCCCGCGGTGATCTGGTGCCCGTCGGAAATGCGGTCGTAGCCCGAGAACGCGTTCTCCGTGTACACCGAGACGGTATTGAAGTCGATCGGCGCCGAATCGAAGTTCGGCAGCGTCAACTGCTCCCGAAACGGCGTGTTGGCGTAGAACACGCGCGGCTCGAGCGTCTGGCGCTGGCCGGTCCCGAACCAGGTGCTGTCACGCTCGAACACCGCGCCCGCATCGACGCTGAAGGTGGGCACCCAGCGCGAGGCGCGCGTGCGGCCGTCGAGCATCGGCTGGTCGGTGTCGTAACTGGCGGCGTTGAGTATGAGCTTCGGGCGCAGCCAGGTCGCCGGCGTTTCCCACGGACGCGTCAGGCTGGCCACGCCATGCCAGCGCCAGCCGTTGGGCCGCAGGCTGCTCGGCGGCCGGTCCGCCAGCGAAAAGCGGTTGACCTCGGACTCGGCTTCGATGAGCAAACCCAGCGGCAGCGCACCGGCGACGCGCCCGCCCAACTGCACGCTGCGGTCATACGGCGGCACGATCTCCGTGGTGGGGTCGCCGGACGCCAGCACCTGCCAACGCTGGGTGCCGAGATACCAGCGCGAATCGAGTGCGTAACGTTCGCTGGTTTGCTCCACCTTGGCCGTCGCAGGCAACAGCCGATTGGTGAACCAGCGGATCTGGCGCGAGAAGTCCTTCCAGTAGTCGTCGTCGGATACCCGGATCGCATTGACCGCATAGTGCAGGTTGCTGCGCTCACGCGAGCCGTCGTGCACGAAGTCGGCCAGCCAGCGGTCGTGTCCGGCCACCCGGTCGTTGGGCAGGCCGTCGAGCTCGATGCGGCCTTGATCGTTGCGCTCGAGGTAGCGGAACTCGGTCAGCAAGGCGGCGCCGCGGCGCGACAGCACCACCGGCGTGATGGTCGCGTCGCGGTTGGGCGCGATGTTCCAGTAGTACGGCACCCCCACTTCCAGGCCGCTCTTGGAGTCCAGGTTGATCGCCGGCGGCAGCCAGCCCGACTTGCGATCGTCGGTGAGGGGAAAGCTCATCACCGGAAAGCCGAGGATCGGCACGCCGAGGAAGCGCAGCACCGCGCCCTCGGCCACGCCCTCGTTGGCCTCCAGGTCGATGCGCACGCGGTCGGTCTTGAGCAGCCAGTCGGGATCGCCCGAGCCATCGCGAGGGCAGCTCGTGTAGGTGGCGTCCACCGCCACCGAGCGCGCGGGGTCGATGAATTCGAAGCGCTGCGCGGTGCCGCCGGCACCGGTGCGCCCCAGCGTGAACTGCGGCTCGAGAAAGAAGCCCTCGAAGCGCTGCGGCTGCAGCTCCAGCTCCGGGCCCCAGTAGTGGTTGCCGTCGCGGCTGACCCGCACGTTGCCCTTGGCATTGGCACGGTCCTGCGCACTGTCGTAGGTGATTCGATCGGCACGGATCACCGTGCCGGCGCGGCGGAACTCCACATGGCCTTCGGCGACCGTGTCGAGATCGGGCCGCGCCTGCAGACGATCGGCTCGCACCACCAGGGAACGCGCACGCGCGGCGTCGCCGCGCGGTGGCGGCGCAATCTCCAGGCTGGGAGTCAACCGCAGCGGCGCCTCGACGCGCTCGTCAGCGCCCGCCGCCGCATCGGCGCCAGGCTGCGCGCGCGCCGGCGACTGGCACCATGCCGCTGCCGCCAGCAGGGCCTGCATCGTGTAGCAACGCCAGGCAGCGCGGCAGGTGCGGGTCGGCACGGCGGTTGTTGTTCGAGGCTTGGAGCGCGTTGATACCGACGAATGACCTGTGCGCGAGGAGCGATGTCCGCGCCGCGAAAAGCGCGTTCGTACAATGGCCGATTATCCCTCGCGCCACGTCGCCCACTGCCCGATGCCGCCCACGCCACCCGCACGCGTCACCGCAGGCATCGTGTGGCCCGACGACGCGCGGCGCAGCCACTTCGAACGCTGGCTGGCGCCGTTGGCCAGCCGCTACGCGCTCGACGTCGCCAGCCTGGCGCCGGCGTCGGCGGATGCGAGCTTTCGCCGCTACCTGAGGATCCGATCGCCCGAGCGCAGCTACGTGGTGATGGACGCGCCGCCACCGCAGGAGGACGTGCGTCCGTTCGTGCAGATGGCGCAGCGCATCCACGCGGCCGGACTGCACGCGCCCCAGGTGCTGGCGGCCGACGAGGCGCAGGGCTTCCTGCTGCTCAGCGACCTCGGGCGCACCTTGTACCTCGATGTGCTGCGCGACGCGCAGCCGGCCGAAGCCGATCGCCTGATGCGCGAGGCGATCGCCGCGTTGGTGTCGTGGCAGGTGCGCGTGGCCCCCGACGGCCTGCCGCCGTACGACGATGCCTTGCTGCGGCGTGAGCTGGCGCTTTTTCCCGACTGGTGCGTGCAGCGCGAGTTCGGCGTGCAATGGTCGAGCAGCGAACAAGCCACGTGGCAACGAGTGAGCGACCTGTTGGTCGAAAGCGCGCTCGCGCAGCCGCGCGTCGTCGTGCATCGCGACTGGATGCCTCGCAACTTGATGATCAGCGACCCCAACCCCGGCATCCTGGACTTCCAGGACGCGGTGGTCGGGCCTGTCACCTACGACGTCGTTTGCCTGCTGCGAGATGCGTTCATTTCATGGGACGAGGAGCGCGAGATCGACTGGGCCGTGCGCTGGTGGCAGGCCGCGCGCACCACGCCGGCATTGGCCGGCCACTCGTTCGCCGACGACTTCGGCGAGTGCTGGCGCGCGCTCGAGTGGATGGGCCTGCAGCGCCACCTCAAGGTGCTGGGCATCTTCTGCCGCTTGAAGCACCGCGACGGCAAGCCGCACTACAGCACCGACCTGCCGCGCTTCTTCGCGTATGCCACGCGCGTGGCGCTGCGTTATGCGCCGCTGGCGCCGCTGCTGGCGCTGCTCGAGCCGCTGTCGGGGCAGACCGTTCGCGCCGGCTACACGTTCTGACTTCCGATCCACCCCCACGCTCACTGCGTTCGCTGCCCAACGCGGGGGCTGACCCGGCTTGGGAGCGGCCCGGCGCCGGGCCGGCCCTCACGGGCAGGCCGCCATCGCCTGCGACACCGCGGCCGTGAGCCGCTTGGCGTACGGCACGTGCAGAAACTCGTTCGGCCCGTGGGCGTTGCTCTTGGGCCCGAGCACGCCGCACACCATCATCTGCGCGCTCGGAAAGCCCTGCGCCAGCATGTTCATCAGCGGGATCGTGCCGCCCTGTCCGATGAAGCCGAGCGGCGCGCCGTAGTGGGCCAGCGACGCGTCGTTCAATGCCTGCTCCAGCCAGTTCGACAGCGACGGCGCATTCCAGCCGGTGGCGCCCAGCGCGCCGGCGCGCCCGTCGGGCTGGAACGTGACGCGCGCGTTGTAGGGCGCGTTGTCCTCCAGCAGCTCCTTCAGCTTGAGCGATGCCTCGTGTCCGCTCACCAGCGGCGGCAGCCGCAGGCTCAGCTTGAACGCGGTGTAGGGCCGCAGCACGTTGCCAGCGTTGCCCAGCTCGGGCACGCCATCGACGCCGGTGACCGACAGCGTCGGTCGCCAGGTGCGATTCAACAACGCCTCCACCGGATCGGTGGTGGTGGGCAGCGATGCTCCGCCGTCGGCGCCGCAGGCCCACGGAAAACGCCGCCACACTTCCTGCCCGAGCGTGGTGGCGGCGGCACGCGCCTGGTCGAGCCGCTCGCCGGGCACCTGGCAATGGAAGTCGTGCGGCAGCAGCCGCCCGGTGTGCGAGTCTTCGAGGCGATCGAGCAACTGCCGCAGGATGCGAAAGCTCGACGGCACCAGGCCGCTGGCGTCCCCCGAGTGCACGCCTTCGGTCAGGATCTCGACCTTCAGGACGCCCGACACCATGCCGCGCAGCGACGTGGTAAGCCAGAGTTGGTCGTAGTTGCCGGCGCCGGAATCCAGGCAGACGACGAGCGACACGTCGCCCAGGCGCGGCTTGAGCACATCGAGGTAAGCCGGCAGGTCGAACGAGCCGCTTTCTTCGCAGCTCTCGATCAGTCCCACGCAGCGCGGCCGCGGGATGCCCTGGGCGTCGAGCGCCTCGATCGCGGTGATCGCCGCGAACACCGCGTAGCCGTCGTCGGCGCCGCCGCGACCGTACAAGAGGCCGTCGTCGAGCTTGGGCGTCCACGGCCCGAGGTCGTTGCGCCAGCCGTTGAACTCGGGTTGTTTGTCGAGGTGCCCGTACATCAACACGGTGCCGCTGCTGCCCGCTTTCGTGGCAGGCACCTCGAACAGGATCACCGGCGTGCGCCCTTCGAGGCGGACCACCTCGAGCTTGAGGCCCGCGACCTTGCGCGCCTCCACCCAGGCGGCTGCCGCGCGCACCACGTGGTCGATGTAGCCGTGGCTCTGCCACTGGGCATCGAACATCGGGCTCTTGGCCGGCACCTCGATGTAGCGCTTGAGTTCGGGCACGATGCGCTCGTCCCACGCGCGCGCGGCGAAGTCGCCGAGCTGCTGCGATTGGGCAGCCGACAGCGCGGGCTGGGACTGAGGTGCGGCGTCGCGTGCGTTCATCGTTCGCTCCAGATCGCTGGCGCCGTGTCCGTGATCACCGCATGTTGCGGCAGCCTGGCCAGCCAGCGTGTCAGTTCAGCCATCGGCTGCTCGCGCTCGGGCTCGTTGAAGATCTCGTGCGCCATCTGCGGGTAGCAAGTGTGCGTCAACCAGGCCCGCGGCGCCGCGGCCGCGAACGCAGCGCTGCCTGCAGGCGCCACACAACGGTCGGCGCCGGCCCACATCAGGAGCGTGGACACGGACCAGCGCGGCGCCGCGGCTCGCACCAGCTCACCGGCATCGACGATGAAACGCACCAGCAGCGGCGTGACGCGGTCGTGCACCAGCGGGTCGCCCACGTAGGCGCGCACGACCGCCGGATCGCGCGAGATCCATGCCGGCTTCAGGCCGTTGCCGACGGCCAGATGCGGTGCCAGCGAGCCCAGCACCGACAGCAGCGCACGCTGCAAGCCGTTCATGCCCGGGTCGAGCGCGGGCGACGACAGCACGAGCGCATCGGCCGGCCGCCACCAACCGGCCGGCCGCGCCGCCAGCCCCTCGGCGACGAAGCGCGCCGCGATCAGGCCGCCCAGGCTGTGCCCGAGCAGCACCAGCGGGCGCCGCGCCTCATGGCGCAACGCGTCGATCACCACGCTCAGATCGTCGAGCAGGCTGTCTGGCTGCGCGATGTCGCCGCGCGCGCCGCCCGATGCACCGTGGCCGCGGTGGTCGAAGCCGGCGACGTCCCAGCCGGCCTCGTTGAGCCACGCCGCCAGCGCCGCATAACGTCCGATGTGCTCGCCCAGGCCGTGCACCAGCAACACGAGGCCGCGCGCGTTGCCTTTCAGCGTCCACTGCCGCACGTGCAGTGGCACGTCGTCGCGAGTGTGCAAGGCATGCATGTGCCGCAGTGTAGGCGCGCCGCCGCTGCGCCCACGGCTCGGGGCTTGCCCGAAGTCCGCTGGCCGCGACCTCGCGCTAGCCTGCGGATCGCCTCGACGGGAGTGCACATGAGCGAATTCTTCGATCTGACGCAGGATGAACGCAGCGGCGTTGCCGAGCTGGTGCTCAACCAGCCGCAGCGGCTCAACACGATGACGCCGGCGTTCTTTCCGGCGCTGCGCGACGCCGTGCGGCGGCTCGACGACGCCGCCGCCACCCGGGTGCTGGTGATCCGCTCGACCGGCAAGCACTTCTCGGCCGGCATGGCGCTGGACGTGTTCGCCGACCTGGCGCAGCTCGATGCCAAGGACGCCCGCAGCCGGCTGGCGTTCCAGCGCAACTTGCGCCGCCTGATGGATTGTTTCGACGCGCTCGAGGCGGCGCACTTCCCGGTGCTGTGCGCGGTGCAGGGCGGCTGCATCGGCGGCGGCCTGGACCTGGCGCTGGCCTGCGACATCCGAGTCTGCAGCGCCGACGCCTTCTTCACGGTGCAGGAAATCCACATCGGCATGGCCGCCGATGTCGGCTCGCTGCAGCGCCTGCCCAAGGTGGTGCCGCAAGGCCTGGCGCGGCAGATGGCCTACACCGGCGAGCGGCTCGACGCGCAACGCGCGCTGGCTGCCGGGCTGGTGAACGCGATGTTGCCCGATGTGCAGGCGTTGCAGGCGCACACGATGCAGCTCGCGCAGCAGATCGCCGGCAAGAACCCGCTGGCAGTGGCGGGCAGCAAGCTGGCGCTGAACTATGCGCGCGACCACACCACCGCGGAGTCACTGCAGCAGATGACGCTGCTGCAAAGCGCGATCTTCGACATCGCCGACATCGAGCGCGCGATCGCCGCGTGGAAGGACAAGCGGCCGGGCGAATTCGCCGCCTTGTCGGCGACGCCGCAGAGCTGAGCAGCCAAGTCGCGCGCGCCCGAGGCCGGCACGTCAAGCGGCGGCGGGCACCTCGCCGCGCTCGAACTTGAACACCGCCACGCTGGCGCGCAGGTTCGGCCAGCGCCGCACCGGCACACCGTCGTGCAGGCCGAACGCATCGAGGATGCGCAGGCCGTTGCGCCGCGCCAGCACCTCGAAGTCGGCAAAAGTGCCGACACGGATGTTGGGCGTGTCGTACCACTGGTACGGCAGGATCTTGGTCACCGGCATGCGGCCGCGCAGCACCGCCAGCCGATTGGGCCAGTGCGCGAAGTTCGGAAAGCTGACGATGCCGATGCGGCCCACGCGAGCGGTTTCCTGCAGCATGCGCTCGGTGTTGCGCAGGTGCTGCAGCGTGTCGAGCTGCAGCACCACGTCGAAGCTGCGGTCGCCGAACAGCGCGAGGCCTTCTTCCAGATTGAGCTGGATCACCTGCACGCCGCGCTGCACGCAATGCGGCACGTTGGCATCGGCGATCTCGACGCCGTAGCCGCTGCAGCCGCGATGCGCGCTCAGGTGGGCCAGCAGCTCGCCGTCCCCGCAGCCGAGGTCGAGCACCCGCGAGCCCGGCGGCACCAGCTCGGCGATCACCTCGAGGTCGCGGCGCTGGCTCATGTGGCCCCCTTGGCACTTTCAGCGCCTTCCCCCCGCGGGGGAGCGAGCCAGCTTGGGGCGGCCCGGCGCTGGCTCATGTGGCCACTTCCGCCGCCACACGATCGAAGTACGCGCGCAGCAGCGCGTGATAACGCGCATCGTCGAGCAGGAATGCATCGTGCCCGTGCGGTGCGTCGATCTCGGCGTAGCTGACCGCGATGCGGTTGTCGACCAGCGCCTTGACGATTTCGCGCGAGCGCGCCGGCGCAAACCGCCAGTCGGTGGTGAAGCTGACGATCAGGAACCGGTTGTCGCGCGCCGGCGCGAACGCCGCCGACAGGTCGCCGCCGTGCGACGAGGCCGGGTCGAAATAGTCGAGCGCCCGCGTGATCAGCAAATACGTGTTGGCGTCGAAGTACTCGCTGAACTTGTCACCTTGATGGCGCAGATAACTCTCGATCTGGAACTCGATGTCCTGCGTCGTGTAGCCGAGACCGCCGTTGCGCAGCTCGCGGCCGAACTTGGCCTCCATCGAATCGTCGGACAGATAGGTGATGTGGCCGATCATGCGGGCCACGCGCAGGCCGCGCGCCGGCACCACGCCGTGGTCGTAGTAGTGGCCGCCGTGGAAATCGGGGTCGGTGATGATGGCGCGGCGCGCCACCTCGTTGAACGCGATGTTCTGTGCCGACAGGTTCGGCGCCGAGGCCACTGCGATGCAGTGGCGCACACGCCGCGGATGGCGCATCGTCCAGGCCAGCGCCTGCATGCCGCCCAGACTGCCGCCGATCACCGCTGCGAGCTGCGAGATGCCCAGTGCGTCGATCAGGCGGGCCTGCGCGTCGACCCAATCCTCGACCGTCACCACCGGGAAGCTAGCCCCATAGGGCTTGCCGGTGGCCGGGTTGGTGTGCATCGGCCCGGTCGAGCCGAAGCACGAGCCCAGGTTGTTGACGCCGATGACGAAGAACCGCTCGGTATCCAGCGGTTTGCCGGGCCCCACCAGGTTGTCCCACCAGCCCTCGGCGCCGGTCGCGTTGTCGTGTCGACCCGCCACATGGTGGCTGGCGTTCAGTGCGTGGCACACCAGCACCGCGTTGCTGGCGTCGTGGTTGAGTTCGCCGTAGGTTTCGTAGATCAGCGAGTAGCCCGGCAGTGTGGCGCCGCTGCGCAGCGGCAGCGGCTGCTCGAAGCGACGACTCTGCGGACTGACGACACCGATCGAATGCATGGGGCCTGAAAACCAAAAACCGGCGCCGCTGCAGATGCGGGCGCCGGTTCGGGCGTCCCTCTTTAGCGGAATTTCTATAGCGCCCGCAAGCCGGACCAAATCGGCGCTGAGGCCAGTATAGCGTGGCAAATTGCTCAAGACGGGCACCAGGCGCTGCCCTTCACCAAGGCAACGTCGATCGCGCCAAACCCTCGACCGTGGGGTTTGGCCTGCGGCGCCGCCCGCTGGTTGCGGTTGTTCACGCCTGCTTTGTGGTGGCTCGCTCATACTGACCGTTCTTCTGCTCGAGATGCTGTCTCCATGAGCCCCCAGGCCCTGCTCAAGCGCTTCTACGCCGCGTTCGCAACGCTCGACGCGCGCACCATGCAAAGCTGCTACGCGCCGCACGCGCAATTCGAGGACCCGTTGTTCGTGTTGCAAGGCAGCGAGCAGATCGGCGCCATGTGGCAGATGGTCTGCCAGACCATCCGCAACGGCGGCCAGGCGGTGTGGCGGCTGGAGACCAGCGACCTCGAGGCGGCCGACGGCGAGCGCGGCAGCGCACGCTGGGAAGCCCGCTATCGATCGGGGGCTGCCGGCCGCATGGTGCACAACCTGGTCAATGCGAAGTTCACCTTCGAAGACGGCCTGATCGCGACCCACAGCGAGAACTACGACTTCTGGCGCTGGTCGCGGCAGGCGCTCGGCTCCACCGGCTTGATGATGGGCTGGTCGCCGATGCTGCGCAACCAGGTGCGCCGCCAGGCGCAGGGCAAGCTCGAGCGCTTCCTGGCGCACCGCGCCGCGGCCGTCGCCCCGGGCTGAGCACGGGCGGCACTGCCGCCGCTGCGCGCCGATACGGCAAGGCATCACGCAGGCGTGCGGCCGATCACGGCCGTGAGCACGCCGACATCGTTTGCCGCTGGCGGCTGTCCTACGATGCGCATCGCGTTATTCGTCAGGGACCTCCATGCCCGCATGGCTGCACGCACTGGACCGCTATTTTCCGATCCGCTACCTGGTGTGGCTGCTCTGTGGCATCGGCTTTCTGCTGAGTGCGTTCGCCTGGGTCGCGTTCGGGCAATGGGGCCTGGCGGCCTTGCTGTTCGCGGTGCTGGTGGCCATGGGCTTGCGCGATTCGCTGCAGCGCCGGCACGCCGTGCTGCGCAACTATCCAGTCATCGGGCGCATCCGCTTCCTGCTCGAGTACATCCGCCCCGAGATCCGCCAGTACTTCATCGAAAGCGACAACGAGGCGCATCCGTTCTCGCGGCAGCAGCGCTCGCTGGTGTACCAGAGAGCCAAGGGCGACTCCGACAAGCGGCCGTTCGGCACGCAGATCGACGTGCATGCGCAGGGCTACGAATGGATCAACCATTCGCTGCAACCCACCTGCCTGGCATCGCATGACTTTCGTGTGCTGGTGGGCGAGGGCCGCGCGTTGCCGTATTCGGCGAGCGTGTTCAACATCTCGGCCATGAGCTTCGGCGCCCTGAGCGCCAATGCGATCCTCGCGCTCAACGGCGGTGCCAAGCGCGGCGGCTTCGCGCACGACACCGGCGAGGGCTCGATCAGCGTGCACCACCGCGTGCACGGCGGCGACCTGATCTGGGAGGTCGGCTCGGGCTACTTCGGCTGCCGCAACGACGACGGCAGCTTCTGCGCCGATCGGTTCGTCGCCAGCGCCTGCGAGCCGCAAGTGAAGATGATCGAGCTCAAGCTCAGCCAGGGTGCCAAGCCCGGCCACGGCGGCGTGCTGCCGGGGCCCAAGGTCACGGCCGAGATCGCGGCCGCACGCGGCGTGCCGATGCAAGTCGACTGCATCTCGCCGGCGCGGCATGGCGCGTTTGCCACGCCGATCGAGATGATGTTGTTCATCGATCGCCTGCGCGAACTCTCAGGCGGCAAGCCCACCGGCTTCAAGCTGTGCATCGGCCACCCGTGGGAGTGGCTGGCCATCTGCAAGGCCATGCTCGAGACCGGCATCACGCCGGATTTCATCGTCGTCGATGGCGCCGAGGGTGGCACCGGCGCCGCGCCGCTGGAGTTCACCGATCACGTCGGCACGCCGCTGCAGGAAGGGCTGCTGCTGGTGCACAACACGCTCACCGGCTTGAACCTGCGATCACGCATCCGCATCGGCGCCGCCGGCAAGGTAGTGAGCGCCTTCGACATCGCGCGCATGATGGCCTTGGGCGCCGACTGGTGCAACGCGGCGCGCGGCTTCATGTTCGCGCTCGGCTGCATCCAGGCCCAGCACTGCCACACGGGCGCCTGCCCCACCGGGGTGACCACGCAGGACCCGCTGCGTCAGCGCGCGCTGGTGGTGCCCGACAAGACGGAGCGCGTCTATCGCTTCCACCAGAACACGCTCGAGGCTCTGAAGGAGCTGGTGCAGGCGGCCGCACTCGAACACCCCAACCAGATCCGCGCCACCCACATCGTGCGCCGCGGCGACGATCGACAGGTGCGTCTGTTGGCCAACCTGCTGACTTTCCTGCAGCCGGGCGAGCTGCTGGCGGCGGCCCGCGGCGAGGCACGCTGGCCGCACGCGGTGTACGAGCTGTACTGGCCGCGCGCCCAGGCGCACAGCTTCGCTCCGGCGAGCTGAAGGCCTTGTTGACCTGCGGTAGCTCCGACCTCGGTCAACGGCTGGGCTTGCAGGCCCGGCCGGCTCGGTAGGCGACCTCGCCCCCTCGTCCGCGGGGCGGCCTTGGGCTTGAGGGGTGTGCCCGCATCGACGACGGCGCAACAATTCGTCACCCGCTGCTTTCAGCGCGGGACCACAGACATGAGCCGCATCGTCCTCGTCGTTCGCGAACCCGCACAGGCCCTGGCGTGGCGCAACGTGCTGGTGGCCGGGGCCCACGAGGTGGTCGCCGTCACCAACGCGGCGCGTTCCGCGCGCGAGCTGCTGTTGCAGCACCGGCCGCACCTGGTGTTGTGCGCGCTGCGCCTGACCGACGGCACCGCGCTGGCGATGATCCATTGGCTCGCAGCGTTGCCGCAGCGGCCGCTGGTCGTCGCCGTGGCACATGACGAAAGCGACGCGCTGGTGATGGAGGCGCTGCGCGCAGGTGCCGACAACCCGTGCTTCGTCGGCGCGGGCGTCGACTCGCTGTTGGTCGCTGTGAACCAGACGCTGCGCGGCGAGACCGCACTGAGCACGCCGATGGCTCATGCGCTGCTCGACCACTTCGAGCGCATGCGCACGCCGCGCACCCATGCGATGTCGGTGGGCGACGAACAAAGCCCGCTGCAGCTCGAGCCCTCGCAACGCGAACTGCTGATGCGCCTGGCCGCCGGCTACCGGCTCGAGCAGGTGGCCGCGGCATGCCGCATGTCCGCCGGCGAGCTGGGCCAGCGCCTGCGCGCGATCGTGCGCAAGCTGCAGTGGGACGTGCGCGCGGGCTCGCTCGCGCTCAAGCTGGCCTGAACGGGCCGGACCCGCTCACGCCGCGGGAGCGGTGTCGATGAAGCTCTTGCGGGCTGCCAGCTTTTCGGCCAGGCGCGCGAGGTTGCTGTGCTCGCCGCGCCAGTCGATGTGCGAAAAGCGGAAGTCGAGGTAGAACAGCGCGCAGCCCACCGCGATGTCGCCCAGGCTCATGTGCAGGCCGGCGCACCACGGTTTTTCGCCCAGGCCGCGGCTCATCGCCTTGAGCGACGCGCTGACGCGGCTCATGTTGCGGTCGATCCAGGCCTGCGAACGATATTCGCCGCGCGGCGCCCAGGTGGCCTCCAGCCGCGCCGCGATCGCTGCGTCGAGCACGCCATCACCGAGCGCCTCCCAGGTGCGCACCTCGACGCGCTCGCGGCCGCTGGCCGGTATCAGGCGGCTCAGCGGTGACAGCGTGTCGACGTATTCGACGATCACGCGCGAATCGAAGATCGCCTCGGCACCCTCGAGCACCAGGCAAGGCACCTTGCCCAACGGGTTGGACTTCAGCATGTTGTCGTTGGCCCAGACGTCTTCGGTCACGTACTGGTAGTCCAGCTTCTTTTCCGCCATCACGATGCGCACTTTGCGCACATAGGGGCTGGTGGTCGATCCGATCAGCTTCATTGCGGCGTGCGGCGGTCTCTGGAGTCGGGCCATTCTAGCGAGCCGCCCGCTTCGCCGCGCCCACCGCCTCAGTGGGTGAAGTCCACTTGCGCGGGGCGGCCAGGCAAATGAAGCGCCGCGCTGGCCGGCGCGCTGCGCGCGATCACCTGCCCGCTGCGCACCACCGCCAGGCGCTGCGCACGCAGGCGAATCGCCTCGATGGGCGTGCGTGCCTGCAGCAGCACGCAGTCGGCGCGGCAGCCGGGGGCCAGGCCATAGCCCTCGAGGCCGAGCAGGCGTGCCGGCACCTCGGTCACGGCGTCGAAGCACCCCCGCATTTGAGCGGCCGACGTGAGCTGCGCCACGTGCAGGCCCATCGCCGCCACCTCGAGCATGTCGGCCGAGCCGAGCGGATACCACGGGTCCATCACGCAGTCGTGGCCGAAGGCCACCGGCACGCCGGCCGCCTGCAGCTCCGGCACCCGCGTCATGCCGCGGCGTTTGGGGTAGCTGTCGTAACGCCCCTGCAGCGTGATGTTGATCAGCGGGTTGGCCACCACGCTCAACCCGGCGTCGGCCATCAGCGCGATCAGCTTGGTCGCATAGGCGTTGTCCATCGAGTGCATCGAGGTCAGGTGCGAGCCGGTGACGCGGCCGTGCAGCTTCAGGCGCTGAGCTTCGAAGGCCAGCGTCTCGACGTGACGCGACAGCGGGTCGTCGGTTTCGTCGCAATGCATGTCGACGCGCAGGCCGCGCTCGGCCGCCAGTTCGCACAGCAGCCTGACGCTGGCCGCGCCCTCGGCGGCGGTGCGCTCGAAGTGCGGGATGCCGCCGACGACGTCGACACCGAGGTCGAGCGCGCGCCTCAGGTTGTCGAGCGCCCCCGGTGAACGCAGCACCCCGTCCTGCGGAAACGCCACCAGTTGCAAATCCAGGTACGGCTTGACGCGCTCGCGCACCTGCAGCAGCGCCCGCACCGCGAGCAGCCGCGCATCGCACACGTCGACATGCGAGCGGATCGCCAGCAGCCCCTTGGCCACCGCCCAATCGCAGTAGCGCAGCGCACGCTCGATCAACGCCTCCTCGGTGAGCAAGGCTTTCAGCTCACCCCACAGCGCGATGCCCTCGAGCAAGGTGCCGCTGTGGTTGACGCGCGGCAGCCCGTGGCTCAACACCGAATCCATGTGGAAGTGCGCGTCGACGAACGGCGGCGACAGCAGCCAGCCTTGCGCGTCGAGCCGCTCGGCGCCTTCAGGCACGGCGATCTCGGGCGCCACCTCGACGAAGCGGCCGTCGCGCGCCAGCAGATCGATGCCGCTGCGCCCGTCGGGCAGCGTGGCGTTGTGGATCAGCAGCATCGCCACGGCCGGGCGCCCTCGGTCATTTCGTGCCGAAGATGCGGTCGCCGGCGTCGCCCAGCCCCGGCACGATGTAGCCGTGGTCGTTGAGCTTCTCGTCGATGGACGCGGTGTAGATCGGCACGTCCGGGTGATGACCGTGGAAGTTCTTGATGCCCTCGGGTGCGGCCAGCAGGCACACGAAGCGGATCGAGCGCGGCTTGGTTTCCTTCAGGCGGTCGACCGCGGCCACCGCCGAGTTTCCGGTGGCCAGCATCGGGTCGAGCACGATGGCGTCGCGTTCGTGCATGCCGTGCGGCATCTTGAAGTAGTACTCCACCGCCACCAGCGTCTTGGGGTCGCGGTACAGCCCGACGTGACCGACGCGCGCGCCCGGGATCACCTCGAGCATGCCGTCGAGAAAGCCGGTGCCGGCGCGCAGGATCGCGACGAACACCGTCTTGCGGCCTTCGATCACCGGGCTGCGCATCTTGGCCAGCGGTGTCTCGATCTCGATCAACTGGGTGGGCATGTCGCGCGTCACCTCATAGGCCATCAGCATGCCGATCTCGCCGAGCAGGCGTCGGAAGTTGCTGGTCGAGCGGTCTTTCTGCCGCATCAGCGTGAGCTTGTGCTGCACCAGCGGGTGCGCGATCACGTGCACTTCGGAAGCGGATGTCGTCAACGCGGATCTCCTGGTTGATGCTTGCGCGCGGCGCTGCTCAGAATACCGTGCCGTCGCTGGCCACCACCACCGGCGGCAAGGCGCCTTCACGCCGCTCGGCCGCGATGGCGCGCCCGGCCGCCCAGGTGCCGCCTTCGAGCAGGCGCGCCAGCGGAAAGGCCGCTTCGTCCACCGCAAGCAAGCGCCGTACGCGCGGCGCCAGCTCGTCGAGCAGGCTCACGGTCAGCGCGCGCCACTCGATGGTCCAGCCGTCGGCCGGCCGCATGGCGCGCTGCGCGAATGCGGCGTCGCGCGGCACGATCACGTCGGCGTCGAGCAGCAGCCCGCCGTTGCGGTACTCGGGCAGCCCGGTCAACACGTCGATCTCGTGCACCCGCACGCCGGCCCACTCGAACGGCTCGAGAAGCGAGTAGGCGAGCCACTGCGACAGCTTGTGGAACGGCACCCAGCCGGCGTCGGGGCCGACGCCGCCGGCCGCCGGATGCGGCCACACGTCGCCCAGCGCCGTGCCGTTGAGGGATTGCCCGCTCGGCCAGATGCCGCTGAAGCTGTCGAGCAATGCACCGAGCACCCGCCCGGCGCTCACTTGATGGTGAAAGGTTGCCGGGCGCGGGTGGTGGTGGTGCAGCTCGGGCGCGTGGCGATGGTGCGTCAGCGTGTCGAACAGATGCCCGGGCTGCCCGAGCGCGGTGAACACCTCGGGCAACGCACGCAGCGCCGAGGCCAGCCGATGCAGCAGCGTGACACGCCCCTCGAGGCCGACCAATGGGTTGTCGAGGCTGACCTGGAACACCTCGGCCAGCGCGCGCGCGTCGAGCGCGGCCAGCGCCTTGGCATCCACGCGCAGCGGGTCGCCGGGCTCCGACGAGAAGCGCCCGGCCATGAAGGCACGAAAGCTGGCCACCGCCAGCCCCTCGGAGCGTGCGAACTGCTGGCCACTCTCACGTTCGCGGTAGTGCCAGCGGTTGCCGGCACCGGCATCGAGCAACACGCTGATCAGCGCCAGATCGATGCGCGAACGCGCCACCGCTGCGTGGCTGCGCCCGTTGAGCCTGCCGTCGAGCTCGGCCTTGCGGTCGACGCCACCGGCCTCGAAGTGGCGCCAGCGGCTGTGGAACGGCACCTGCAGCGTCGGGAACCGCGAGCGCGTCAGCGTCGCGACGCGCTCGGCCACGTCGTCGAGGCGTTCGCGCTGCAACGTGAAATGCGGCGACTGCCCGCGTGCCACGACCTCGGTAATGGCGGCGCAGCGCTCCCGAATGGTCGCCGGCTGACGCAGGCGACGCACCGCCTCGTGCAAGGCCGCAGCGCGCGCGGCCTCGCCGTTCATTCGAGGCCTCGCCCCTTGACCGCAGCGAGTTGCGCCTCGTCGGGCACCGCACCGTCGGTGAAGTAGCCGGCAGCGATCTTGGCCTCCATCTCGACCTTGGCATCCGCGGGGATCAGTGCATCCGGGATCTTCACGCGCTCGCCGACCTCGATGCCGCTGCCGGTGATGGCGTCGTACTTGTCGTTGCTCATGCTCACCAGGCGGTGGATCCTGCGCACGCCCAGCCAATGCAGCACGTCGGGCATCAGCTCCTGGAAGCGCATGTCCTGCACGCCGGCCACGCACTCGGTGCGCAGGAAGTACTTGTCGGCGCGGTCGCCGCCTTCCTGCCGCTTGCGCGCGTTGTAGACCAGGAACTTGGTGACCTCGCCGAGCGCGCGGCCCTCCTTGCGGCTGTAGGCGATGAGGCCGACACCGCCGCGCTGCGCGCCCTGGATGCACTCCTCGATCGCGTGCGTCAGGTACGGCCGGCAGGTGCAGATGTCGGAGCCGAACACGTCGGAGCCGTTGCACTCGTCGTGCACGCGTGCGGTCAGCGTGATCGCCGGGTTGGACAATGCGCGCACGTCGCCGAACACGTACAGCGTCTGGCCGCCGATCGGCGGCAGGAAAACCTCGAGGTCGCTGCGCGTCACCAGCTCGGGGTACATGCCGCCGGTCTCCTCGAACAGCGCGCGCCGCAGGTCGGCCTCGCTGACGTTGAAGCGTTGCGCCACCCCCGGCAGCCACCACACCGGCTCGATCGCGATCTTGGTCACCGCGGCCGAGGCGTCGTCGTGCAGCACCGCGCCGTCGACGGCCAGGCGCTGGAAGGCGATCGCCTGCTTGATCTCCGGCAGGTGGATGTGCGCCTTGGTCACCGCGATCGTCGGCCGCACGTCGTAGCCCTGCGCGATGTAGTCTGCGAATGCCACTTGCACCGATGCCCCCCAGGGGTCGATCGACACGATCTTGGTGGCGTCGCCCCATTGTTCGTAGGGCCCGACGAGGTCGGTCGGCGACGTGTTGGTGAGGTCGGCGCGATGCCCCTTGGTGAGGCTGCCGGCCGCCACCGCCAGCGCGCGGTACACGCCGTAGCTGCCGCTGTGCGTGCCGATCACGTTGCGCTGGCTGCGGTTGCTCGTGCTGCCGACGATCGGCCCGCGCTCCAGCGCGTCGGCAGCACCCCA
>DATDJF010000053.1:0-24100 GCA_036520715.1 Burkholderiaceae bacterium | reverse complement strand
TTCTGCGCAGCCTTCAGCGCGCGGCCGAGATCGTCGATCAGGTCGGCGGCATCCTCCAAACCGATCGACAGCCGGATCGTGCCCGGTCCGATGCCGGCTTGCGCCAGCGCTGCATCGTCCATGCGGAAGTGCGTGGTCGATGCCGGATGAATCACCAGCGAACGGCAGTCGCCCACGTTGGCCAGGTGCGAAAAGATCTTCAACGCCTCGATGAAGGCCTTGCCCTGCTCACGCGAGCCCTTGATGTCGAAGCTGAACACCGCGCCGCAACCGCGCGGGAGCAGCTTGCCGGCCAGCGCCTGGTCGGGGTGCGAGTCGAGCTCGGGGTAGGCGACGCCGCCGACCATCGTGTGGCCGGCGAGGAACTGCACCACCTTGCGTGTGTTGGCGACGTGGCGCTCCATGCGCAGCGGCAAGGTCTCGATGCCCTGCAGGATCAGCCATGCCGTGTGCGGACTCATGCAGGCGCCGAAGTCGCGCAGCCCTTCGCGCCGCGCGCGCAGCAGGAACGGGCTGGTCGTGCTCTCCTCGGCGAACACCATGCCGTGGAAGCCGCTGTACGGCTGGGTTAGCTCCGGGAAACGCTGCGAGGCCTGCCAGTCGAACAGGCCGCCATCGACCAGCAGGCCGCCGATCACCGTGCCGTGTCCCGACAGGAACTTGGTCGCCGAGTGGTAGAGCAGGTCGGCGCCGAGGTCGAACGGCTTCATCAGCCATGGCGTCGTGAACGTCGAGTCGACCAGTAGCGGCACGCCGGCCTCGTGCGCGATCGCGCTGACGCGGGGGATGTCGAGCACGTCCAGGCCCGGGTTGCCGAGCGTCTCGCCGAACAGCAGCCTGGTGTTCGGGCGGATCGCCGCGCGCCAGGCGTCGATGTCGCGCGGCTTGACGAACGTGGTTTCGATGCCGAAGCGCGCCAGCGTGTAGTGCAGCAGGTTGTGGCTGCCGCCGTACAGTGCGCTGGACGCCACCACGTGCGAGCCCGCACCGGCGAGCGTGGCGATCGCCAGGTGCAAGGCGGCCTGGCCGCTGGCGGTGGTGATGGCGCCGACGCCGCCTTCGAGCGCGGCGATGCGCTCCTCGAGCACCGCGTTGGTGGGGTTGCTGATGCGGCTGTACACATGGCCCGCACGCTCCATGTTGAACAGCGACGCCGCGTGCTCGCTGCTGTCGAACACGAACGACGTGCTCAAGTGGATCGGCACCGCGCGTGCACCGGTGGCGGGGTCAGGCGCCGCTCCGGCATGCAGGGCCAGGGTGTCGAAGGCAGGATCGCTGTGGCCGGCCATTGAGGGGCTCCGCGCTGTTGCGTCGAGGCATTGTGTGCTATGTTGGCCGCACACAACGGGTGCCCCGTGCGGTCGGCGTTCTCGCACTGGCGCGGAGCGTCCGGCGTTGCGAGGGGCCACCGCTCCAACCAGGGAGACGGGTCATGAAGGTGAGCGACATCCTGCGCGTCAAGGGCGGCACGCTGTACACGGTGACACCCGAGGAGCCGCTGGGCGACGCGGTCAGGACCATGGCCAGCTACGACATCGGCTCGCTGGTCGTCATGGGCCACGGCGAGCTGGTGGGCATGCTGACGTTCCGCGAAGTCATCTCGGCGATCGTGGCCAACAACGGCAGCGTCGGCAACACGGCGGTGCGCAAGGTGATGGACGATGCGCCGCTGACCTGCACGCCCGAGACCGAGATCGACGAGGTGCGTCGCATGATGCTGCAGCGGCATGCTCGCTACATGCCGGTGATGGAGCAGCGCACGCTGATGGGCGTGATCTCGTTCTACGACGTCGCCAAGGCGGTGGTCGACAGCCAGGACTTCGAGAACCGCATGCTCAAGGCCTACATCCGCGACTGGCCGGTCGAGCCCGAGGGCGCCGAGGCACCGAAGAACTGACGCCCGCGCGGCGGGCCGGCCGCGCGCCGGCTCCTGCGACAATGCCGGGCCGCAGCCATCGTGCTGCGGCCTTTCTCGTTCAGCCCCTCATGTCCGGCAGCACCTTCGGCCATCTGTTCCGCGTCACCAACTTCGGCGAGAGCCATGGCCCGGCCATCGGCTGCGTGATCGACGGCTGCCCACCCGGCCTGGCGTTGAGCGAGTCCGACATCCAGCCGGACCTCGACCGCCGCCGCCCCGGCACCAGCCGCCACGTGACGCAGCGCAACGAGGCCGACAAGGTCGAGATCCTGTCCGGCCTGTACGACGGCGTGACCACCGGCACGCCGATCACGCTCGTGATCCGCAACGAGGACGCGCGCAGCCGCGACTACGCCAACCTGCTCGACACTTTTCGCCCGGGCCACGCCGACTACACCTACTGGCGCAAATACGGCCTGCGTGATCCGCGCGGCGGCGGCCGCGCCTCGGCGCGCCTGACCGCGCCGATGGTGGCCGCCGCGGCAGTGGCCAAGAAGTGGCTGCACGAGCAACACGGCACCCGCTTCGTCGGCTGGATGAGCCAGATGGGCGACATCCCGATCCCGTTCGTCGACGAGGCGCAGATCGCGGCCAATCCGTTCTTCGCGCCCAACTCGGGCGTAGTGCCGCAACTCGAAGCGCACCTCGACGCGCTGCGCAAGGCCGGCGACTCGTGCGGCGCACGCATCACCGTCACCGCGCAGGGCGTGCCGCCGGGCCTGGGCGAGCCGCTGTTCGACAAGCTCGACGCCGACATCGCCTACGCGATGATGGGCATCAACGCGGTCAAGGGCGTCGAGATCGGCTCCGGCTTCGGGGTCGTCACGCAAAAGGGCAGCGAGCACGGCGACGAGCTGAGCCCCGAGGGCTTCAAGACCAACCACGCCGGCGGCGTGCTCGGGGGCATCTCCAGCGGGCAGGATCTGGTGGTGTCGATCGCGGTCAAGCCGACCAGCTCGATCCGCCTGCCGCGCGCGTCGATCGACCGCAGCGGCGCAGCCACCACGGTGGAGACGCACGGCCGCCACGACCCCTGCGTCGGCATCCGCGCCACGCCGATCGCCGAGGCGATGCTGGCGCTGGTGGTGATGGACCACGCGTTGCGCCACCGCGCGCAGTGCGGCGACGTGAGCGTGCCGGTGCCGCCGATCGCCGGCGCGGCGCCGGGCAGCCCGCGCAGATGAGCGCTGCACCAGGCGTGCGATGACCGCAGCCTTCTCGCTGCGCCCGTTCGCGCGGGTGTGGTTCTGCTATTTCGCCGCGATGGGTGCGTTCACGCTGTACGCGCCGCTGTGGTTTCGCGAGATGGGCCTGAGCGCGCTGGCGATCGGCTCGATCGCCTCGCTGCAGTCGTGGACGCGGGTGTTCGCGCCGTACAGCTGGGCCTGGCTGGCCGACCGCAGCGACCGCCGCGCCGACCTGATGCGCCTGGCCGGCGTGCTGTGCGTGGTGTTCGCGCTCGCGCTTGCAGTGGCGGGGCGCTGGGGCGTCACCGCGGTCAGCATCTGCGTGGTGCTGCTGTTCATCGCCAACGGCGCGGTGATCCCGTTGATGGAAGCCTCGCTGGCGCACCACCTCAACCTCGCAGCGGGGGGTGCCGGCGGGCGCTACGGCCGCGCCCGCGTGTGGGGCTCGATCGGCTTCATGGGCGCGGTGCTGTTGTTCGGTGCGCTGCTGCATGCCATCGGCATCGTCGCCTGGCCGTGGCTGGTGCTGCTGCTTTGGGGCCTGCTCGCGGTGTCGCTGTGGCACCTGCCGTTGACCAGCGAGCCGGTGCACCACGACGCCGTGCCGGTGGGCGCGCTGGCGGTGCTGCGGCGGCCCGAAGTGGCCTGGTTCTTCGTCGGCATCTTCTTCACCGTGCTGGCGCACGTCAGCCTGTACGCGTTCTTCTCGCTGTTCGCGGCGTCGTTCGGCATGAGCGAGTCGACCATCGGGTTGTTGTGGTCGGTGGGTGTGCTGGTCGAGATCGGATTCTTCTGGACCCAGGGCCACTGGTTCGAACGGCTGTCGATGCACAACTGGCTGCTGCTGGCCGCGGCGGTGTCGGCGCTGCGTTTTGCCGCCATGGCGGCGTTCGGCCACTGGATGGTCGTGCTGGTGCTGACGCAGATGACCCACGCGGTCACGTTCGCGGCCCAGCACGCCGCCTGCATCACGCTGGTGTCGCGCTACTTTCCCGGCCCGCTGCGTGGCCGCGGCCAGGCGCTGTACACCACGCTCGGCTACGGCCTGTCGGGCGTGGTCGGCGGCGTCGCCGGCGGCGCGCTGATCGAGCGCTGGGGCTACCCCGCGGTGTTCTGGGCCTCCAGCGTGGCGGCGCTGCTGTCGGCGCTGTGCCTGCTGCGCTCGCGGCGCCACGCCGAGGCGGCGGCAACCGCCGCCCCCTAGGGGTTCACAACGGCTGCCGGGGCTGTCATCCTTTTGTCGCAGTTCGTCGCACGGCACACGCAGTTCGTCGCACACCGGGTCCGCCCTGCAATCGCGTTCCCCTAGACTCGCGCCGGCACCGACAGTACCCCATGAATCGCGCCCGCAGACCTTGGATCATCGGCGTCGCCGTGGCGCTGGCCGTGGGCATTGCCGCCGCGGTGGCGGTGGGCCGCAGCCACCTGCAGCGCGGCAAGGACAAGGCCGCGCCGACGCTGGAGTTCGAGGCGCGCGAGGTGACGCGCCCGCAGTGGGCTTCGATGCCCGCCAGCATCCAGTTTTCCGGCCCGCTGGTGGCGCCCGATACCGCAGTGGTGCGGGCCAAGGCCGCCGGCACGCTGGTCGGGCTGGCAGTGCACGAGGGCTCGCGGGTCAAGGCCGGCCAGTCGCTCGGCCGCATCGACCTGGCTGAATTGATGAGCCGCAGCAGCGAGCGCCAGGCCAGCGCCGACGCCGCGCGCGCGGCGCTGGCGCAGGCCGAGCGCACGCATGCCAGCAACGAGCGGCTGGCCGCGCAGTCGTTCATCTCGCCGATCGCGCTGGAGACCTCGCGCTCCCAGGTCGACAGCGCACGCGCGCTGTACGAGGCGGCCAAGGCCATGCTCGACCTCAGCAAGGTGAGCCTGCGCGAGGCCGCGCTGGAGGCGCCGATCAGCGGCATCGTCGCCAAGCGGCACGTCGTGCCCGGCGAGAAGGTCGCGGTCGAGCAGACCCTGCTGACCATCGTCGACCTGAGCCGGCTCGAGCTGGCCGGCCTGGTGGGCACGCACGAGGTGCCGCGGCTGCAGCCCGGCATGGCGGTGCAGGTGCGCATCGAGGGTATGCCGGTGCCGGTGGTGGGGCGGCTGGCCCGCATCGCGCCGGTCGCCGAGGCGGGCACCCGCTCGATCGGCGTGACGATCGCGCTCGACAACCCGAAAGAGGCCTTGCGCGCCGGGCAATACGCGCTCGCCCGCGTCGACCTGGCCGACGACACCCGGCGCCTGACAGTGCCGTCGACGGCGCTCGGCAACACCTCGGGCCAGGATCAGGTGTGGGTCATCAGCGACGGCGCCTTGCTGCGCCGCGCGGTGACGCTCGGCCGGCGCGACGAGGCGCACGGCCGCGTCGAGGTGCTGAGCGGCCTCGACGAAGGCGCCATCGTGCTGGCCGTGCGCTTCGACAACCTGCGCGAAGGCGCCAAGGCGGTGGTGGTCGACAGCAGGTCGACCAAGCCCGACCTCGCCGCATCGGACAAGCCGGCGCCGATGCGCTGAAGCGCCTCGTTTCGGAGCTGCGCTCGCGTATGTGGATCACCCGCGTCGCCATCCACAACCCGGTGTTCGCCACCATGGTGATGGTGGCGCTGTGTGTGCTGGGGGTGTTCTCCTATGCGCGCCTGAACGTCGAGCAGATGCCCGACGTCAATCCGCCGGGTGCCTGGATCGATGTGCGCTACCCCGGTGCCTCGCCGGAGGCGGTGGAGCGCGAGATCAGCAAGCCGCTCGAAGAAGCGATCAACTCGATCGCCGGCATCAAGCGCATCACGTCGCGCAGCTTCGAGGGCCGTGGCCAGGCCGGCGTGGAGTTCACGCTCAACACCGACCTGAACCGCGCGATGCAGGAGCTGCGCGACAAGGTGGCGCTGGTGCAATCGCAGTTTCCGCGCGACGCCAAGCCGCCTACGATCGCGCGCTTCAACACCGACAACGCGCAGCCGGTGGTGGTGATGGCGCTGCTGTCGCCCACACGCTCGCCACGCGAGCTGTCGATGCTGGCCGAGCAGACCGTGGCCAAGCGGCTGAC
The DNA here is from genome assembly GCA_036520715.1 of Burkholderiaceae bacterium. GTDB lineage: Bacteria > Pseudomonadota > Gammaproteobacteria > Burkholderiales > Burkholderiaceae_C > JAEUPI01. Next base: position 17,967 of record DATDJF010000053.1, on the reverse strand, counting down.
GCGCGTCGAGGGCGTGGCCACGGTCGATCTGGCCGGCCTGGCCACACGCGAGGTGCGCATCGACCTCGACCCGGCGCGGCTGCGCAGTTATGCCATCACGCCGGCGGAGATCGTGACCGCGCTGCGTGAGGCCAACGCCGATCAGCCGGTGGGGCTGCTGTCCGACCGCAACGCCGACGCCCTGCTGCGTGTCGAGGGCCGCGTGCGTGATCCGCGCCGCTTTGCCGAGACGGTGGTCGGGCGGCGCGGCAATCTGCCGCTGACGCTGGCCGACCTGGGCACCCTGGTCGAGCGTGAGCGCGAACCCGATTCGCTGGCGCGCATCAACGGCCAGCGCGCGGTGAGCCTGAACGTCTACAAGCAGCAGGACGCCAACATCGTGCTCACCGGCGAGGCGGTGAAGTCGGCGATGGACGAATTGCGCAAGACGCTGCCGGCCGGCGTGGAGCTGCGGCTGATCTACGCATCGAGCGACTTCACCAAGGACGCGCTCAAGGGCTTGCAGCGCACGCTGATCGAAGGCGCGCTGCTGACCATCGCCATCGTGTTCCTGTTCCTGCACTCGTGGCGTTCCACCGTGATCACCGCGTTGACCCTGCCGATCGCGGTGATCTCCAGCTTCATCGCGGTCTACGCGTTCGGCTTCACGCTGAACTTCATGACGATGATGGCGTTGAGCCTGTGCATCGGCCTGCTGATCGACGACGCGATCGTCGTGCGCGAGAACATCGTGCGTCACATCGGCATGGGCAAGGATCACCACCGCGCGGCGCGCGAGGGCACCGACGAGATCGGGCTGGCCGTGATGGCCACCACCTTCGCGCTTTGCGCGGTGTTCGTGCCGGTGGCCTTCATGGGCGGCATCGTCGGCAAGTTCTTCTATCCGTTCGGCATCACGGTGGCGGTGGCGGTGCTGGTGAGCCTGTTCGTCAGCTTCACGCTCGACCCGATGCTGTCGGCGGTGTGGCGTGATCCGCCGTCGAACCGCCTGCGCGAGGTGCCGGTGATCGGCTCGCTGATGCGCGCCACCGACCGTGCGATGGACTTGCTGCACACCGTCTACGAGCGGCTGATCCGCTGGGTCTTCTCGGGCCGCCGCTACGGCGTGTTCGGCCCGCGTGCCATCGTGGTCGGCGTCGGTGTGGCGAGTTTCGGCGCCGCGCTGGCGCTGGCGCCGCTGGTGGGCAGCGAGTTCGTGCCGCAGACCGACCAGGCGTTCACGCAACTGTCGCTGCGCATGCCCACCGGCTCCAGCCTGGAGCGCACCGACGACAAGGTGCGCCAGGTCGAGGCGATCGTGCACACCTTTCCCGAGGTCAAGACGGTGTCGACGCGGGTCGGCGGGCAGGGCGAGGGCTTTTCGGTCGGCCGCAATCAAGCGACGCTGGACATCGCACTCACCGAGCGCAGCGAGCGCCGGCGCAGCCAGAAGCAAGTCGAAGACGCGCTGCGTGGGGCGATCGCCAAGATACCCGGCATCGAAGCCTCGCTCGGCTTCGACCGCCCGATCTACGTGGCCATCCTCGGCAGTGATTCGGAAGGCCTGGCGCGCATTGCCACCGAGTTCGCCGCGAAGGTGAAGCAGGTCCCGGGCATCGCCGACGTCGATCTGACGGTCAAGCCGGGCTTGCCTGCGTATGCGGTGCGCCTGAAGCCCGGCGCCGTGCGCGAGCTCGGCCTCACCGCACCACAGCTCGCGTCGTCGCTGCGCGCCTATGTCAACGGCGAGATCGCGACCTACTGGACCACGCCCGACGGCGAGCAGGTCGAGGTGCTGGTGCGGCTGCCGACCACGCAGCGCGAGCGCATCGACCAGATGCGCGCGCTGCCGGTGGCGTTCTCCAGGGAGGGTGCGGCGATCCCGCTGGAGGCGGTGGCCGACATCGAGTCGGTGTTCAACCCCGACGTGATCCGCCGCCAGAACCTGCTGCGCCGCGAGGCCATCCTCGCCGGCGTGCACGGCCGGCCGTCGGGCGACGTCGGCAAGGACGTGCAGAAGCTGGTCGATGCCACGGTGCTGCCGCCCGGCTACAGCTTCGACGTCGGCGGCGCCACCAAGGAGCAGCAGGACGCCTTCAACGCCATGCTGGCGGCGATGGCGCTGGCGGTGATCTTCATCTACATCGTGCTGGCCAGCCAGTTCGGCAGCTTCCTGCAGCCGATCGCCATCATGGCTTCACTGCCGTTGGCGCTGATCGGCGTGATGCTGGCGCTGCTGCTGTGGCGCTCGACGCTCAACATCTTCTCGATGATCGGCCTGGTGATGCTGATGGGCCTGGTCACCAAGAACGCGATCCTGCTGGTCGACTTCGCCAACCAGGCGCGCAAGGCCGGCGCCACGGTGCCCGATGCGCTGCTGCAGGCGGGCCTGACGCGCATGCGGCCGATCATGATGACCACCGCGGCGATGGTGTTCGGCATGCTGCCGCTGGCGCTGGCGCTCAACGACGGCGGCGAGATCCAGGCGCCGATGGGCCGCGCCATCATCGGCGGCGTCATCACCTCGACCTTGCTCACGCTGGTGGTGGTGCCGGTGATCTACAGCTTCGTCGTGCGCGAGCGCAAGGCAGTCGGTCACGCGGCGGTGGCACCCGGCAGCGCCGGGGCGACGCAGCCGGTGCCGGCGGACCGCCACTGACGCGGCGCCCGCCCACGGTGCCAAATGGCGACGTGAACGATTGACGCTCGCGGTGCACTGCCGCTGCCTGCCCTCAAGTTCACCCCCTGAGCGTCGATACGATGGCGTCGTTTGCTCCGCGCAGGCGCACGCGCTTCAAGTCCGCCAATCAGCAGCAGGGATGACGATCATCGCCAACGAACGCCGGCCCATCGTGTTGTGGCTGGTCAGCATCGCCATCGGCCTGGCCGCCGTGACGGCCGTGCTGCGCCACGTCGCGCTGCGCCATCTGGAGCGCAGCGCCGAAGCGGCCGCATTGCACCACGCCCAGTTGCTCGGCGCTGCCGTTCCTGGCCTGGCCGACCTGTTGCAGCGCGGGCGGCTCGACGAGCCCACCGTGCAGCAACTGCGCAGCCTGCGGCGCGTCGGCACGGTGTTCCGCTTCAAGCTGTTCGCGCAGGATGGCCGGCAAGTGCTGGTGTCCGACGACCTCGACAAGCCGGCCGCCGGCCTGGCCCCCAACGGCGCGCTGCTCGGCGACGAGCACGGCAAGCGCAGCGACGTGGTCAGCCGCCTGGTGCTGTCGGGTCAGAACTTCATCGAGCTGAAGGACGGCACCGGCAAGAAGGATCGCCCGCCCGCGTACAGCGAAGCCTACGTGCCGCTGCTGCGCGACGGCCAGGTGATGGGCGTGGTCGAGGTCTATGTGGACCAGACCGAGCTCAAGCGCAACGCCAACGCCAGCTTCACCACCGTCGCGCTCACCGTCGCGCTGGTGCTGGCGGCGCTGGGTGGCATCAGCACGGCGCACTGGATGCGCCGCCTGCGTGCACAACGCCGCGCCGAGGAACGGGTGCGTTATCTGGCGCAGCACGACGTGCTGAGCGGCGCGTTGAATCGCGCCAGCCTCAACGACGAGCTCGAACGTGCGGCCTGGTGCGCCGAAGCCGGTGGGCCGGGCTTTGCGGTGCTGTGCGTCGACCTCGATCGCTTCAAGGAGGTCAACGACGGCCTCGGCCACGCCGCCGGCGACGAGGTGATCCGCCAGGTCGCGCAGCGCCTGCGCGCGCTGCTGCGCCACGGCGACCACGTGGCACGCCTGGGCGGCGACGAGTTCGCCATTTTGCAAAGCGGCGTCACCGAGCCGGCCGACGTCACTTCGCTGGCGCAGCGTGTGGTTGACACGCTGGCCGCCCCCTACGAGTTTCAGGGCCACCCGATCGTCTGCGGCGGCAGCGCCGGCGCTGCCATCTTCGGTGTCGACAGCAAGCAGGTCGACGACCTGCTGCGCAAGGCCGACCTGGCGCTGTACCGGGCCAAGGCCGACGGGCGCGGCAGCTTCAGCTTCTACGAGGCGGGACTGGATCGCCACTTGCACGAACGGCGCGAACTGGCGCACGACCTCGGCCAGGCCATCGAGTCCGACGCGATGACGCTGCACTACCAGCCGCTGTACGCGGCCGACGGCACGACGCTCAATGGCTACGAAGCGCTGGCGCGCTGGACCCATCCGCAACGCGGCAACGTGCCGCCGGGCGACTTCATCCCGGTGGCCGAAGAGACCGGCCTCATCGAAGCCCTCGGCCGCTGGGTGCTGCGGCAGGCCTGCGCCGAGGCGGCCACGTGGCCGGAGCCGTTGACGGTGTCGGTCAACCTGTCGGCGGCGCAGTTTCGCAACGACGCGCTGATACGTACGGTGATCGATGCGCTGGGCGAGGCCCGCCTGCCGCCCGAGCGGCTCGAAGTCGAGATCACCGAGTCGCTGCTGATGGTCGACACCGATCGTGTGGTGCGCTCGTTGCACGCGCTGTCGGCGCTCGGCGTGCGCATCGCGATGGATGATTTCGGCACCGGCTACTCGAGCCTGGCCTACCTGTGGCGCTTTCCGTTCGACAAGGTGAAGATCGACCGCGCGTTCACCAAGGGGCTGGCCGAGGATCCCAAGGTCAACCTGATCGTGCGTTCGATCGTCTCGCTGGCGCACGCGCTGCACATCCGCGTCAATGCCGAAGGGGTGGAGAGCGAAGGCCAGATGCGCGCGCTGCAGAAGCATGGCTGCGACGAGCTGCAGGGCTTCCTGCTCGGCAGGCCGCTGCCGGCGGAGCAACTGGTGCACCACAACGCCGCCGAGGCGCCGCCCGAGCGGCCCGACGCGCCGCAGTCGCTGTTCGTCGGCCTGCCGACGATGCCGGCGCCGCTTTAAGGCGCCCGCGCCGCTGCGGCGGCGCTACTGCGAGACGTGGATCACGTCGCGCAGCATCGGGTAGATGTGCTGCTGCCAGCGCCGCCCGCTGAACACGCCGTAGTGACCCACCCCGGCCTGCACGGTGTGCGTGCGCATGTACGGGCGCACGCGGGTGCACAGGTCGTGCGCCGCCAGCGTCTGCCCGGGCGCGCAAATGTCGTCGCGCTCGCCTTCCACGGTGATCAGCGCGGTGCGGCGGATCGTCGACGGGTCCACTCGACGGCCACGCCAGGTGAGGTGGCCGCGCGGCAGCAGGTAGTCCTGGAAGATCAGCCGCACGGTCTCGAGGTAGAACTCCGCGGGCAGGTCCGACACCGCGAGGTACTCCTCGTAGAAGCGGCGGATCGGCTCGGTGGTCTCGCGATCGTCGTCGACCAGGCCTTTGTAGTAGTTGCGAAAGGCGTCGATGTGGCGCTGCCGGTTCATGCCCATGAACGCGCCGACCTGCACGAAACCCGGATAGACGCGCCGCCCGGCGCCGCGCAGCGGCAGCGGCACGGTGGAGATCAGGTTGCGCTCGAACCAATCGATCGACTTGCTGGTGGCCAGCGTGTTGACGGCCGTCGGGCTGATGCGGCAGTCGATCGGGCCGGCCATCAGGGTCAGGCTCGCCGGCGTGGCTGGATCATCGTCTTGCGACATCAGCGCGGTGGCCGCCAATGCCGCCACGCACGGCTGGCAGATCGCCACCAGGTGCGAGCCCGGCCCGAGCGAGCGCATGAACTGCATCAGGTGCTCGGTGTACTCGTCGAGGCCGAACGGGCCCTCGCGCAGCGGCACGTCGCGCGCGCTGTGCCAGTCGGTGACGTAGACGTCGTGGTCGGCGAGCATCGTGCGCACGGTGTCGCGCAGCAGCGTCGCGAAGTGGCCCGACATCGGCGCCACCACCAGGACCCGCGCCTGCGCCGGCGCGCCCACCTTGGCAAAGCGGGTGAGGGTGGCAAACGGCGTGATGGCTGCCTGTTCCTCGACCACCGGATAGCCGGCCGCCGAGCCGATGCCCCACTCGGGACGCCGGTGCGTGATCTCCGCCAGCCGCATCACCTCGAGCGCGGCGGCCAGATGGCGATGCGGGCGGTGGGCGCCGAAGTGGCCGTTGCTGAGCACCGGCACCGCGGCGCGCGCCCACTGGCGCAGCGGCCACAGGGCCTGCGATTGTTGCTCGAAGGCGGCGTACAGCATGGCGCTGGGTGTCGGCATGCCTGCTTGCACGCAACTAACGCGCCAAGGCGCGGCTGCCGTGGCACAGGGCTTGCTCGACATGCGGGAGCGGACCCGGCAGCGGTCCCTCAGGAGACAGTGTCATGGTCCAAGCCACTGCCGCCAAGGCAGCCCGCAGCAAGGCGCCGCAACGCCCGCGGTCAGCGCCGGCCGTTGCCGGCGCGTCGCTGACGCTGTCGAGCAAGAACTACTCGTCATGGTCGCTGCGTGGCTGGCTGCTGGCGCGCTTTGCCGGCCTGGATTTCGACGAGGTGATGGTCAGTCCCGACGACGTCGACGCGCGGCGCGAGCTGCTGCTGCTGGCGCCGTCGATCCTGGTGCCTTGCCTGACGCACGACGGCATCAAGTCGTGGAACGTGATGGCCATCGCCTACTACCTCGACGAGGCGTTTCCGCAGGCCGGGCTGTTGCCCGCCGAGCGCGCTGCGCGGGCGCACTGCCGCTCGATCTGCGGCGAGATGAACTCGGGCTTCGCCAACCTGCGCTCGGCGCTGCCGATGAACCTGAAGGTGCGCCACAAGACCTTCAAGATCTGGGCCGGCGCGCAGCCCGACATCGAGCGCATCTTCACGATCTGGCGCGACTGCCTGGCGCGCTATGGCGGGCCGTACCTGTTCGGCCACCGGCGCACGATGGCCGATGCGATGTTCGCACCGGTGGTCACGCGCTTCGTCACCTACGCCGTGCCGCTGGACGCGGCCTGCGCGGCCTACGCCAAGGCGATCACCGCGATGCCCGAGATGAAGGAGTGGACCGCGGCGGCGCTGCGCGAGGCCGAAGAGATCGAAGAGCTCGACATGGAGTTCTAGCCCCGCGGCCCTCGCAGGCGGCTCACTTGGACCACGGCTTCGGATCGGGCACCGCACAAGGTGGCGGCATGTCGATGGTCTTGAAGTCCGAGGGGCCGACGATCTCGAGGTACTCCATGTCGGGCGAGTAGTCGAACAGGTAGTGCACGATGCCTGGCCGCTGATGCACGCAGTCGCCGGCTTCGACCAGCGTCTCGGTCTCGCCGTACATGAAGCGAGCCCAGCCCTTGAGCATGATCACGATGTGGAAGTCCGCCTCATGGCGGTGCCAACCGGTGCCCTGTTCGGGTGCTTCATGCGCCTTGACGAGTTGCGCCAGCACGCGCCCGGCCGTGGCCTCCTCGATGCCCAGGTCGCGGTACAGAAAGAAGTCGCGCAGCCCTTCGCCACGCCAGGGCGTCTGGCCCTCCTTGACGTGCGAGAAGCGGGTGGTCGTGCCGTTGAGCATGGGATGACTCCAGCGGTTTGAATGCGTCGCGGCACGCATAACGCGTTCCAAGTCGTGGCTGGCGGCGGCCAGCCCGGCGGGCGGTTCGTCAGCCACTACCCTTGTAGTGGCTCTCGGCGAGGCGCACACTCGCCGCCCCACGAGGGGGCCGGCCTGCAAGGCCAAACGGGAGCTGCTGCTCTCGCGAACCAACAAGGAGACGATCCATGGAACACGTGCAATCGATGCGTCTGGTCGACCTGACCGCGGGCGAGCCCGACGACGCGTCGGCCAAACTCAAGCAGCGCCGTGCCCTGCTGCGCACGGCGGGGCTCACGGCGTTTGCCGCCAGCACCTCGGGCAGCGCGTTCGCGCAGGCGATGAGCCGTTATGACCCCGGTGCGCCGCCGGTGCGTTATCCCGAGCCCGACGTCATCGGGCTGGACCCACGCTTCAAGTACAAGCTCGGCAACACGCCGATCGTGCGGCTGCACCACGGCACGATGTGGGCCGAAGGCCCGGCCTGGAACAGTGTCGGCCGCTACCTCGTGTGGAGCGACATCCCGAACGACGAGTGCCTGCGCTGGCTGGAGGAAGACGGCCACGTCGGGCGGCGCTTTCGTTATCCGTCGGGCAACTCCAACGGCAACACGTTCGACCACCAGGGCCGCCAGATCGCGTTCTGCCACGGCACGCGCCGCGTGATCCGCTACGAGCACAACGGCTTGATCACGGTGCTGGCCAGCACGGCCGGCGGCAAGGAGCTCAACGCGCCCAACGACGGCATGGTGCATCCCGAGGGCTGGCTGCTGTTCACCGACCCCGGCTACGGCTCGTTGATGGAGTACGAGGGCAACCGGCTGCCGTCGAGCGCCAGCAGCCCGCAGCCGATCCAGAAGGAGGCCATCTACCGCGTCGACGCACCGGGGCAGGTGGAGAAGGTGGCCGACGAGCCGTTCAAGCCCAACGGGCTGTGCTTCTCGCCCGACTACAAGAAGTGCTACGTCGCCGACACCGGCCCGTCGCACTATCCCAATGCCAAGCCGGTGATCTGGGTCTACGACGTCGACGGCAAGCGGCTGCGTAACCCGAAGACGTTTGCCGAGATGACGTTCAACGGCAAGACCGGGTTCGCCGACGGCGTGCGCTGCGACGAAGACGGCAACGTGTGGGCCGGCATGGGCTGGGTCGGCGACGGCTTCGACGGCGTGCACGTGTTCGCGCCCGACGGCAAGCGCATTGGCTGGATCCGCATGCCGGAGATCATCGCCAACATCAGCTTCGGCGGCAGCAAGCGCAATCGCCTGTTCATGGCGGGCAGCACCTCGCTGTACGCGGTGTTCGTCGAGACGCGCGGCGGCACGCCGACCTGAGGTCGTGCGCGGGCAGCCTGGGTCGGGCGCGGGCCCGGCCGGCTGCCTGACGCGCTCAGATGTTGTCGAGCCCGGCTTCGCAGCGCTCGCGCTCTTCGCTGGTCCGCTTGGCACGGCAGCGCGCCACGCTGTCGTCGATGCCGCCGGTGGATGGCCCGGACTTGTACGTGCCTTTGCCGATCGGGATCCTGATCTGCGGCACGGTCTCGCGTTCGGGCCGCAGGTCGCCGGGGATCGTGGCTTCCTTGCTGCGCTGCACGGCCGGCGCCTCGGGCGGCGGGATCGGATTGACACGCTTATAGGGCGTGGCGGGCTTCGACGCGGCCGGCGCAGGGGCGGTCTGCGCGATCGCGCTGCCGAGCGCGGCAAACGCGAGAACCAGCACCACGAGCAACCGTTTCATCCTTGTGCCTCTTTGCCGCGATCCCGGCAGCCATGCCCCGCGAACGACTGATTCTAGAGGGCGCGCGAATCGCGGGAGCGGCGTGGCCGCGGCGGCGCAGCCGGCTCAGCACTCGATGATGTTCACCGCCAGCCCGCCGCGCGCAGTCTCCTTGTACTTGGTCATCATGTCGGCGCCGGTTTCGCGCATCGTCTTGATCACCTTGTCGAGGCTGACGTGGTGCGTGCCGTCGCCGCGCAGCGCCATGCGCGCGGCGTTGATCGCCTGCACCGAGGCCACCGCATTGCGCTCGATGCACGGGATCTGCACCAGGCCGCCCACCGGGTCGCAGGTGAGGCCGAGGTGGTGCTCCATGCCGATCTCGGCGGCATTCTCGGCCTGGGCGGGCGTGCCGCCGAGCACCGCGCACAACGCCCCCGCCGCCATCGAGCAGGCCACGCCCACCTCGCCCTGGCAGCCGACCTCGGCGCCGGAGATCGACGCGTTCTCCTTGTAGAGGATGCCGATCGCGGCGGCGGTCAGCAGGAAGTCGCGCACGCCGCGGTCGTCGGCGCCCGGCACGAAGCGTGTGTAGTAGTGCAGCACCGCGGGCACGATGCCGGCGGCGCCGTTGGTGGGCGCGGTGACCACGCGGCCGCCGGCGGCGTTCTCCTCGTTGACCGCGAGCGCGAACAGGTTGACCCAATCGAGCACGATCAGCGGGTCGCCGTGCGCGGGGTCGCCACTGGCGCTGAGCGCCGCGTGCAGCGCTTGCGCACGGCGCCTCACTTTGAAGCCGCCAGGCAACACGCCGCCGGTGGCGCAGCCGCGCGCCACGCACGCCTGCATCGTCTGCCAGATGCGGTCGAGGCCGGCGTCGGTGGCGCTGTCGTCGCGCCAATGGCGCTCGTTGCGCCGCATCACCTCGGCGATGCTGCAATGCAGCTCGTCGGTGAGCGCGAGCAACTGCGCGCCGCTGTGGAAGGGATGCGGCAGCACCGTGGTGTCGGGCGCCACCGTCTTGTGGCGCGTGCCATCGGCAGCCACCTCGTCGCTGACGACGAAGCCGCCACCCACCGAGTAGTACACACGCTCGGCGATGGCGGCGCCGCTGGCGTCGAAGGCGCTGAAGCGCATGCCGTTGGCGTGAAACGGCAGCGAATCGCGGCGGTGGAACACGAGGTCGTTGCGCTCGTCGAAGGCGATCACCGGCCCTTGCGCCAGCGCGAGGCGGCCATCGTGGCGGATCGCCTGCAGCAGCGCGGGGATCTGCTCGACGTCGACGCTGTCGGGCTCGTGCCCCGCCAGCCCCAGCAGCACCGCCTTGTCGCTGCCGTGGCCCCGTCCGGTGGCGCCGAGCGATCCGAACAGCTCGGCCTTCACTCGCACGGCGCGCGCGGCCACGCCGTCGTGCGCGAGGCGCAGCGCGAACAGGCGCGCGGCGCGCATCGGACCCACGGTGTGCGAGCTGCTCGGCCCGATGCCGATCTTGAAGAGGTCGAACACCGAGACGGCCATCGTCGTGCTCGCTCGGTCAGGCGAATGCGAGTTCGAAGTCGCCGCCGGCCAGCCGGCGCGTGCGGCGCCGGTACTCCAGCGTGCTGCCGGGCCACAGCGTGGTGATGCGGCCGTCGCGAGCGTGGTACCAGCTCCTGCAGCCGCCGGTGGCCCACACGGTGCGCGGCAGTCGTTGCGCGAGCTCGGCGTTGAAGCGGGCCTGGGCATCGGCGGTGGGCGACAGCCAGGCATGTCCGGCCAGCCGGCGCATCGCGTCGTCGATGAAGGCGAGCTGCGACTCGATGATGAAGACCATCGAGTTGTGGCCGAGGCCGGTGTTGGGGCCGATCACGGTGAACAGGTTGGGAAACCCCGCCACCATGGTGCCGAAGTAACCCTCTGGCGCCTGCGCCCAGGTGCCGTGCAGCGTGCGGCCCTGCGGCCCGATCACCGGGCACGGCGGCTTCAGCTCGGCAGCGTCGAAGCCGGTGGCGGCGACCAGCGTGTCGAGTTCGACGCGGCGGCCGTCGGCGAGCCGCACGCCATGCGCTTCGACCTCGACGATCGGCGTGGTTTCGAGCGTCACTTGCGGCAGGCGCAGCGCTGGGTAGTAATCGTCGGCGATCAGGATGCGCTTGCAGCCCATTCGGTACTGCGGCGTCAGCGCGTCGCGCAACGGGCCCGCGGGGATGTGCTTGTGCAGGTGTCGCAGCGCCAGCGGCTCGAGCGCGCGCAACCACTGCGGCCGCCGCGTGAACGCCGGTGCACGCAGCTCGTGTTGCGCATAGATCAGCGCCCGCCAGGCGCGGCGCAGCCCCGGCACGTGCGCCAGCGCCCAGCGTTGCAGCGCGCCGATCGGCGCATCGCCGCGCGGCAGCACCCACGGTGCGCTGCGCTGGAACACGGTGAGCTGGCGCGCCAGCGGCGCGAGCTGCGGCACGAGCTGGATCGCACTGGCGCCGGTGCCGATCACGCCGATGCGCTGGCCCTCGGCGGCAAAGCCGTCGGGCCAGCGTGCGGTGTGGATCAGCGGGCCGCGAAAGCGCTCGATGCCTTCGAGCGCCGGCATCGCCGGCCGGCTGAGCGGCCCGCAGGCCAGCGTCACCGTGCGCGTCGACAGCTCGTGTTCGTGGCCTTCGGCGTCGAGCACGCGGGCGTGCCACAGGTGCTGCGCTTCGTCCCAGTGCAGGTAGCTCAATCGGCTGTGCAGGCGCAGCCGCGGTGCCAGGCCGAAGCGCTGCACGCAATCGTTGAGGTAGGCCTCGATCTCGCGCTGCCCGGGATACTTGCGCGACCACGCCGCGTGCGGTGCGAACGAAAACGAGTACAGGTGCGACGGGATGTCGCACGCCGCGCCCGGGTAGCGATTGTTCCACCACGTGCCGCCGACGCCGCCGGCCTGCTCGACGAGCAGGAAGTTGTCGTCGCCGAGCCTGCGTCGATGGATCGCCGCGCCCAGCCCGCCGAAGCCGGCGCCGACGATCAGCATGCTCAGCGGTGCGGTCATCGTCGTGCCTTGCTCCCGGAAACTGGTGCCGCTGCCGGCAGCAGATCAGTCTTGCTCGAACGCACTCATCGGCACGCAGCTGCAAAACAGGTTGCGGTCGCCGTGCACGTTGTCGACGCGCCCCACCGGCGACCAGTATTTGTGCTGCTTGAGCGACTTCAGCGGATAGGCCGCCTGTTCACGCGTGTAGGCATGGTTCCAATCCACGGCCAGAAGCGCGGCCGCGGTGTGCGGCGCGTGCTTCAGCGGGTTGTCGTCGCGCGGCCAGTGGCCGTCTTCGACTTCGGCGATCTCCTTGCGGATCGCGATCATCGCGTCGCAGAAGCGGTCGAGCTCGACCAGCGGCTCGCTCTCGGTGGGTTCGACCATCAGCGTGCCGGCCACTGGAAAGCTCAGCGTCGGCGCATGGAAACCGTAATCGATGAGCCGCTTGGCCACGTCTTCGGCGGTGACGCCGCTCGAATCCTTCAGCGGGCGCAGGTCGAGGATGCACTCGTGCGCGACGCCGCCGCCCTTGATGCCGGGCACGTCGCCGCTGTAGTGGATGTCGTAATGGTCCGCCAAGCGGGCCGCCACGTAGTTGGCCGACAGGATGGCGCACTCGGTGGCGGCGGTGAGGCCCTCGGCACCCATCATGCGGATGTACATCCACGAGATCGGCAACACGCCGGCGTTGCCCAGCGGCGCGGCCGACACGGGCCCGACCAGGGCCCGTTTCACCGATCCCGGGCCGACCGCCGCATCGGCGCCGCTGCCGGGCGCCGCCGGCAGGAACGGCACGAGATCCTTCACCACGCACACCGGCCCGACGCCGGGGCCGCCACCGCCGTGCGGGATGCAGAAGGTCTTGTGCAGGTTGAGGTGGCTGACGTCGCCGCCGAATTCACCCGGCGCCGCCAGGCCGACCAGTGCGTTCATGTTGGCGCCGTCGACGTAGACGCGGCCGCCGTGCTGGCGCACGATCGCGCACAGCTCCTTCACGTGCGGATCGAAGATGCCGTAGGTCGATGGATAGGTGATCATCACCGCAGCCAGATCGTTGCGGTGCTGCTCGCACTTGGCGCGCAGGTCGTCGAGGTCGACGTTGCCCATCGGATCGCACTTCACCACCACCACCTGCAGGCCCACCATCTGCGCCGACGCCGGGTTGGTGCCGTGCGCCGACTCCGGGATCAGGCAGATGCGGCGTTGCGCGTCGCCGCGCGATTCGTGCCAGGCCTTGATTGCCAGCAGCCCCGCGTACTCGCCCTGCGAGCCGGCGTTGGGTTGCAGGCTGATGCCGCTGTAGCCGGTGGCTTGCGCCAGCCACGCGCACAACTGCTCGTCGAGCGCATGCATGCCCGCGAGCTGATCGGCCGGCGCGAACGGATGCAGGTGCGCGAACTCGGGCCAGGTGATCGGGATCATCTCGCTGGTGGCGTTGAGCTTCATCGTGCAAGAGCCCAGCGGGATCATCGAACGGTCGAGTGCCAAGTCCTTGTCGGCGAGGCTGCGGATGTAGCGCAGCATCTCGGTCTCGCTGTGATGGGTGTTGAACACCGGGTGCGCGAGGTACCCGCCGGTGCGGCGCAGTCCTGGCGGGATCAGCGGCTCGATGCCCTTCTCGTAGGCCGGCCATGACGGCAGCGTTTGCCCTGGCGACGCAAACCACGACCACAGTGCGCTGACGTCGTCGCGCGTGGTGGTCTCGTCGAGCGCGATGCCGATGTGGCCGGACCCCATGAAGCGCAGGTTGGCGCCGGCGTCGCGCGCGCGCTGCAGGATCGTGTCGCTGCGTTCACCCGCATTCACCGTGATGGTGTCGAAGGCAAACGGCGTGGTGTTGCTGAAGCCGAGCCGCGCCAGCCCGTCGGCCAGCGCCGCGGTGTACGACGCCACGCGCTGCGCGATGCGCTTCAGCCCCTGCGGGCCGTGGTACACCGCGTACATGCTGGCGATCACCGCCAGCAGCACCTGCGCCGTGCAGATGTTGGAGGTGGCCTTCTCGCGCCGGATGTGCTGCTCGCGCGTCTGCAGCGCCAGGCGGTACGCCGGCTGGCCGTGGCTGTCGACGCTGACGCCCACCAGGCGGCCGGGCAGCGAGCGCTTGAACTCGTCGCGGCAGGCCAGAAACGCGGCGTGCGGGCCGCCGCAGCCCATCGGCACGCCGAAGCGCTGCGAGTTGCCGACCACGATGTCGGCATCGAACTCGCCGGGCGGCTTCAGCAGCGTCAGTGCCAGCAGGTCGGTGGCGACGATGAACGCGGCCTGCCTGGCGTGCGCCTGCTCGACGTGAGGCTTCAGGTCGTGGATCGCGCCGCTGGTCGACGGGTATTGCGCCAGCACGGCGAAGTAGTCGTGCTGCTGCATCAGCTCAGGCGCGGCGCCCACCAGCACGTGCAGCCCGAGGGGCTTGGCGCGCGTGCGCACCACGTCGATCGTCTGCGGGTGGCAGTCGCCGGCGACGATGAGGGTGTCGCTCTTGCTGCGCACGCTGCGCTTGGCCAGCGTCATCGCCTCGGCCGCCGCGGTGGCTTCGTCGAGCATCGAGGCGTTGGCCACTGCCATGCCGGTGAGGTCGCACACCATGGTCTGGAAGTTGACCAGCGCTTCCAGCCGGCCCTGCGAGATCTCCGCCTGGTAGGGCGTGTAGGCGGTGTACCAGGCCGGGTTCTCGAGGATGTTGCGCTGGATCACGCCCGGTGTCAGCGTGCCGTGATACCCCTGGCCAATGAACGACTTGAAGACGCGGTTGTGTTGCGCCAGTGCCTTCAACTCGGCCAACGCCTGCGCCTCGCTGGCGGCGCGTGGCAGCTGCATCGGCTGGCTGCGCGCGATGTTGCGTGGCACCACCGCGTCGATCAGCGCCTGGCGCGACGCCGCGCCGATCACAGAGAGCATGTGCTGCTGCTCGCCGGCGTCGGGGCCGATGTGGCGGGTGGCGAACAGCGAGTCGTCTTCGAGTTCCGACAGGGGTGTACGGGCGGACATCAGCATGGGGTCGTGCGAAGCAGGGTTTCGGTCAGAGGTTCTTGAGCAGCTTGTCGTAGGCGGGCGGATCCATCAGTTCGTCGAACTGCTCCATGTGCGTGACGTGGACCTTGAAGAACCAGCCATTGCCCATCGGGTCGCGGTTGACGAGCGCCGGATCCTTGCGCAGCAGCTCGTTGACCTCGACGATTTCGCCTTCCGCCGGCATGTACAGGTCGGCGGCGGCCTTGACCGACTCCACCACACCGACGACCTCGCCGCGCTTGTAGGTGCGCCCGACCTCCGGCAGATCGACGAACACCACGTCGCCCAACGCGTCTTGCGCGTGCGGCGTGATGCCGACCACGGCAGCTTCGTGGTCCTCGATGTTGATCCACTCGTGATCGGGCGTGAACATGGTCGTCAAGGGAGTTCTCCTTTGGTGGAAAGGGCGAAAGACCGGTCGGCGCCGGGCCGCTCCCAAGCCGACCGCGCCCCCCCGGGGGGCAGCGAACGAAGTGAGCGTGGGGGCCAACATCAACTAGCCGCGGTAGTAGCGGTGGGGGGAAAAAGGCATCGCGCTGACGCGCATCGGGTATCGCTTGCCGCGCACCTCGGCATACACCTCGTGGTGCGGCAGCGCGTGGTTGGCGGCCAGATAGGCCATCGCGATCGGCTGGTTGACCGTGGGGCCGATGGTGCCGCTGGTCACGTGGCCGAGCTTGTGGCCGTGCGCGTCGAAGATCGCCGCGCCTTCGCGCACCGGCAAACGCTCCAGGCCGACCAGCCCGACGCGCTTGAACGCCACGCCGGTGGCGAGTTGTGCCTCGATCGCCGCGGCGCCCGGGTAGTGGCCGGCACGCGCGCCGCCGGGGCGGCGCACTTTCTGGATCGCCCAGGTCAGGCCCGCTTCGATCGGCGTGGTCTTGTCGTCGATGTCGTGGCCGTACAGGCACAGGCCCGCTTCGAGGCGCAAGGTGTCGCGCGCGCCGAGCCCGGCAGGCTTGACCTCGGGTTGTTGCAACAGAGCCTTGGCGAGCATCACGGCAGCGTCGGCGGGCACCGAGATCTCGAAGCCGTCTTCGCCGGTGTATCCCGAGCGCGTGACGAAACAGTCGGCGCCGGCCAGGTGGAACGCACCGCCCGTCATGAAGACGAGTTTGGCCACCTCGGCATTCAGCCGCGACAGCGCGTGCACCGCCTTCGGGCCTTGCAGCGCGAGCAGGGCGCGCTCGGGCATCGGCACCACCGTGCAGCGTTGTCCGATGTGGGTGAAGAGGTGCCGCGTGTCGTCTTCCTTGCAGGCGGCGTTGACGATCAGCAGCAGGTCGCTCTCGCGCCGCGTGATCATCAGGTCGTCGAGGATGCCGCCCTGCGGATTGGTGAAGAGGGCATAACGCTGCTTGTGCACGCCGAGGTCGACCACGTCGACTGGCACCAGCGTTTCGAGCGCGCGCGCCGCATCGTCGCCCTTCAGGCGCAACTGGCCCATGTGCGACACGTCGAACAGCGCGGCCGCCTGCCGACATTGCCGGTGCTCGGCCAGGATGCCGGCGGGGTAGTTGACCGGCATCTCGTAGCCGGCGAACGGCACCAGCTTGGCGCCCAGTTCGATGTGCAGATCGTGCAGCGGGGTGTGCCGGAGTTCGGCGGCGGACATGCATGACTCCCGAGGGCCCACACACCACCGCCTGCACGGTGGGCTTGCCCTCGCTGTCCGCTTTACCTGAGAGATTTGCGCCCGGCGCGACCTCCACGCCGACCACTTGCCCCTTCGGTGGGTGGGCTTGCGGCCCACCTCTCTCCAGTGAGGTACGCCTCGTCGCCGAAGCGTTGGCCAGTCCTTTTGCCTGAGCGTTTGGCCTTGCGGCTTCGCCTTCGGCGGCCCGCCTCGCAGCGGGCTCTCTCCTGGCCGCGGCCAGTGTAGCAGCGCCGGCCGTGAAAGCCGGTTACCGCGGCCGCGATCGCGGAGTCGGCGCTGCAGCCGGCGGCTTGGCCGGGCGGTCGCCCAGCAGGTAGCGTGCGCCGGGGCCACGCGCCGCGATGGTGTCGTTCGGGTTGTACAGCGCGCAGCGCTTGAGCGACAGGCAGCCGCAGCCGATGCACGAGGCGAGCTGCTCGCGCAGCCGCGTCAGCGCCGCGATGCGCTCGTCGAGCAACGGCTGCCAGGCGCGCGACAGCCGCTGCCAATCGGCCTGCGTCGGCGTGCGGCCGTCGGGCAGCGTGGCCAGCGCGGCGCGAATCTGCTGCAGCGTCAGCCCCACCGCCTGCGCGGCACGCACGAAGGCGACGCGGCGCAGCTCGCCGCGGCTGTATTGGCGGTGGCCGCCGGCACTGCGGCGGCCTTGCAGCAGGCCTTGCGCCTCGTAGAAGCGCAGCGTGCTGGCGGCCACACCGGCGCGGCGCGCGAAGTCGCCGATCGAAAGCCGGGTGTCGGAGATGGCCATGGCGGCTGGGTGGGTGTGCTTGACTTGAAGCTTACTTTAACTTCCAGCATGCGGCCCATGATGAATGTCCACCTCGAAGGCAGCCGTCGGCCGCGGCCGCGCAGCGATCGAACGATCTACTGCGACGGCGCGCACGACGCGGCGTTCCGGCCGGGCATCGATCTCGAGCTGAGCCACTGGGTGCCCAATCTCACGCCGGCGCGCTACAAGGCCGACACCTCCACCGCGATCTGCCTGCGCTTCGTGGCCGACTCGTCGCGCGAGCGAGGGTTCGAGCTCGCGGTCAACAACCATGTCGACGTCGACGGCACGCTCGCGCTGTTCGTGTTGTCGCAGCCCGAGCTGGCGCTGACGCACCGGACGCTGCTGGTGCAGGTGGCAGAGATGGGCGACTTCCAGGGCTGGGGCGATCCGCCCGCGCAGCGGCTGTATCAGGCGCTGGTGCTGAACCTGCGGGATTCGTCGCTGCAGCAGGCCGATCCGCTCGAGCGCT
>DATDJF010000052.1:0-5756 GCA_036520715.1 Burkholderiaceae bacterium | reverse complement strand
CAGCACGCGAAGGTGTCCGACATCGAGCTGCCCGATCCGATCGAGTACCCGTACGCGATCCGCAGCGACGAGGCCGACACACTCGAACTGCACATCCGCCAGACGGTGACACTGACGATCCTGATGCACCCGGCTGGCAAGGTCACGCTCAGCTCGGGCCTGTTGCCGCGCAAGTCGCTGGCGCTGGCGCGCGACTGGGTGGGCAAGGGGCTGGCGGCGATTGCGCCGTCGTTGCGCACGGGGCCGGTGCTGGTGGAGACCGACCTCGACGCCGAAGGCCAGGTGCGGCTGCCCAAGGTGAGCGTCTTCGGCAAGGACCAGAACTTCCTGTGGCGCGACACGCCGGCCACCTGGCGCACCGATGCCATCCTTGCCGCCACACAGACGGCGCTGATGCCCGACGAACCGGCGGCGTTGCGCGAAGGCTGGATTCGCGTCGCGCCGCCGAAGGCGCCGACGCAGGGGGGTTCGGCGTGAGCCGCTACGACTGGCCCACCGACGGCCGCGCTGGCGCGCGCAAGGACGACGACTCGAACGGACGGCGCCGCTTC
This sequence comes from Burkholderiaceae bacterium, assembly GCA_036520715.1. Lineage (GTDB taxonomy): Bacteria > Pseudomonadota > Gammaproteobacteria > Burkholderiales > Burkholderiaceae_C > JAEUPI01. The sequence goes on along the minus strand of DATDJF010000052.1, from coordinate 5,205 downwards.
ATGGCGCGGCGGCGGCAGGACTTCGACGCCGAAGGCGCGCGCGCGGCGTCACGCGGCGGGCCTGCGGCACCCGGCAGCCGCGCCCCGCCCAGTTCACGCACGAACCTGTGGATCCCGCTCGGCCCGCAGGTGGTGCTGCAGTCAACTGCCGGCTCGCCGCGCATCACCGGGCGCATCAACGCGCTCGCGGTGCATCCGCAGGGCGAGCGCCTGTACGCGGCGTCGGCGAACGGCGGGGTCTGGTATTCGGGTGATGGCGGCGCGCATTGGCGATCGCTGGCCGGGCTGGCCGCCACCGCCACTGCCGGCGTCGTGCGGCCTTCGCATCGCAATTCCTGCCACGCCATCGCGGTGCTGTTCGGTGGCGACGAGACCAGCGACGAGGTGTGGGTGGGCACCGGCGAGGTGAGCAACCCGATCGACGGCCAGCCCGGCAGTTCGCTCGGCGGCATGGGCATCCTGCACGCCCTGCATCCGGTCACACCCGACGAGGCCGACCCGTGGAAGTTTGAGGCCACCAACCTGGTCGGCAGCGGCGTCTACAAGATCGCGCTCGAGCCGGGCGGCAGCACGGTGCTCGCGGCCACGCGCATCGGGCTGTTCCAGCGCCCGGCCGCGGGCGGGCTGAACGCGCCGTGGAACCTGGTGCAGGCGCCGCCGTTCGACGGCTACCGCGGCCAGTGCAGCGACGTGATGTGGACTGCGGCGATGCCGGGCGGCGCGCCTGCGCGCGTCTGGGTGTGGATGATGGACGGAGCCAATCCGGGCCTCTATTGCCGCGACGTGGGCGCGACGCCGGCCGCCGCGTTCACTCGCGTCGCGTTCGCCGCCGGCACCCCGGCCGGTACCGCGTACCAGGCGCTGCGCGGCGCGCTCGCCGCCTCGACGCCGCCGACGCAGGTGTGGGCCGTGTCGGACGCGGGATCCAACGTGCCGCCAGACCTGTTCCGCATCACCAACGTCGCGGCCGTGCCGGCCGCCACGCCGGTGCTGGTGACGCAGGACATCCTCGGCACCCAAGGCAGCTACGACATCGCGATCGATGTCGACCCCGCAGACCCGAACCGGGTCGTGCTCGGCGGCAGCTTCTTCGACTTCACGACCGTCGAGAACGTCGCCGTCACCAACATCGCGGCGGCCATCTTCGTCGGCCACGTGGCCGCGAGTGCCGGCACCTTGCAGTACGGCCAGCCCAACCCGGCGGTGACGCTCGGCCTCGGCACCCACCCCGACGTGCACGGCGTCTACTTCAGCAACGGCGGCGCACGGTTGTGGGCCGTGACCGACGGCGGCGTGCACCGCTCCGACCGCCACCAGGACGGCGCCGCCGGCGCGCCGCCCACCTCGGCCGCCTTCTACCCGCGCAACGAAGGCCTGCAGGTGGTGGAGAGCAACTACGTCGCGCACAACCCGAGCAACGAGGGCTGCGTCGCCGCCGGCCTGCAGGACAACGGCAGCATCCTGAGGCTGTCGAGCAGCGTATGGAAGCCGGTGCCACGCATGTCGGGCGACGGCGGCGGGCTGCTGCCGCGGCCGCTGCAGCCGCAGCACTGGATCTGCCAGTACACGAACGGCAACTGGTCCTCGTCGGACAACACGCTCTCGGACGGCGACATGCTCACGCGCGGCGCCGTCGTGTCGAGCAACGAGCTGAACGGCAGCGCCTTCTATTCCACCGCCGCCGGCTTCGCCACCACGCGCCCGGCGGCCGTCGCCACGCACCAGGTGGGGCAGCTCATCTTCGGCACCACCCGCGTCTGGTACACGGAGGAGACACGCACCATCGCCGCGCCGCTGGTGCAGACGCAGATCGGCGCTGCCTGGTTCACGCTGCCCGGCAACGCCGCCACGCCGGACCCGCTGCCCGGCGACGCCAACGCCGGCCTGCGCGCCAAGCAGGACGATTTCGGCGAGCGCATCACCGTCTGCCGCTGGCAGGACCGCAACGTCGCCTGGGTGCTGGGCGAAGGTCGGCTGCTGCGCTACGCCCGCGTGCCCGGCTCCGACGACGGCGGCCCGCCCGGCACGTGGAGCCGCGAGACGATCATCATCAAGGACTCGGCCAGCTCGCGCCGGCGCGAAGACCCGCTGCGCGCCTCGCCCGTTTGGACCGACATCGCCGTCAACCTCGATGCGCCCGCCGCCGCCGGGCAAGCGCCGCGCCAGCGCGGCACCCGGGGCGCGGTCTACCTCGGCAACATCGGCAAGCCGGGCGACACCGCGGTCGACACACTGTGGTGGTTCGACGGCACCGACAAGTGGTTCAAGACCGGCCTGCGCACCGACGGTGCCGGCGTGCCGGCGCCGGTGACGGCGATCGTCTGCGACCCCGCATTCCCCGAAGAGGTGTACGTCGGCACCACGGTCGGGGTGTGGCGCGGGGTGCGCACGCAGATCGGCAACGCCGACCCAACCTGGACATGGAGCCAGCGTGTCAACGGCCTGCCCGAAGCCGCGGTGGAAGACCTGGCCATCTTCAACGACGGCCAGGTGCGACTGCTGCGTGCCGGCATCGCCGCGCGCGGCGGGTGGGAGCTGCGGCGGGACCAGCCGAACGTGGCCGACACCACCTACCTGCGCTGCCACCAGGACGACTTGCGACATCGTGCGTCGGCAGTGGCGCTGCAGAACGACGGCCGCAGCGCGCGCTCGTGGCACGGCAGCCCCGACGTGCGGCCGCGCGCCGCGCCGGCCGCGATCGCGCGGCCGGGCAGTCTGCCGTGGGGCCGGCAGGCCAACGCGGTGCCGCTGATCAACGCCTTCCAGCGTCAACCGTTGGCGCGCTTTCAGGCCGCGCTGCGTTCGGCGCGCAACGACCCGCGCGTGGTGCCCAACGGCCGCTGGGACAGCTACTTCAGCGAGGTGCTGCGCGATCTGGGCGCGCCGGTGGTGATCATCCCGGCCGTCGGTGCGACGCCGCAGCGTGCGGTGCCGACGATCGACAACGCGCTGTGGAATGCCACGATGCAGGCCCCCCACGCCACGCGCGAGCCGTGGGGCACCGGTGTGCCCACCGAAGCCGATCTGATCGACTTCCACGGCGAGGTGCCCGAAGGCCAGGTGGGTGCCGCCTCGATGACCTTCGCGCGCAGCCGCGCGATCGTCGACGTGGTGGTGCACCACCGCGGTCTGCTCGACCGCCCAGGCGCCGACGTGCGCGTGGTGCTGCTGCGCTGGACCGGCCCGGCCACCGCCCTGCCGGGCAACCCTGCGACCTGGTTGCTGGGCGACGCCGCCGGCAACGTGCCGTGGACCCTGGCCGTGAACGAGGTCCTCAACAGCGACGCCGGCACGACCGCCATCGCCTTCGGTGGCGGCTGGAGCTTCGTGCGCACCACCGCGCAGACGCGGCTGTGGAAGAGCCTGGGCACGCAAACGCTCGACGCACTCAACTCCGGCACCGTGCAGTTCGACGTCGATCTCGTCACCGCCGTGCCCAACAATCGGGTCGTCGTGCTGGTGGCGGTGGTGCGCGCCGGGGTGGGCGCGACGGCCGACATCGCGCTGCCGGCCGCCGTCACGCTGCAGCAACTGGCACTGACGAGCCCGAACGTCGCGGTACGCTCGCTGCACCTCACGCCCTGAGCCTGGGCGCGCATGCAGGGACGGGCGGAGAGATCGGCTAGCCCTTTGATATGGCTGGAAGCCTGGGGCAGAATCGAAAGCGCGCCTATCGTCCGGGTCCAGCTCATTCTTGAGGAGGGCTTGCCGGCGCCGAGATCGCATGCATCGCCGGCAAGGCCCGACCCTCAGCTGCCAGTCGCGCCGTGGAACTGCCGGCGGCAAAGCCGACCTTGGCATCCGCGCGCCGACGGCCGTACTGGCGGTTTGGGCGGCTGCTGAGCGGCGGTCACCCATCTCGCCGTCACAGCCCGTCAGGTCGCACCATCGATCGACATGCGGCCGCTCGGAGACCCCACTCGCTCAGATCTCGTCGATACCGGTGGAGCTCGGCGCCCGTTCTCCAGGCGCCTCGGACATTGAAAAGCGGTCGTTGGTGCGGGTGTAGAAGCTCGCGCCGAAGCGAGCTACCGGGTGGTAGTCGCGAAGGTTCACGCGCCAAGCGACGGTGTCGATCAAGCCATTGCGGGCAGCCAGCCGCACGATGCGGCCGATAAAGACATAGCGGCTGTCGGTCTCGAGCTTCTCGTGCAGCACACACTCGAAGGCGACCGGCGCCTCCAGGATGCGCGGCGGCGCGACGCTGTGCGCAGGCACCGCCGTCAGGCCGACCTCGGCCAGCTCGCTCACGTTCGACGCAAAGGCCTTGCCGCAGTCGTGCATCTTCTGCGCCATCGCTTCGTCGGACATGTGGACGACGAACTCGCCGCTGCGCAGGATGTTCGCCGCGGTGTCCTTGAAGCGCCCGTCGGTCAAACGGTTGATGCTGATCATCAGGATCGGCGGATCTTCGCCGATCATGTTGAACATCGAGAACGGCGCGGCGTTGACCACGCCGGTCGGCCCGAGCGTGGTGACCAGCGCGATCGGCCGCGGCACGATCAGGCTGGCCATCAGCTTGTAGCGCTGGTAGGCCGTGATGCCTTCGAAGTCGACCTCGGTCACGTGGCTGGTCCTTCCTGCAGACGTTTGCAAGTCAGACGATCACCTCGACCTTGGCGCGCTTGGCTACCTTCGTCCAGGTGTCGATCTGCTCGCGGATGAGCTTGACGAAATCATCGCCCACAACCGGCGTCTTGCGCGGCAGGGTCTGCAGTTCGTCGAGCCGCACCATCACGTCGGGCTTGGCCAGGATCTCGGGCATCAGCACGGTCAGACGCTGCGCGATCGGCGCCGGCAGGCCCTTCGGGGCCGACAGGCCGAGCCACTGCGAGCCGGTCATGGAGGGGTAACCCAGGTCGGCAAAGGTCGGGATGTTGGGCAGTGCCGACAGCCGCGCCGGTGTCGAGACGGCCAGCGCGCGCAGCGAGCCGGCCTTGAGCTGCGCGACGTTGGTGGTGACGGGGTCGAACAGGCCGTCGATCTGACCGCTGAGCAGGTCCTGCATGGCGGGTGCGCTGCCCTGGTAGGGCACGTGGTCGAGATCGGGCGCCTGACCCTCGATCTTGAGCAGTTCGCCGAACAGGTGGTTGGCCGAACCGACGCCGGAGGTGCCGTAGCGCACCGGCTTGGTCTTGGCCGTCGTCACGAACTGGGCCAAGCTCTGATACGGCGATTGGGGGCGCACCAGCAGCACCATCGGCG
>DATDJF010000051.1:0-6783 GCA_036520715.1 Burkholderiaceae bacterium | reverse complement strand
CACCGCGTTCACCGCATCGATGGTGGCGCCGAAGAAGGACGGCAACAACACGGTCGACGATCAAGGCATGCCGCTGTGGCGCATGGCGCCGAGTCCCAAGGGCTCGTACTGGCAAGAGGGCATGAAGCTCGGCTACCAGGACGCCGGCTCGTGGACGCTGTTCAAGAGCACGCCCACGCCGCGCGCCAAGGCCGCCTGGCTGTACGCGCAGTTCGTGGTCAGCAAGACGGTCGACACCAAGAAGAGCCACGTCGGTCTCACCTTCATCCGCGACAGCACGGTGCGCCACGCGTCGTTCACCGAGCGGGCGCCCAAGCTCGGCGGCCTGGTGGAGTTCTATCGTTCGCCCGACCGCGTGATGTGGACGCCCACCGGGGTTAACGTGCCCGACTATCCGAAGCTGGCGCAGCTGTGGTGGCAGCAGATCGGCGACGTCAACTCCGGCGCCTTCAAGCCGCAACAGGCGATGGACCGCCTGGCCGGCGAGATGGACCAGGTGATGGCGCGCATGCAGGAGGCCGACGAGAAGGCCAAGACCTATGGCGGCTGCGGCCCGCGCCTGAACAAGCCGGTCGATCCGAAGGAGTGGCTGGGCAAGGCCGACGGCCCGAAGGCCAAGCTGGCCAACGAGAAGCCCAAGGGCGTGACGATGCCGTACGAAGAGATCGTCAAGCGCTGGGCCGCGAAGTCGTAAGAAGCCTCTCCCCTGGTGCCTGAGCGGGCGCGCAACGTTTTCAGCGCGCCCGCGATGGTGCCGCTCGCCACGGTGCCCTATCCTGCGGGCACTTTCCTGCGGCTGCCGACGACGTGACTCTCGAACTGAAGGATGCAGCGCTCCGCGTCGGGGCCGACGTCCACATCCACCCCACCAACCTGACGCTCGCCGACAAGGGCTTCAACACCCTGCTCGGTGAGACGCTGGCCGGCAAGACCACCCTGCTGCGCCTGATGGCGGGCCTCGTCAGGCCCAGCAGCGGCGAAGTCTGGTTCGGCGGCCGCGACGCCACCGGCGTGCCGGTGCAGCAGCGCCGTGTGTCGATGGTCTATCAGCAATTCATCAACTACCCGAACCTGAGCGTGTTCGAGAACATCGCGTCGCCACTGCGCGTGACCCGCACCTCCGCCGCCGACATCAAGGGCCGCGTCGGCCGCATCGCCGAGCTGCTCAAGCTCTCGCCGCTGCTCGATCGCAAGCCGAGCGAGCTCTCCGGCGGCCAACAGCAGCGCACCGCGCTGGCACGCGCGCTGGTAAAGGACGCCGACCTGGTGCTGCTCGACGAGCCGCTGGCTAACCTGGACTACAAGCTGCGCGAGGCGCTGCGCGACGAGCTGCCACGCCTGTTCGCCGACCGCGGCTGCACGGTGGTGTATGCCACCACCGAGCCGAGCGAGGCGCTGCTGCTCGGCGGCCACGTCGCCACGCTGCACGAGGGCCGAGTCACGCAGTTCGGGCCGGCGATCGCGGTGTACCGCGAGCCGAGCGATCTGACCAGCGCACGCGTGTTCTCCGACCCGCCGATCAACGTGGCGGCCGCCACCAAGCGCGGCGACCAGATCGCGCTCGGCGATGCCGCGCGCTGGAGCATCCCGCCGGCGCTGCGCACGCTGCCCGACGGCGACATCACGGTGGCGCTGCGGCCGCACCACGTGCGCCCGGCCGGCGGCCGCGGCGTCGCGGTCAGCGGGCCGGTGCTGATCAGCGAGATCAGCGGCTCCGAGAGCGTGATCCACTTCGCGCTGGCCGGCGGCACCTGGGTCTCGCTGGCGCACGGCGTGCGCAGCCATCCGGTCGGCGCGCCCGCCACCTTCGCGCTCGACGTCGAGCACTGCCTGTATTTCGATGGCGGCGGCCATCGCGTCACTGCGTAGCCAGGCGCAACCCATGGCCGCCATCCACCTCGACCAGCTGCGCCACAGCTACCACGCCCTACCGCGCGATGCGGTGGACGGCGACTGGGCGCTGCGCGGCATCGACCTGCGCTGGGCCGACGGCGGCGCCTACGCGCTGCTCGGGCCGTCGGGCTGCGGCAAGACGACGCTGCTCAACCTGATCTCGGGGCTGCTGACACCCACGCGCGGTCGCATCCTGTTCGGCGAGCGCGACGTCAGCCGGCTCGAGCCGCGCGAACGCAACATCGCACAGGTGTTCCAGTTTCCGGTGGTCTACGACACGATGAGCGTGTTCGACAACCTGGCTTTCCCGTTGCGCAACCGCGGCCTCGCGGCTGCCGACGTCGACAAGCGCGTGCACGAGATCGCCGCGATGCTCGACCTCGAGGACCGTCTCGCGCACCGGGCCTCGGGCCTCACTGCCGACGGCAAGCAGAAGATCTCGCTCGGCCGCGGGCTGGTGCGCTCGGATGTCGCCGCGATCCTGTTCGACGAGCCGCTGACGGTGATCGACCCGCACCTCAAGTGGCGGCTGCGCAGCAAGCTGAAGGAGCTGCACCAGCGCGTCGGGCTGACGATGGTCTACGTCACGCACGACCAGACCGAGGCGCTGACCTTCGCCGAGCAGGTGGTGGTGATGATCGACGGCCAGGTGGTGCAGGCCGGCACCCCGGTCGAACTCTTCGAGCGGCCGCGCCACACCTTCGTCGGCCACTTCATCGGCTCGCCCGGCATGAACGTGCTGCCGTGCGAGGTCGATGGCGCCGGCGTCGCGCGTTATCTGGGCCACGCGGTGCCGGTGGCCTCGCGCGGTGCGTCCGGCGCCTCGGGGAAGAAAACCGAGATCGGCGTGCGGCCGGAGTTCGTGCGCTTCGCCGACAGCGGGTTGCCGGTGCAGGTGGAGCGGATCAGCGACATCGGGCGCTTTCGCATCGTCGACGCCCGTTCTGGCGAACACGTGATCAAGGCGCTGATCGGCGAGGGGCAGAACGTGCCCAGCGATGGCGGCCACCTCGCCTTCGACGCCGCGCGCACGCAGCTGTACGCCGACGGCTGGATCGTCGACTGAACGGCACGATCATGGCGTCGACCAAAGTCCACAACCAAAAAGCCTGGTGGCTGGTGCTGCCGGTGGTGCTGCTGGTCGCCTTCAACGCGGTGATCCCGCTGATGGCGGTGGTCAATTACTCGGTGCAGGAGACCTTCGGCAACAACGAGTTCTTCTTCGAGGGTGTGCGCTGGTTCAAGGAGGTGATGCAGTCGGCGCGCTTCCGCGAGTCGCTGCTGCGCCAGTTGCTGTTCACCGCCATCGTGCTGGCGATCCAGATCCCGCTGGGCGTGGCGATCGCGCTGGCGATGCCGCGCAAAGGCATCGGCGTGTCGATCTGCCTGGTGCTGATGGCGATGCCGCTGCTGATCCCGTACAACGTGGTCGGCGCAATGTGGAACATCTTCGCGCTGCCCGACATCGGCCTGATGGGCTGGAGCCTCAACCGGCTCGGCCTGGACTTCAACTACACCCGCCAGCCGGTGTCGGCCTGGGTCACGCTGGTGGCGATGGACGTCTGGCACTGGACCTCGTTGGTCGTGCTGCTCACCTACGCCGGCCTGTCGGCGATCCCCGATGCGTTCTACCAGGCGGCGCGCATCGACGGCGCGTCGAAGTGGGCGATCTTCCGCTTCATCCAGCTGCCCAAGCTCAAGCACGTGCTGCTGATCGCGGTGCTGCTGCGCTTCATGGACAGCTTCATGATCTACACCGAGGCCGTGGTGCTCACCGGCGGCGGCCCGGGCAACGCGACCACCGTGCTGTCGATCGACCTGGTGAAGATCGCGCTCGGGCAGTTCGACCTCGGGCCGGCAGCGTCGATGTCGCTGATCTACTTCCTGATCATCCTGTTGTTGTCGTGGCTGTTCTACACGGTGATGACGAAGGACGACGAAGCATGAATCGCCTCAAGTTCCTCGTCCCCACGCTGTACATCGTCTTCCTGATGCTGCCGATCTACTGGCTGCTCAGCATGTCGTTCAAGACCACCAACGAGATTCTCGGCGGCTTCTCGTTGTGGCCCCAGAACTTCACGCTCGACAACTACCGCAAGATCTTCAGCGACCGCACCTGGTACATGGGCTACGTGAACTCGATCACCTACGTGGTGATCAACACGGTGATCTCGGTGACTGTCGCGCTGCCGGCAGCCTATGCCTTCTCGCGCTACCGCTTCCTCGGCGACAAGCACCTGTTCTTCTGGCTGCTGTCCAACCGCATGGCGCCGCCGGCGGTGTTTGCGCTGCCGTTCTTCCAGCTGTATTCGTCGCTCGGCCTGTTCGACACCCACATCGCGGTGGCGCTGGCGCACTGCCTGTTCAACATCCCGCTGGCGGTGTGGATCCTCGAGGGCTTCATGTCGGGCGTGCCGCGCGAGCTCGACGAGACCGCGTTCGTCGACGGCTACCCGTTCTGGCGCTTCTTCGTCAAGATCTTCCTGCCCACCATCGCCGCCGGCATCGGCGTGGCGGCATTCTTCTGCTTCATGTTCTCGTGGGTCGAGTTGCTGCTGGCCAAGACACTGACGTCGGTGGACGCCAAGCCGATCGCCGCCACGATGACACGCACCGCCAGCACGTCGGGCTACGAGCTGGGCCTGCTCGCCGCCGCCGGTGCACTGACGATCGTGCCGGGTGCCATCGTCATCTACTTCGTGCGCAACTACATCGCCAAGGGCTTCGCCCTCGGGCGCGTGTAAGGGCTCCTCCATGCAAGCCAACGTCGGCACCGGACTGAGCTGGATGGCGTGGACGTGGCAGACCGCCGCCTTCTTCGGCGTGATCGCGCTGCTGTTGCTGCTGATGGCGATCTGGGAGTGGCGCGTGCCGGGCGGTGCACCGCGGCGCGGCGTGCTCGGGCTGCGCACCACGCGTGGCGATCGACTCTTCATTTCGCTGTTGTCTGCCGGTTACCTGCACCTGCTGTGGCTGGCGCTGATGCCGCTGCCGGTGTGGGGCGCCACGATCGCCTCAGTGCTGCTGGCGCTGCTGATCTTCAGGTTCGTCTGAGGCCCGGCGCAGCGCGCCGCTCGCGCGCGGGTGTGCACAACTTCGCGCCCCGCACGCCCGCACACGCCAGGCAGCAATGGCCGCGCAGCGGGCACGCGAATAATGCATGCCGTATGCACCGCCTTGCTCGCCCGATCGCTGCCGGCTTCACTTTGGTCGAGATGCTGGTCGCGCTGGCGGTACTGGCGATCCTCGCGGCGATCGCGCTGCCGACCTTCCAAGGGCCGCTGGTGCGCCAGCAGGTGGTCGACTCGGCGACGCTGATCAACATCGCCAAGACCGCCGTCAGCACCAAGTGGTCGGCCACGCAGAAGCTGCCATCCGACAACACCGACGCCGGCCTGCCCGAGCCGGACAAGCTGGTCGGCAACTACGTGACGTCGATGACCATCGATGGCGGCGCCGTACACGTGGTGTTCGGCAACCAGGTCAACAGCGTGATCCGCGGCAAGACGCTGAGCTTCCGGCCGGCGGTGGTCGACGGCGCTCCGATCGTGCCGATCGCGTGGGTCTGCGGCATGGCAGCCACCCCCGACAAGATGGCCGCCAAGGGCGCCAATCGCACCGATGTCGAGGCCAAGTACCTGCCGTTGAACTGCCGCGCGAGCTAGTCGCTGCGGCTGCCGCGGATCTACTCAGCGCCGGCAGCCGGCGAGGTCGTCCCAGGCGGAGGCCGCGATGGCCTGCCCCCAGAGGTCGAGCGTCGCGCGAGTGCCCGCGTGCACGCGCCGCGCCGCCTCGCCACGCACGTAGCCCAGTGCGACGCAGCGCCCGGCCGCAAAGCCCCAGCCTGCCGAGCTGACCTCGCCAACGATTGCGCCGTCGACGGTGATCGGCTCGCCGCCCCACAGCCACGCTGCCGGCTCATCGACCACGAAGGCGAGCAGCTTCTTGCGCAGCGGCCGTTCGCGCGCCGCCAGCACCGCATCGCGCCCGATGAACGGCGCCGCCTTGTCGAGCTTGACCGCGAACGCCAGCCCCGCCTCCCATGGCGTCTCGTCGGGCCCCAGCTCGGCGCCCCAGGCGCGGCGGCCGGCCTCGATGCGCAGCGCGTCGATCGCGTAGTAGCCGGCGTCAAGCAGTCCGAGGTCGTTGCCTGCCTCGTGCAGCGTGAGGTACACGTGCCGCGCCATCTCGATCGGCACGTACAGCTCGAACCCCGGCCCGCCGACGTAGCTCATGCGCGCCGCGCGCACACGCGCCAGGCCGAGATCGATCTCGCGAGTGCACGAGAATTTCAGGCTCGCGGCCGACAGGTCGTCCGGGCTGACGCGCCGCATCAGCTCGGGGGCGCGCGGGCCCATCACCGAGATCACCGAAGTCATCGCGCCGACATCGACCACCGCCGCGTGCTCGTGCGGCTCGACGTGGCGCGTGATCCAGTCGAGATCACGCTGCGGCTGCGCCGACCCGGTGACGAGCTGGAAACGATCGTCGGCCAGCCGCATCACGGTGAGATCGCTCTCGAAGCCACCGCGCGCGTTGAGCATCGCGGTGTAGACCATCCTGCCGACGGCCACATCGATCTCGTTGGCGCACAGCCGCTGCAGCACGGCCAGCGCGTCGCGACCTTGCACCAGCAGCTTGCCGAACGACGTCTGGTCGTAGATCGCCACCGCTTCGCGCGTGGCGCGCTGCTCGCGCTGCACCCAGGGCAACCAACCGGGTGCGCCGAGGCCGTGCGCGGGCCGTGCTTCTCCCGCCGGCTTGAAGTAGTTGACGCGCTCCCAGCCGTTTTTGCTGCCCCACTCGGCGCCCTTGGCGTCGAGCAGGTCGTACAGCGGCGACGTGCGCAGCGGTCTTGCAGTGGCCAGCTCCTGCCGCGGCCAGCGCATC
>DATDJF010000050.1:0-5661 GCA_036520715.1 Burkholderiaceae bacterium | reverse complement strand
CGCTGAAGGACTCCGGCATCGGCGAGGGCCTGCCGTTCGACAAGGCGCTGATCGACCGCGCCGAGCAGGAGATCAAGCGCCAGTACCTGTCGCGCAGCCTGTACGGCGCCGAGGTGGTGACCACCGTAACCCCGGTGGAGCGCAACCGCGTCAACGTGACCTTCACGATGACCGAGGGCGACGCGGCAAAAATCGCCGAGATCCGCATCCTCGGCACCAGCGCGTTCACCGAGGGCACGCTGCTCGGCCTGATGGAGCTCACCACCAGTGGCTGGCTGACCTGGTACACCAAGAACGATCGTTACTCGCGCGCCAAGCTCAATGCCGACCTGGAGACGATCCGCTCGTACTACCTGAACCGCGGCTACCTGGAGTTCAACGTCGACTCCACTCAGGTGACGATTTCGCCCGACAAGCAGGAGATCTCGATCACCATCACCGTCAGCGAGGGGCAACCCTACACCGTGACGGCCGTCAAGCTGCAGGGCGAGTTCCTCGGCAAGGAAGCGGAGTTTCGCGAGCTGGTGCGCATCCGGCCCGGGGCTCCTTATCGGGCGCAGGATGCCACCGACACCCAGAAGGCGTTTGCCGACCGCTTCGGCCTCTACGGCTATGCGTTTGCGCGCGTCGACGCCACGCCCGAGGTCGACCGCGCGGCGGCACAGGTGGCCATCACGTTGCGAGCCGATCCGCAGCGGCGGGTCTACGTGCGGCGGGTCGACGTGTCGGGCAACACGCGCACGCGCGACGAGGTGATCCGCCGCGAGTTCCGCCAGTTCGAATCGTCCTGGTACGACGGGCAGAAGATCAAGGCATCGCGCGACCGCGTCGACCGCCTGGGCTACTTCAAGGAAGTCAACGTCGACACCACCGAGGTCGCCGGTTCGCCCGACCAGGTCGACCTCACCCTCTCGGTGGTCGAGAAGCCCACGGGCAACCTGTCGCTCGGCCTGAGCTTCTCGAGCACCGAGAAGCTGGCGCTGTCGGCCGCGGTCAGGCAGGAGAACGTGTTCGGCTCGGGCAACTACCTCGGCCTCGAGATCAACACCAGCAAGTATTCGCGCTCGCTGGTGTTCAGCACGCTGGACCCCTATTTCACGGTCGACGGCGTGTCGCGCGCCATCGACATGTACTACCGGACCTCGCGGCCGTTCAACAGCCTGGGTGACCAGTACCAGATCGCCACCCCGGGCGCCGCGATCCGCTTCGGCGTGCCGTTCTCCGAGTACGACACGGTGTTCTTCGGCATCGGCGCGGAGACCACCGAGATCAAGTCCAGCACCTCGCTGCCCAATGCGTATTTCATCTACCGCGATCTCTACGGTGACAACAGCAGCTCGCTGCCGCTGACGATCGGCTGGGCGCGCGACGGCCGCGACAGCGTGGTCACCCCCACTTACGGCCGCTATGCGCGCGTCAACCTCGAGTGGTCGCCGGCAGGGGACGTGAGGTACCTGCGCTCGAACTTCCAGGTTCAGCAGTTCGTGCCGATCACCGGCAGGATCACGCTGGGCCTCAACGCCGAGCTCGGCATCGGCCGCGGCCTCGGCGGCAAGCCGTATCCGGTGTTCAAGAACTTCTATGGCGGCGGCCTCGGTTCGGTGCGGGTGTTCGAGCAGAACTCGCTGGGCGTCATCGACCCCACCGGCGCCTACATCGGCGGCGCCAAGAAGTTCAACGCCAACGCCGAGCTCTACCTGCCCGTGCCCGGCACCGGCAACGACAAGTCGCTGCGCATCTTCGCCTTCACCGACGTCGGCAACGTCTGGCGCGAGGACGAGAAGATCCTGGCCGCGGACATCCGGGCGTCGGCCGGTTTCGGCCTGTCGTGGATCTCGCCGGTCGGGCCATTGAAGATGAGCTGGGGTAAACCCGTGCGCAGCAAACCGACGGATAGAATCCAGGAATTCCAATTCCAGATCGGGACTGCGTTCTGATGATCCACTTCACACGCATCGGGGTGATGGCCGTTGCGGCCACTGCCGTGCTGTGGGCCGGCGCGGCCGCAGCCCAGGAGCTGAAGATCGGGTACGTCAACAGCGAGCGGGTCCTGCGCGAAGCGACACCGGCCAAGGCTGCGCAAAGCAAGCTCGAGGTGGAATTCAGCAAGCGCGAGAAGGAGTTGAACGAACAGGGTGTGCGCCTGAAGGGAGCGGCCGAAAAGCTCGACAAGGAAGCGCCCGCGCTGAGCGAAGCCGAGCGCACGCGCCGCCAGCGCGAGCTGGTCGAGCAAGACCGCGACCTGCAACGCAAGCGCCGCGAGTTTCAGGAAGACCTGAGTCAGCGCAGGAACGAGGAATTGGCCGCCGTCGTCGAACGCGCCAATCGCGTGATCAAGCAGATCTTCGATCAGGAGAAGTACGACCTCATCCTGCAGGAGGTGATCTTCGCCGGGCCGCGCGTCGACATCACCGACAAGGTCATCAAGGCGCTCAATGCGGCGCCCGGGGCGACCACGGGGCGCTGAGTTGTTGCCCTGAAGCCCCGCCTGGGCGAGCATCGCACTCCGTGGCCACAGTCCGCCTCGCCGACATCGTGGCCGCGCTCGGCGGCGAGTTGCACGGAAGCTCCGAGTTGCCGATCGTGCGCATCGCCGCGCTCGACAGCGCCGACGCATCTGCGATCTCGTTCCTCGCGCATCCGCGCCACGCCGACAAGCTGGCGCGCAGCGGCGCCGGCTGCGTGATCGTGGCACCGGCCCTGCTGGAGTCCGCCCGTGCACGCGGCGCGGCCATCGTGACCGACGATCCGTACCTGTACTACGCGCGGCTGACGCAATGGTGGCGGCGCGGGGAGCCTGCGCCCGCGCCGGGCGTGCACGCGAGTGCCGTGGTCGACGCCTCGGCGACGGTTGACCCCAGCGCGCACATCGGGGCGTTCGCCGTGGTGGCTGCGGGCGCCAAGATCGGGTCCCACGCCGTGATCGGCGTGCACTGCAGCGTCGGCGCCCACGCCCGCGTGGGCGCGCACACGCGGCTGGCCGAGCGGGTGACCTTCGGGGAGCGCTGCACGATCGGCGAGCGCGGCATCGTGCATGCCGGGGCGGTGATCGGCGCCGACGGCTTTGGCTTCGCGCCGGTGCAGGGGCGCTGGGAGAAGATCGAACAACTCGGCGCGGTGCGCATCGGCGACGACGTCGAGATCGGGGCCAACACCTGCGTCGATCGTGGTGCGCTCGACGACACGGTGATCGAAGACGGCGTCAAGCTCGACAACCTGATCCAGGTGGCGCACAACGTGCACATCGGTGCACACACCGCGATCGCCGCGATGGCGGGCATTGCCGGCTCGGCGCACATCGGGCGCCACTGCACCATCGGCGGCGCTGCAGGCATCGTCGGCCACATTCACATCGCCGACCACGTGCATGTCGACGCCGGCACGGTGATCTCGCGCTCGATTGTCAAGCCGGGGCGCTACAGCGGGCTGTTCCCGTTCGACGACAATGCCTCGTGGGAAAAGAACGCAGCCACCCTGCGGCAACTGCACAGCCTGCGTGAGCGGCTGCGCGCACTGGAGAAGAAGACATGAGCCGCCGGGCCGCTCCCAAGGCGAAAGCGAAGCTTCGGCGAAGACTCACAACTGTGCGAAGCGCTTGTGATGGCGCAGCCAATTCCGCAGCGCGCAGCGCGGAGGATGCCCAATGAGCCGCCACGGGCCCTCGCTCACCCCGCGCTCGCCGAGTCGCAGGAGATTTGCCCGATGAGCGTGATGAACATCCACCAAGTTCTGAAGCGCCTGCCGCACCGCTATCCGCTGCTGCTGGTCGATCGGGTGCTCGAGCTCGTGCCTCACGAGCGCATCCGCGCGCTGAAGAACGTGACGATCAACGAGCAGTTCTTCGCCGGCCACTTTCCGCACCGGCCGGTGATGCCCGGTGTGTTGACGCTCGAGGCGCTGGCGCAGGCGGCGGCGCTGCTGGCGTTCGAATCGGCGGGCGCCTCGGTGGAGCCCGATTCGGTGGTGTATTTCGTCGGCATCGACGGCGCCCGCTTCAAGCGCCCGGTCGAGCCCGGCGACCAGCTGATCCTGGAAGCGTCGATCGATCGTGTGAAGGCCGGCATCTACAAGTTCAAGACCCGCGCCAGCGTCGACGGCGAGACCGTGGTCGAGGCCGAGCTGATGTGCACGCTGCGCAAGGTGGACTGAGCATCCTGGTTTTCCGGCCATGGCAGACATCCACAGCACCGCGATCGTCGACCGCCATGCCGAGCTGCACGACTCGGTGAGCGTCGGGCCCTACGCAGTGATCGGCCCGCACGTGCGCATCGGCGCGGGCTGCTCGATCGGTGCGCACTGCGTGATCGATGGCCACACCAGCATCGGCGAGGGCAATCGCATCTTCCCCTTCGCATCGATCGGCGGGCCGCCGCAGGACAAGAAGTACGCCGGCGAAGCCACCCGGCTGGAGATCGGCAACGGCAACACGATCCGCGAGTTCGTGACCATCAACACCGGCACCGTGCAGGATGTCGGCGTCACGCGGCTGGGCGACGACAACTGGATCATGGCCTACGTGCACATCGCTCACGACTGCCAGCTCGGCAGCCACCTGATCCTGGCCAATGCGGTGCAGCTCGCCGGGCACGTGCACATCGACGACTGGGTGTTCCTCGGCGGCTTGTCGGGCGTGCACCAGTTCGTGCGCGTCGGCGCGCACGCGATGACCGGCTTCCAGACACGCCTGGCGCAGGATCTGCCGCCGTTCGTCACCGCGGCGGGCAACCCGGCGCAGGCGCAGGGCATCAACCAGGAGGGGCTGCGCCGCCGCGGCTACACGCCCGAGCGCATCGCGCGGGTCAAGCAGATGCACAAGCTGCTGTATCGGCAGGGCCTCACGCTGGCCGCGGCGCGCGAGGCGATCACCCAGCTGGCTGACGGCGAGCCCGGCGGCGAGGCCGACGTGGCAATGATGCAAGACTTCCTCGCCAGCGCCGAGCGCGGCATCGTGCGCTAGGGCCGACATGCACGCGCGGGTGCCGGGGCCACGCCGGCGGCAGCACAAGCAAGACTGAAATCGCATGTCGCACGATGCCCCGCAGTTGGCGATGGTCGCAGGCGAGGCATCCGGCGATCTGCTGGCCAGCCTGCTGTTGGGCGGCGTGCGCGCGCGCTGGCCGCAGGCGGCCGCCTTCGGCATCGGTGGGCCGCGCATGACGGCCAACGGCTTCGCTGCCTGGTGGCCATCGGACAAGCTCGCGGTGCGCGGCTACTTCGAGGTGCTGCGCCACTACCGCGAGATCGCAGGCATCCGCAACGCGCTGGCGCAACGGCTGCTGCAGCAGCGGCCCGACGCATTCATCGGCGTCGATGCGCCGGACTTCAATCTCGGATTGGCGCAACGGCTGCGCGAGGCCGGGCAGCGCACGATCCAGTTCGTCTGCCCGTCGATCTGGGCCTGGCGTGCCGGCCGAGTCAAGAAGATCGCGCGCGCGGTGGACCACGTGCTGTGCCTGTTTCCGTTCGAGCCCGAGATCCTCGAGCGCGGTGGTGTCGCGGCCACCTTCGTCGGCCATCCGCTGGCCGACGAGATCCCGCTGCAGCCGCCACGCGGCGCTGCACGCATCGCCCTCGGTCTGAGCGAGACCGACACCGTGGTCGCCGTGCTGCCGGGCAGCCGACGCTCCGAGATCGAGGCCATCGCGCCGTTGTTCGTGCAAG
>DATDJF010000049.1:0-3824 GCA_036520715.1 Burkholderiaceae bacterium | reverse complement strand
GGGCGACTTGTGGGGCGGCGAGCATCGTAGCAGCGCGCTCGGCACGCGCGCAGCGCGTGCTTCGTGATCTGACTCGCCGAGACTGTCCGAGCGCAACGACCGCAGGGAGTGAAGCGAGTTTCTCGGCGGGCCATGAGATCGAGCAGCGCAGGGAACCCCTCGCGCAGCGAGGGGCTGCCGCATTCGAGCGCCGGCGCATACCCGCCCGCGGCTTTGCCCCGCTCAATGGCAGGCAAGTCGCAAAGCAATGGACCGTCTGAAATGGATTCACAACAAGTCTTCACCCTCGGCCAGCAAGGCCTCATGCTGATGCTGATGGTCGCCGCGCCGGTGCTGCTCACCGTGCTGGTGGTGGGCCTGGTGGTCAGCGTGCTGCAGGCCGCCACGCAGATCAACGAGGCCACGCTGTCGTTCGTGCCGAAGGTGCTGGCCGCGGTGGCGATGCTCGCGGTGGCCGGGCCGTGGATGCTCACCACGCTGGTGGAGTACATCCAGCGCACCTTGCAGAGCATTCCGTCGGCGATCGGCTAGTCGGCGGGGGCGAGCCCGATGCTCACCTTCACCGAAGCCGAACTGCAGGCGTGGCTGACGCCGCTGTTGTGGCCTTTCCTGCGCGCACTGGCGCTGTTCACGTCGCTGCCGGTGCTCGGCCAGCGGGTGGTGCCGGTGCGCGTGCGCATCGCATTGGCGTTCTTCATCACCGTGGCGGCACAGGCCACGCTGCCGGCGATGCCGGTGGTGGCGCTCGATTCGTTGGCCGCCCTGCTGCTGGCCGTGCAACAGGTGTTGATCGGCCTGGTGCTCGGATTCGCGGTGCGCATCGTGTTCGCCGCCGTCGAGATGGCCGGCGAGATCATCGGCCTGCAGATGGGCCTGAACTTCGCCAGCTTCTTCGACCCGGCCACCGCATCGCAGACCAATGCCGCGGGCCGCATGTTCGGCTCGATGGTGGCACTGCTGTTCATCGTGGTCGACGGCCACCTGGCGGTGATCGCCGCGCTGGTGCAAAGCTTCAGCACCTTCCCCGTCAGCACCGACGCGCTCGGCTGGCTGCGCACGCTGCAGCCGCAGGCCTGGGGCGCCGAGGTGTTCCACATCGGGTTGTGGATCGCGCTGCCGCTGGTGGGCATGCTGCTGTTCGTCAACATCGTGCTCGGCGTCATCTCGCGCGTGGCGCCGCAGATCAACGTGTTCGCGGTCGGCTTTCCGATCACGCTGTCGGTGGGCCTGATCGGCATGCTGGTGACGCTGCCGATGATGCAGTCGCCGTTCACGATGGCGCTGGAGCGCATGCTGGCCAACTTCCGCTAGGGTTGAGAATCACGCATCACCGCACCCAGGAGCCGGCATGCCCCTCACCCTCGACCAAGCCAACCGCATCATCACCGCCGCGCTGGCGCGCTCCGCCGAGGCCGGCTACAAGCCGATGGCGGTGGTGGTGCTCGACGATGCCGGCCACGTCAAGGCCGTGCAGCGGCAAGACGGCGCCAGCATGCTGCGCGTCGACATCGCCACCGGCAAGGCGTGGGCGGCCATCGGCATGGGCGCGGCATCGCGCGTGCTGACGCAGCGCGCCAAGGACCTGCCGGCATTCTTCAACGCGATCGCCGCCAGCGCGCAGGGCAAGTTCATTCCGCAAACCGGCGCGGTGCTGATCAAGCAAGACGGCACGGTCGTCGGCGCGGTCGGCGCCAGCGGCGGCACCGGCGACGAAGACGAGCTGATCTGCATCGCAGGCGTCGAAGCCAGCGGCCTGCAGGCCGGGTGACGCGCGCGCAGCGTGTGGGCACCGCCATGGCGGCTCGGCCACGGCCGCCCGCGCGGGCGTTCCGAGAATTCGCGGGCCTTCGTGACATGCGCACGCAGGTTTGTGCTGCGTGTGTGGCTCCTGCATGGATGGGGGGCCATACCCATGGCGCCGACTGCGTAGAGTCGGCCCACTGACCTCGCTGTGCCCGGGCCGTCCCGGTTGCGCCAGCGCGGCGAACCGGAGACCCGTGATGACACCCGTCTTGCTGCCCGTTTCTTACGACCCGTGGCTGATCCTCCTGTCGTGGATGGTGTCGGCGATCGGCGCCTTCACCGCGCTGTCGGCCATCGGCCGCGCGCGGCAATCCACCAGCGGACGCGTCGACCGCTTCAACGTGCTGCTGGCCGGCGTGGCGCTGGGCGGCGTGGGCATCTGGTCGATGCACTTCATCGGCATGATGGCCTGGAAGGTCGACCTCGGCGTCGGCTACCGCCTGCTCGAGACCATGGTGTCGCTGGTCGCGGCGGTGATCGTGTCGGCGCTCGCGCTGGGTTTCGTGGCTGCCGGGGGCTCGATGTGGCGCCTGCTGATGGCCGGGCCGTTGGCCGGCATCGGGGTCACCGTGATGCACTACCTCGGCATGTATTCGATGCGCTTCAACGGCTACTTCGACTGGGACTGGAGCACCGTGGGCCTGTCGGCGCTGATCGCAGTCGTCGCCGCCACCGCCGCGCTGTGGCTGGCCGTCAACACGCACAAGACGTGGCACCGCGTGCTGGCCGCGCCGGTGATGGCCACCGCGGTGTGCACGATGCACTACACCGGCATGACCGCAGCCTCGGTGATGTGCACCACGGCCAATCGCAAGGCGATGCTGCCCGACCTGCTGCGCCCGAGCGACCTGCCGATGCTGGTGCTGACCATCGCGCTCGGTGTGGCGCTGATGATCGGCACCGACCTGACGATCCAGCGCGTCACCAGCGGCCGCATGCAGGGCGCCGGCCGCTGACACAGCGCCGGGCCAGCGCCGCCTGATTCGATCGACAAGGCCGGCCTGCGCCGGCCGAGCGATCGCGCGGCGCCGGCTGCCATACTCGCCGCAGCGAGGAGGCAGCCGATGTACACCCCATTCGATCTCAGCGGCCGCGGCGCCGTGGTCACCGGCGGCAACGGCGGCATCGGCCTGGGCATGGCCGGCGCGTTGTTGGCCGCCGGCGCGCGGGTGGCGATCTGGGGTTCGCGCCGCGAAAAGACCGAGCAGGCACGCGCCAAGCTGGCCGATCAGTGCGGCGATCCATCGCGCGTGTTTGCGTTCGTCTGCGACGTCGGCGACGAGGCGCAGGTCGAGGCCACGTTCGCGGCGTCGGTGGCCGCGCTCGGCCGGGTCGACGCCTGTTATGCCAACGCCGGCGTCGGCGGCACGGGCACGCCGATGCTCGAGATGACGCTCGATGAGTTTCGCCGCGTGCAGCGCGTCAACGTCGAAGGTGTGTTCCTCACCTTCCGCGCTGCCGCGCGCCACATGGTCGAGCGCGGCGAAGGCGGCTCGCTGGTGGCCACCGCCAGCACCGCGGCCATCGAAGGCGCGGCGCGCAACAGCCACTACGGTGCGTCGAAGGGCGCGGTCACCTCGTACGTGCGTGCG
Organism: Burkholderiaceae bacterium; assembly: GCA_036520715.1. Taxonomy (GTDB): domain Bacteria; phylum Pseudomonadota; class Gammaproteobacteria; order Burkholderiales; family Burkholderiaceae_C; genus JAEUPI01. The sequence continues at coordinate 429 of DATDJF010000049.1, read as the reverse complement.
CTGGCGGTGGAGCTGGCGCGCCACCGCATCCGCGTCAACTCGATCCTGCCCGGCTGGATCGTCACCGAGATGACCGAACGCGCGGTCAACAACGACAAGTTCGCCGCCGCGGTGCTGCCGCGCATCCCGGCGCGGCGCTGGGGCCGCATCGACGACTTCGGTGGCATCGCGGTGTACCTGGCCAGCGATGCCGCGGCCTACACCACCGGCGAGCAGTTCGTCATCGACGGCGGCTACACCAAGTTCTGATCCACGGGCGACGAACCCCGATACACCACCGCAAAGCGCTCGCAGACGACCGGCATGTCGCCGTTCGGCGTGCGGCCGATGCCAGCGCACTCGCGCGCGAAGTACTCGGCGTGGGCCTGCCGCCAGAAGGCCAGCGAGCCATCGCCTTCGCCCTCGGTGGCCGCAAACTCGGCCGTCACC
>DATDJF010000048.1:0-2959 GCA_036520715.1 Burkholderiaceae bacterium | reverse complement strand
CGCCGCCACGGCGTACAAGATCGTCACCGCGTCGGAGCGCGGCACCTACATCCAGATCGGCAAGGATCTCGCCAAGTTCGTGGCGCCGCAGGCGCAGATCGAGTTGGAGGCGTTGCCGTCGGCCGGGTCGGCGGAGAACATCCACCGCTTGCGCTACGAGCCCGGCGTGAAGCTGGCCCTGGTGCAGTCGGACGTCTACCAGGCTTTCATCAACCAGGGCAACGCTGGCGACACCAACGCGGCGGCCATCATCCGGCCGCTGCGCGTGATCGTGCCGCTGTACAACGAGGAGCTCTACTTCATCGTGCGGGCCGACTCGCCGCTGAACTTCGTGCACGAGATCCGCGACAGCAAGCTCAACGTCGGCCCGCTGCGCAGCGGTACCGCGATGTCGTCCACCACGCTGTATCGCCTGATGTTCGAACGCAGCGTCAGCGACGACCGTGTGTCGTTCCTGAGCAATGAAGATGCGCTGGTCAAGCTGACAGGCGACAAGTCCATCGACGTGGTGGTGGTGGTGGCCGGTCAGCCAGCCAAGCTGCTGGTCGACATGAAGCCCGAAGCGCGCGCGCTGATCAAGCTGCTGAAGTTCGATGCCGAGCATCCCGCCAGCAAGGCGGCGCTGAAGACCTACTTTCCGAGCACGGTGCGCGCGGCGAGCTACCCGAATCTGCTGACCGAAGACGTTGCCGGCGTGGCCGTGAAGGCTTACCTGGTGACCTACGACTACAACCTGCCCGCCACACAGACCCGGCTGGCGCAGTTTGCGAAATCGATGTGTCAGAACTTCGAGCAACTGCAATCCGAGGGTCATCCCAAGTGGAAGGAGGTTTCACTGGCGATGCCGCAGCTGGGCCAAGGCTGGAGCTACTACGCGCCCACGGCCAAGGAGCTCGCGCCTTGTGCGCAGAAGGCTGCCAAGCCGGTGAAGGCTTGCACCACCGAGCAGAAGATCCTGGGGCTGTGCCAGTAGTCCGCGGGGCCGGCGTGCGCCAAGGCGGACGCACGCGCCGCGGCATCGCCGCATCAAGCAGTGGTTGCGTCGTGCCAGAGCCACGCCGCACCACGCACACCCGACGAATCGCCATGCGCGCTCGGCACGATGCGCGTGCGCACCGGCTCGTCGCGCACGCCGCCGGCGAACACCCAGCGCGGCAGCAGGGGCGGCACGTTGGCATACAGGCGCTCGACGTGCGACAGGCCGCCGCCGAGCACGACGACATCGGGATCGAGCAGGTTGATCACGTGCGCGAGCGCGCGCGTCAGGCGTGACTCCCAGCGTTGCAGCGTGGCTTCGGCCGCCGCATCGCCCTCGGCCGCCAGCTGCACGATCCGCTCGGCGTTCAGCGTGCCGCCATGGCGCTGCGCATGGTCGTGTGCCAATGCCGGCCCGCTGAGCAGCGTCTCGATGCATCCTTGCTGCCCGCAGTAGCAGCGCTGGCGCAACTCGTCGGCTTCGGCCCACGGCAGCGGGTTGTGTCCCCACTCGCCGGCCAGGCCGTTGGGGCCGTCGAGCACGCGGCCGTGCACCGCGATGCCGGCGCCGATGCCGGTGCCGAGGATGGCGGCGAACACCACGTCGGCGCCCGCGCCGGCGCCGTCGGTGGCCTCCGACAGCGCCAGGCAGTTGGCATCGTTGCTCACGCGCACCGGCTGGCCGAGCAGCGCTTCGAGGTCGCGCGGCAGCGGCCGGTTGTTGAACTGCGTGGAGTTGCAGTTCTTCATCACGCCGCGCTGTGTCACGTGGCCCGGCGTGCCGAAGCCGATGCTGCACGGCGCGCTGCCCGCGGCCTGCCTGGCGCGTGCCACCAGCGCGGCGATGGCCTGCAGCGACGCCTCGTAGTCGCCGCGCGGCGTGGCGATGCGCTCGCGCCAGCGCTCGCGGCCGGCGGCGTCGAGCAGGATCGCCTCGATCTTGGTGCCGCCGAGGTCGACACCGATGGCGCCGCCGGCGCCCATCGCCGATCAGCTCCCGGCCAGCGACTCGGTGCGCGCGATCAGCCAGGCTCGCGCAGCGCCGTCCACCAGCGGCAGCAGGCGCTCGCGCACGGTGGCGTGGTAGCCGTCGAGCCAATTGATCTCGTCGGCACGCAGCAGCGAGGCATCGATGCAGCGGGTGTCGATCGGGCACAGCGTCAGTGCCTCGAAGCCGAGCATGTCGCCGAAGGCGCCGGCCTCCGGGGTGTCCACCGGCACTGCGAGCGCCAGGTTCTCGATGCGCACGCCCCAGCGGCCGGGCCGGTACACGCCGGGCTCGATCGAGGTGATCATGCCGGGCTGCATCGCCATCTGCGGCTCGGGCACCGCCTGGCTGATGGTCTGCGGGCCTTCGTGCACGTTGAGGAAGTAGCCCACGCCGTGGCCGGTGCCGTGGCCGTAGTCCAGGCCGTGCTGCCACAGCGGGGCGCGTGCGATGGCGTCGATCATCGGCGACAGGATGCCGCGCGGAAAGCGCGCACGCGACAGGCTCATCATCGCCTTGAGCACCAGCGTGTAGTCGCGCCGCTGCGGGTCGCTGACGCGGCCGATCGGCCACACGCGCGTGATGTCGGTGGTGCCGCCGGTGTACTGCCCGCCGGAGTCGATCAGCAGCAGGCCGTCGCCCGCGATGGCGGCGTGCGACGCCTCGGTGGCGCGGTAGTGCGGCAGCGCGCCGTTGGCGTTGAAGGCGGCGATGGTGGAGAAGCTCAGGCCGATGAAGCCGGGTTGCCTGGCGCGCTCCGCGCTCAGGCGTTCGTCGATCGTCAACTCGGTGATGCGCTCGCCGGCGGCCAGTGCCTGCTCGAACCAGGCGTAGAACGCGCACATCGCGGCGCCATCGTGCGCCATCGCCTGGCGCACGAACTGCGCCTCGGGCTCGCTCTTGCGGCTCTTGAACAGCGTGCTCGGGTTGATCGCCTCGATCACTCGCACTGCCTGTGGCACCCGCTGTCGAAAGCCCAGCGTGATACGGCGGGGA
>DATDJF010000047.1:0-11671 GCA_036520715.1 Burkholderiaceae bacterium | reverse complement strand
TCCTGGTAGCCGAGCTTCATGCCCTCTTGCCAGTACGAGCCCTTGGGACTCGGCGCCATGCGCCACAGCGGCATGCCTTGATCGTCGACCGTGTTGTTGCCGTCCTTCTTCGGCGCCACCATCGATGCGGTGAACGCGGTGTACCAGAACACCTGCTGTGCCACGTTGCCTTGCGCCAGCGCGGGCAGCGACTGGTAGAAGTCGTAGTCGGCGGCGCCGGGTGGCGCGTACTTGCGCAGCCACTCGTCCCACTTGGCGATCGCGTACACCGATGCCGGCCCGTTGGTCTCGCCGCCGCGCGACACGCTCGCGCCACTCGGGTTACACGAGCCGGCCTCCATGCGGATGCCCCACTCGTCGATCGGGCGGCCGTTGGGCAGGCCCTTGCTCGACGCGCCAGCCATCGACAGCCAGGCGTCGGTCATGCGCCAGCCGAGGTCAGGCGCGCGCTTGCCGTAGTCCATGTGGCCGTAGATGCGCTTGCCGTCAATTTCTTTCACGTCGACGCTGAAGAACTGCGCGATGTCTTCGTAGGCGCTCCAGTTCACCGGCACGCCGAGGTCGTAGCCGTACTTGGCCTTGAACTTGGCTTTCAGATCGGGCTTGTCGAACCAGTCCTTGCGGAACCAGTACAGGTTGGCGAACTGCTGATCGGGCAGCTGATAGATCTTGCCGTCGGGCCCGGTGGTGAAGCTGATGCCGATGAAATCCTTGACGTCGAGCTGCGGGTTGGTGACGTCCTTGCCTTCGCCGGCCATCCAGTCGGACAGGTTGATCGCCGACTGCAGCCGCGAGTGGGTACCGATCAGGTCGGAGTCGTTGATGTAGGCGTCGTACAGGTTGCGGTTGGTCTGCATCTGCGTCTGCACGGCCTGCACGACCTCGCCTTCACCGAGCAACTGGTGATTGACCTTGATGCCGGTGATTTCCTGGAACGCCTTGGTCAGCGTCTTGCTCTCGTATTCGTGCGTCGGAATCGTCTCCGACAGCACGTTGATCTCGAGCCCGGCGAAGGGCTTGGCAGCGGCGATGAACCACTCCATCTCCTTCATCTGCTCGTCCTTGGACAGCACCGAGGGCTGGAACTCGTTGTCGATCCAGCGCTTGGCGGCCTCGGCCGAACCTTGCGCGGCCGGTGCCTGCGCCGGGGCTGCGGTCTGTGCAGCAGGCGCCGCGGCCGTGGGCGTCTCCTGCTTGCCGCAACTCACCAAGACAACAGTGGCTGCGAGCGCCACCGCCGTCAGAACCGGTCTCTTATCCATCGTTGCTCCTCTTTGGTTTGAAGTCCCGCGGGCTGGGTGCCATCGCGCGTCGATCGTACGTACGAAACAAAACGAATGTCAATCGAAGAAACGCCGGGGTCAATTCGCGCTCAAACGAACTGTCGCGTGGGTTCCTGCCGCGCGATTCCGCAGCCAGGCCGCCACCGCGGCGCGTTCGCTTGCGTTGTAGTGCAAGCCCAGCTTGCTTCGCCGCCACAACACATCGTCGGGCTCGCGGGCCCATTCGTGGTCCCACAGGTAGCGCAACTCGGCCTCGTGTAACCCAGGTGCCACTTCGGCGCCGAAGCCGGCCGGATCGTCAAGCAGCCGTTGCACCAGCGAGCCGTAGCTGCGCGACCAGCGGCGGCACAACGCGGGCGTCAGCTCGGGGCGGCGCACCGACAGCGCGTGCTGGAAGCGCGCGATGTCGGCATCCGGGCGGCCGCTGGGCTCGATCCAGCCGGACAAGTCGCCGCCCGGCAGCATGGCGCGCGCCGTCCAGGGCGCGGCGCGCAGGTGCAGGGCGTCGCACAACTGGTCGGCGGCCTGCTCGGCCAGCTTGCGGAAGGTCGTGATCTTGCCGCCCCATACCGACATCAGCGGCGCCGGCGCCGCCTTCATGTCGAGCTGGTAGTCGCGCGTCACCGCCGACGGATCGCCGGTCTCGTCGTCGAGCAGCGGCCGCACGCCCGAGTAGCTCCACACCACCGATGCCGGCAGCACCGGCTGCGCAAAGTAGCGGCTCGCCTGCTCGCACAGATAGGCCACTTCCTGTGCGTCGGGGTGCGCGTCGCCGGGGTCGCCGTGGCACTCGACGTCGGTGGTGCCGATCAGCGTGAAGGCGCCCTCGTAGGGAATGGCGAAGATGATGCGGCGGTCGGCGTTCTGGAAGATGTAGGCGTGGTCGTGCTCGAACAGCCTGGGCACCACGATGTGGCTGCCCTTGACCAGGCGCAGCGACTGCGCCGCCGCCTCGCCGAGCTGCCGGTGCAGGAAGCTCGAGGCCCACGGGCCCGCGGCGTTGACCAGCGCGCGCGCGCGCACGCTGCGCACGGCGCCGTGCGGGCCGGCGAGCTCGACGCTCCAGTGCGTGCCGTCGACGCGCGCGGATTCGCAGCGCCAGCGCGTCAGCACCGCGGCGCCGCGCTGGCGGGCGTCGACCGCGCACAGCACCACCAGCCGCGCGTCGTCGACCCAGCCGTCGGAGTAGACGAAGCCGCGCTTGAACTCGGCCTTCAGCGGCGCGCCGGCCGGGTGCTGCGCCAACTCGACCGCGCGCGACGGCGGCAGCCACTCGCGCCACGCCAGGTGGTCGTACAGGAAGAGGCCGGCCCGGATCATCCACACCGGGCGCATCGCCGGGTCGTGCGGCATCACGAAGCGCAGCGGCGACATGATGTGCGGCGCGCTCTTGAGCAGCAGCTCGCGCTCGGCCAGCGCCTTGCGCACCAGCGAGAACTCGTAGTGCTCGAGGTAGCGCAGGCCGCCGTGGATCAGCTTGGTCGACGACGACGAGGTGTGCGACGCCAGGTCGTGCTGCTCGCACAGCAGCACCGACACGGCGCGCCCGGCCAGGTCGCGTGCGATGCCCGTGCCGTTGATGCCCCCGCCCACCACCAGCACATCGACCTCTGATGGGATCGTTGCTGCTTGCATGCTTTCGTTTTGATTCGATTGAGTTCGTTTTAGCCGAAACGTGGCACTCCGACAAGCGGGCAAGCGCGCGGTCGGCGCGGCGGCTGCATGGCCTACGCTCGGGCCGCGCTTTTCTTGCTTGCGGCGCTGCGCCTGTTCAGGCCTGCCCGCCGCGTGACCTCCGACATGACTCGCCGCAGCCCCGCCAACCGCACGACCGCACGCGCGCCGCGCCACTTCACGCCCAACCCGCGGCAAAGCGACCTGCTGGTCGCGGTGCGCGAGCACGGCGTGATGACGGTCGAGGCGATGGCCGAGCGCTTCGGCGTCACGCTGCAGACGGTGCGCCGCGACGTCGGCCTGCTCGCCGATGCCGGGCTGCTGGCGCGTTATCACGGCGGTGCGCGGGTGCCGAGCTCGACCACCGAGAACATCGGCTACGGCCAGCGCCAGCACCTCAACGAGCAGGCCAAGCGGCAGATCGCGCGCGCAGTGGCCAAGGCGGTGCCGCAGGGCTGCTCGATGATCATCAACATCGGCACCACCACCGAGGCGGTGGCGCGCGAGCTGCTGCAGCACAAGGGGCTGCGCGTCATCACCAACAACCTCAACGTGGCAGCGATCCTGTCGGACAACCCCGACTGCGAAGTCATCGTCGCCGGCGGGCTGGTGCGCTCGCGCGACCGCGGCATCATCGGCGAGGCGACGGTGGAGTTCATCCGCCAGTTCCGCGTCGACATCGGGCTGATCGGCATTTCGGGCATCGAGGCCGACGGCACGCTGCGCGACTTCGACTATCGCGAGGTCAAGGTGGCGCGCGCCATCATCGAGCAGTCGCGCCAGGTCTGGCTGGCGGCCGACCACAGCAAGTTCAACCGGCCGGCGATGGTGGAGCTGGCGCACCTGAACCACATCGACTGCCTGTTCACCGATCGCACGCCGTCGGAACCGTACCCCGCGCTGCTGGCCGAAGCCGACGTGCGCTGCGTGGTCGCCGACTAGGCCCTAACGCGGCTGCGCAGCAGCCCGTCGGCACTGCGGCCGACCCGAACTGGGGGCGTTCCCAGCTAGCGAACGTGCCGTCTTGGAACGATGCACGCGCAGCGGTTCAATGCAACTCAGCGATGCGGACACACACCGTGTCGCATCACTCATTCAAATCCTAGGAGTTTCATCATGTTCATTCCTCCCATCAATCCGACCAACACGATCAATACCGGCGCCGGCAACGACAACGTCCACATCTCGAAGGCCGAAGGGCTGGCGGGACTGCTGGGCTTGTACAAGGTCGAGATCAACGGCCAGACCCAGTACATGACCAAGCAGCAGCTCGAGAACACCCAGTTCAACCTGGGCTCGGGCAACGACCGCATCGTGGTCGACGCCAACGTCACGGCCGACATCCATGCCAACGGCGGCTGCGGCAACGACACGATGGTCGGCGGCGCCGGCGACGACGTGTTCAACGGCGGCTGCGGCAACGACAAGCAGTGGGGGCGTGGCGGCAACGACAAGCTCGATGGCGGATGCGGCAACGACTACCAGAACGGCGGCACCGGCAACGACCGGATGTACGGCGGCCACGGCAACGACACGCAAGTCGGCGGCGCGGGCAACGACTACCAGAACGGTGGTTGCGGCAACGACCGCCAGTACGGCAACACCGGCAACGACACGCAAGTCGGCGGCCACGGCCACGACTACCAGAACGGTGGCTGGGGCAACGACCGGCAGTACGGCAACCACGGCAACGACGTGCAAGTCGGCGGCCACGGCAACGACTATCAGAACGGCGGCTTCGGCAACGACTGGCAGTTCGGCAACCATGGCAACGACCTGCAAGTTGGTGGCCCGGGCTGGGATGCGCAGTTCGGCGGCCCCGGCTTCGACTTCCGCCTGCCCTGAGGCGGCCTCGCGCGGCGCATGCCGCGCACGCCCGGCCCCGGCTTCGGTCCTCCGAGCCGGGGCTTTTTCCTGCGCGCACGGGCTCGCGCTGGCGTCGGGTGCCGGCTGGCGTCGTTGTCGGTGGACGTGGGGGCGCCGGCGGGCGCCGGCTTTTCAGCGCGCCGCGTAGGCGGGAGGCTGCAAGGCCAGCGCGGCCAGCGAGCCGGCGCGCCCTTGCGGCAGCGCGGCGAGGAACCGCGCACTGGCGTCCATCGACGGCGCACCGGCCGCCCAGGCCAGCACCAGCTCGCGCAGCGCGTGCCGCGTCTGGCGGGTCAGCGCGCCGGCGATCGGGTCGCTGGCGTCGGCCAGCAGCTTTTCGCAGTACAGCGCCCGCGCCTCGTCGCTGCTGGCGATGAGGTCCATCAGCGCGCGCGCGGCGTCGTCGAAGGGAGCGGCGGCCAGCGCCTGCTCGGGCTCGGCCTGCGCATGCCAGGCGCACAGGTATTCGAGCGGCCCGAGGCTGCGCGTGATGCCGTAGCCCGCTGCGGGCTGCGTCGCGGGGTTGGCGCCCCAAGCGGTGCGCCGGCCGCTGGGCAGGCGGCCGGTGCGCAACGCATGCACCAGCGCCTGCGCCACCGCCGCGCGTGCGGCGTGGTCGCCATGCTGGCCGATGATGGCCAGCACGCGCAGTAGGGCCGGATACAGCTCGTCGCCGAGGCCTTCGCACACCGCGGCGAGCAGCGCCACGCGGTCTTCATCGTTGCGCAGGTCGATGCAGCCATCGACCAGCGCCTGGGCAGCCTGTGCCCAGCGAGGTTCGTTCATCAGGATTGCCGCTGCCACGCCTGCACTCAGGCTCGGTCAGGGGAGGTCGCGTTCGCCGATGAGATGACGCAGCACCCGTACGGTGTGCTCTTCGACGTTCAGGCTACGCGCCTCGAGGCTCACCTGGCCGACGACGTGCGCCGGGTTGCTGGAGTCGAACCAGGCATTGGCCGCGCGCGACTCGGTGGTCCAGACCGGAGTGACGGTGGTCACTCGCTGGATGTGGGCGGCGGTGAAGTCTGATGGGCGAATCATGATTGATCCTGTCGTCTACGACAGAGTAGCGTGCGGCCGGGCTTCCGAACAGTGCGGCCGCTACCAGCTAGGAGCAGTCCTAGTCTTCGCTCGGCGCGTCGGTGGGCTTGGCGCTCGTCTCGTCAGGACCGGGTTGGTCCTCGAGCCGCAACTGTGGGCGTGGCGGCAGGGGCTTGCGCGCCAGGGAGCGTTGCTCGTCGGCTTCGCGCTGGTTTTCCTGCAGCAGGTTGTAGTAGAGGTTCTCGCGGATGTTGTAGGCGGAGACAGGGATCCACTTCACGCCTTTGAACACCAGCCGCATCGATTGCTCCGATGCCTTGTCGTCGTCGGACGATTCGCTGGCATCGGCGGCGGCCGCGCTGGCGGCCAGGTCGTCTGCTCCGGTGGCCTGCGGCTTGGGTTGGCCTTCAGGCGGCACGACGGGCGGCGCCACCGGCTCCATGTCGTAGACCGGCACAGCGGTCCACCACAGGTTGAAGACGGTATCGAAGGGCAGCAGGTAGGAGGACATGATTGTTTTCCTTCGAGCGAATCAGCACCTGCACTGAAGAAGCGGGGCCGCGACGTTTCCGTGCGGCCCCGCGTGCACCTCGCTGAAAGCTCAGCGATTAGCCCTTGCGAGCCATGTTGGCGGTGGCTTCGCCGATCGACTTCAGCACGTTCGAGAAGGCCGTCTGCAGCAGGTTGAGCATCTGGCTTTCACCTTGCATCTGGTTGGTGATCTCTTGCGACAGCTTGGCGTTCTCGGGGTTCTTGCCGTCCAGGCCTTCGAGCTTGTTGGAGAGCTCGGCCAACTTCTTGGCGTGCCCACCAGACACCTTGCCCATGGCCTTGGCGATCGCCACCAGCCAGCTGTCGGCGCCGCCTTCTTCTTCGCCGCCGCAACGCAGCTTCTTGACGATGTCGGCGATCGACCGGCCGACGCTGTCGCCGATGTCGCGGAAGTCGTTGCCGCAACGGTCACGAACGGCGTTGCAGCAATCGTCGTTGCCAGGGGGGTTCAGCTTGCCGAGCACGTCCTTGACGATGTCGCGGATCGCGCTTTGCAGGAACTTGGGCAGGCCCGCTTCCTTGCCCAGGATGTCCACGGCCTGGTTCACGCCGCCGCCAGTCGCCTGGTTGAGCAGGCTGATGCCGGCCATGGCGATTTGTGCTTGCGGGAAGAACGGCATGGCCAGAGGAGCCAGGCTCGACGCCGCGCCGGCGACCGTGTTGATGATTCCAGAAAGAGAGAACGACATGATGAAACTCCTTGGGTGTGGGCCGAAACGGTGAAAGGTAACGTTCGCCCTGGGTTGCTAGAAACACTGACTGACTCTGACTGACTCTTTAACCGCACCACTCCAGCACTCCGGCTCGATGCGAACCTGACTGCCTGCGACGTGGTTGCCTCGTTCAGTTGCAAGTCGCGCCGCGGACGTTTGAATTAAATGCGGGTCGGGGTGTAGAAAAAAGTCGGTGCGTTCGGCAGCTAGGCGCAACCCAGGCTGGGAGCAGCCCTAATCAGGAGCGGCCCGCATCCACGCTGTCGCCGGCGGCGCCGCGCTCGAGCGGGCTGCTCGCCGCCGGCACTGCGGCCGGCCAGTGCGCGATCGTGCTGATGCCGCCCGCCGACACGCCGAGCATCCAGCGCGCACCACGGTGCTCGACGATCACCACACGCTCCTTGGCGCCCACCGGCAGCGCGCGCACGAAGCGCAGCGCGTCGTCGCTGGCGGCCGCCGCACCCGTCTTGGCACGCGGCTGCAAGCGGTCGCGCAACAGGCGCAGCGCCATGAAGGCCAGGCCGATCACCACGGCCAGTGCCAGCAGCATGCTGGCGAAACTCAGTGCGAAGGATTCCATGTCAGCCTCCGTAGAGCCGCCTCAAGGAGGCTGAGGCCCCACGGGCCAGGAAGCGGCCCCTTACGGGGCCTTGGGGCAGCGAACAAAGTGAGCGTGGGGGCATGTCATTTCTCCGGATAGTGGGTGAGGTCCTCGCCGGGGGCGGCGGCGCGCTTGCGCGGCGCCTTCTCGACGGGCCTGTGCTCATTGTTGCGTTGCGCCTCGACTTCGGCACGCACCTCGCGGGCCCACAGGATGACTTCGGCGATGACGTCGAACAGGTCCGCCGGAATGATCTCGCCGACCTCGGCGCGCTTGAGCAGGTCGCGCGCCAGCGGGATGTTGCGCACGATCGGCACGCCGGCTTCCTCGGCGGCCTGGCGCATCGCACGCGCCACGTGGTCTTCGCCCTTGGCGGCGATGGTGGGCACCGGGTTGAGCTCGCGGTCGTAGTCGATGGCGATCGCGATGTGCGTCGGATTGACCACCAGGGCCGCAGCGCCGCGCGCCGCGCTGGCGGCGTTGCGCTGCGACCACTCCTGCGCGAGCTGGCGGCGCTGCCCCTTGATGTACGGGTCGCCTTCGCTCTCCTTCATCTCCTGCTTGATGTCGCGCATGCTCATGCGCATCTTCTTGGTGAACGACCAGCGCTGGTAGGCCGCATCGAGCAGCGACAGCAGCGCGAACAGCGCCACCGTCCACGCCATGAGCTGGACCGTGAGGTCCCAGATCAGGCCGCTGATCACAGCCGCCGACAGTTCGGGCGAGCGCGCCAGCAACATGATCTGCGGCATGGCCGACTTCACCAGCAGCCAGCCCACGGTGAACAGCAGCACCGTCTTGACCAGCGCCTTGATGACCTCGATGACGTTGTCCATCGAGAACATGCGCTTGGCGCCCTCCACCGGATTGAGCTTGGAGAGATCGGGCTTGACCTTGTCGAAGGCCAGCACCGGGCCGATCTGCAGGAAGTCGGTCAGCACGCCCACCGCAGCCACCGGCACCAGCAGCATCGCCACCAGCATCACCGCCAGCTCGGCCGAGCGTGCGCCGATGTCGCGCGCGGCGCCGGCGAACCCGCTGACCTGCCAGCCCTGGCCGATGGTGGCGAACAGCACCTCCCACAGCGCGCCGATGCGCACGGTGGCATAGGTCAACACCAACGCGCCGAGGCCGAGCCAGACGATCAGCACCACCGTGCTGCTGACTTCCTTGCTCTTGGAGACGTCGCCCTTCTTGCGTGCGTCGTCGAGCTTTTTCTGTGTCGGCTGTTCGGTCTTGTCGCCGCCGTCGTTCTTGTCGGACATGGCTCTTGCCTTATCCGCCGAAGAGAGCGCGCAGCACGCGCAACGACACGACGCCGCGCGACAGGATGTCCTCCTGCATCAGCGGCACCAGCGTGGCGAGCTGGATCCAGATGATCCACACCGCGGCCACCGCCTTCAGCGACTGCGACAGCGAGAACACGTTGAGCTGCTGCGCGAAGCGGTTGATCAGCCCGAGCACGCCTTCGATCAGGTACAGCAGCACCAGCGCGGGCGCGGCGATCAGCAGCGTCAGCAGCATGATGCGGCCGAACTCGCTCTCGAACAGCCGATAGCCCTCGGCCGCCAGCGTCGGCGCCGGCGAGCGCACCGGCCACAGCGCGAAGCTCTCGTAGAGCGTGCCGATCATCACCATGAAGCCGCCGCCGGCCATGAAGATCCAGCCGGCCAGGCGGCCGAACAGCGCGCCGCTGAGCGTGACCTGGCTGCCCGACATCGGGTCCTGCACCATGCCTTGCGTGGTGCCGACCTTGGTGTCGATCAACTGGCCCGCGGCCTCGAAGGCCCACAGGATGCCGCCGAAGAAGAAGCCGAGCGCGCCGCCGATGAAGGCCTCCTTGGCGTACATCGACACCCATTGCCAGGTGCTGAAGGCCACCGGCGCCGCCGACGGCTGCAGCGCCAGGCTGAGCAGCGCGATGGCCATGAACATCGAGTTGCGCACCATCGACGGAATGATGTCGGCGGTGAACAGCGGCACCAGCAGGAAGGCGGTGGCCACGCGCACCGTCGACAGACCCAGCAGCAGCGCGGTGTCGCTCAGCGAGCCGAAGATGGCCAGCGACTCCATCTCGACTCGCGGCTAGCGCCGCACCATGCCGGCGAAGTTGCTGAACACGCGGTCGCCGAACTGGTACAGGCCGCCGCCGAGCATCGATGCGGTGATGAAGATGGTGATCACGATGGCGAAGAACTTGGCCACGTACTGCATGGTCTGCTCTTGCAACTGCGTGGCCGCCTGCACGAACGCGATCACGATGCCGACCACCGCCGCCACCAGGATCGGCGGCGCCGACAGCAGCAGCACGTACCACAGCGCCTGCTGCGTCATTTGAATGATGTCGCCATGAATCATGGTGCGCTCCGTCCTACACGTAGGTGAGGATCAGGCCGTGCGTGAGCTTGACCCAGCCGTCGATCAGCACGAACAGCAGCAGCTTGAACGGCATCGACACGGTGGTGGGCGACAGCATCATCATGCCCATCGCCATCAGGATGTTGGAGATCACCAGGTCGATCACCAGGAACGGCAGGAAGATCAGGAAGCCGATCTCGAAGGCGATCGCCAGCTCGCTGACGGTGAACGCCGGCACGATGACCAGGAAGTCGCGGTCGGTGAGGCTGGCGGCCTGGTCGCCCTTGAGCGCCTTTTGCGCGGTCTTGAAGAAGAATGCGCGCTCGACCGGGCGGCTGTGTTTGACCAGGAACTCGCGCAGCGGCTCCTTGCTCTGGTCGGCGGCCTTGAGCATCGTCTGCGTGTTGGCGCCGATGTTGTTGATGCCCTGCAGCTTGGCGGCCATCTCCAGGCCCACCGGGTACATGACGTAGATGCTGAGCACCAGCGCCAGGCCGTTCATCACCACGTTGGGCGGCACCTGCTGCAGCCCGAGCGCGTTGCGCAGCAGGCTGAGCACGACGACGATCTTGGTGAAGGAGGTGACCATGACGGCGACGAACGGCGCGAGCGCCAGCAGGATCACCGTGAGCAGGGCCGACGAGGGCGAGAATTGGGTCAGGTCCATGACCCGCTAAGTGGCGAGCCCCGCCGCCACGGTTCAAAGTATTAGGGGGCTCCCGCCGCGTCAGACCGATTCGATCAGCATCGCCCAGCCGTCTCCCCAGGGCAGCAGCCGGCCGCCCGCCAGAAAGCGCTCGGCCCCGCTGGGCCCGGCGCAGCGCCACAGGCTGGCGCGCGGCGCCAATTCGACACTGGACCCTTCGGCCCAACCCGCGAGCTGCTCCGCAGCCAGCGGGCGGGTGGTCGTCATGCGCACCTCGCAGAAGGGGCGGCCGGTGGGCTCGGCGGGGTCGCGGGCGGCGGCCTGCGCAGCACCCAGGCGCACGCTGTCGGCGCCCGGCAGCTCGACCACCAGGCCGTCGCGCGCGTCTTCCTGCGGTGCGTGCAGCAGGCCCTGCCACGGCGCATGCATCGACTCGGGCAGCACGATGGCGCCGCCGCGCTCGAGCAGCCGCAGCTCGGCCTCGTCGATCGCCGGCTGCGAAACCACCAGGACGGCGGGCACGGCGCCCCATTGCAGGCGCCGGGCCAGCACTTCGGGCGGCGCGCCCAGGCCACGCAGCAGCGCCCAGGGCACCTCGAGCCGCCACGTCAGTGCGGCCACCGAGGCGTTCGCACCCTCGATCGCGCCCTGCGCGCTGGCGCACGGGTGGGTCGCGGCGGCGGTGGGTGTGGCCTCGATCCAGCGCCAGTCGAGCGCCGTGTGCAGCCAGGCGTCGAGCGCGTCGAGCAAGGCGTCGCAGCGGTCGAGCAGCAGCGCGGCGGCGGCGGCGTGGGCGGCCGGCGCGCCGTCGATCTGCAGCGACATGGCGCCCAGGCGCGTGACGGCGTCGAAGCGGGTCACCTCCTGCGTGACCGCGCTGTCCAGCGGCAGCACGGGCACCGTGCCGCCGATGTCGAGGTCGAGGTCGAGGTCGCTG
>DATDJF010000046.1:0-6007 GCA_036520715.1 Burkholderiaceae bacterium | reverse complement strand
GGACATGGCCAAGGTGGTGGGTGCGTCGCGCGAGATGGTCAGCCGGGTCATGAAGGACCTGGAAGAACGTGGCGTCATCGAGACGCAGGAGAACGGCTCGGTGATCACCAAGGAACGGCTGCAGAACGACTGATGCGATCGGCCACAACGCACGCAGTGCGTTGCGGCGCAGGCTCCAACAGTGCCTGCGCGCTGTTGGACGGACCGAGCGCCGGTCGCGTCCCGAGGCCGGCGTGTCGCGCAGCGACGTGAAGGCGGCGCGAGCCGCCGCGCCGTAGCCATAATCGCGCCCATGACCTTTCCGCTTGGTTCGCTGCGCGCCGAAGGCGCTGCCTCGGGCGCCACCTACACCCGCAAGTCCTCGTCCAAGTCTGCGCCGCCCGCTGCGGCGCCGCCGTCGTTGCTGGCGCGCTGGCGCCACCAGGCGCTGCTGGTCGTCGGCGCCGTGGCGTGGCTGCTGTTCTTCCTGGCACTGGCCACGCACGACCTGGGCGACCCGGGCTTTTCCACTTCTGGCGATGGCGGGCCGCTGCGCAACAAGGCGGGCGTGTTCGGTGCGTGGCTGTCCGATCTTGGCCTGTTCCTGTTCGGCTATTCGGTGTGGTGGCTGGTGCCGGTGGGGCTGCGCGCCTGGTTGTCGAGCCTAGCCCGTGCGGTGCGCCGCGAAGGCGAGCACGTTACCGACGAGCCGGCGCTGCCGCGCGTGGCCTTCTGGGTCGGCCTGGCGCTGCTGATGGCGGCCAGCTGTTCGCTGGAATGGACGCGCCTGTACCAGTGGGAGCCGCGGCTGCCCGGCCATGCCGGCGGAGTGCTCGGCTTCACACTCGGGCCGCTGTCGGCGCACTGGCTTGGTTTTGCCGGCTCGGGCGTGCTGTGGATTGCCGCGCTGGTGGCCGGCATGTCGCTGGCGCTGGGATTTTCCTGGCTGGTGCTGGCCGAACGCATCGGCAGCGCCATCGACGCGCTGCGCGAGCGCCGCCAGCAGCAGCGGGAACGGGCCGAGGACCGACGCATCGGTGAAAAGCTGCAGGTCGAGCGCGAGCACGAGGTCGAGGTCGAGCGCCAGGAGGTGGTGGACCATCTGCCGCTGGTGATCGAGCCGACGCTGCTCGAGGTGCCGAAATCCGAGCGCGTGGCCAAGGAGCGGCAGAAGCCGCTGTTCGTCGAACTGGCCGACACCAAGCTGCCACAGGTCGACCTGCTGGACGAGCCACCGACACGCGTGGAGACAGTGACGCCCGAGTCGCTGGAGATGACCAGCCGGCTGATCGAGAAGAAGCTCAAGGACTTCGGCGTCGAGGTGCGCGTGGTGGCCGCCTCGCCCGGCCCGGTGATCACGCGGTATGAGATCGAGCCGGCCACCGGCGTGAAGGGTGCGCAGGTGGTCAACTTGGCCAAGGACCTGGCGCGCTCCCTCTCGCTGGTGAGCATCCGCGTGGTCGAGACGATTCCCGGCAAGAACTACATGGCGCTGGAGCTGCCCAATGCGCGGCGCCAGACCATCCGCCTGGCCGAGATCCTGGGCTCGACGGTCTACAACGACGCGGCCTCGCAGCTGACCATCGCGCTGGGCAAGGACATCGTCGGCAACCCGGTGGTGGCCGACCTGGCGAAGATGCCGCACTGCCTGGTGGCCGGCACCACCGGCGCGGGCAAGTCGGTGGGCATCAACGCGATGATCCTGAGCCTGCTGTACAAGGCCGAAGCGCGCGACGTGCGGCTGATATTGATCGACCCGAAGATGCTGGAGCTGAGCGTATACGAAGGCATCCCCCACCTGCTGTGCCCGGTGGTCATCGACATGAAGCAGGCCGCCAACGCGCTGAACTGGTGCGTCGGCGAGATGGAGCGGCGCTACAAGCTGATGAGCAAGCTGGGCGTGCGCAACCTGGCGGGCTACAACAAGAAGATCGCTGAAAGCCTTGAGCGTGGCGAGAGCCTGCCCAATCCCTTCAGCCTGACCCCTGAGGCGCCCGAGCCGCTGGAACGGCTGCCGAACATCGTCGTGCTCATCGACGAGCTGGCGGACCTGATGATGGTCGTGGGCAAGAAGATCGAGGAGCTGATCGCCCGCCTGGCGCAGAAGGCACGCGCCTGCGGCATTCACCTGGTGCTGGCCACACAGCGGCCCAGCGTGGACGTGATCACCGGGCTGATCAAGGCCAACATCCCGACGCGCCTGAGCTTCCAGGTCAGCAGCAAGATCGACTCGCGAACCATCCTCGACCAGATGGGCGCCGAGGCGCTGCTCGGCCAGGGCGACATGCTGTACATGGCCTCGGGCAGCGGGTTGCCGGTGCGCGTGCACGGCGCGTTCGTCAGCGACGAAGAGGTGCACCGCGTCGTCGAATACCTGCGCAGCCAGGGCGAGCCGAACTACATCGAGGGTCTGCTCGAAGGCGGCGTGCTCGATGGTGAGGCCGATGCCGGCGCGCCGGGCGAGGCCGGTGCCGGCGGCGAGGCCGACCCGATGTACGACCAGGCCGTGGCGATCGTGCTGGAACACCGCCGTGCGTCGATCTCGCTGGTGCAGCGCCATCTGCGCATTGGCTACAACCGCGCGGCGCGACTGCTCGAACAGATGGAAAAGTCTGGCCTGGTGTCGGCGATGGCCACCAACGGCAACCGCGACATCATCGTTCCCAAGCGCGACTGACGTCGCAGCGTTTCAGTCCGCCGGCCGCGTCGCCGACGCCATGAAGAAGGTGCTTGCCGCGAAGAAGCGGCCGGCGCGATCACGCGCTTCGAGTTCTGCAAGCCAGGCACTGGACGCTGCCGCCGGCGCGCGCCCGAGTTCCGCCGCGCGCTGCACTGCCGGCATCAAGCCCATGCGCCGCACCCACTCGGCAAAGCTCGTGCTCGGCGCCCCGACCATTCGCACCTCGACATCGACCAGCCCGGCATCGACGAAGAGGGCGCGCAGCCGACGCCCGACCCAGCTGCCCGGCACCGCCTCGGCGGCGGTGGCGAGCAGCGTTCGCGTCAGCTCCGGGTCGGGCGCGTCGACGACGGCGCTGCCCAGGTCCGCTTCGGTGACCACGAGTCGCCCGCCAGGCCTTGTCACGCGCGTCATCTCCACCAGCGCGGCGCCGGGGTCGCGCAGGAAGATCAACACCCGGTCGGCGCGCGTGGCGTCGAAGGCCGCATCTTTGAACGGCAGGCGGTGTGCGTCGCCTTTGTGCAGTCTGGCGTCGAGCGAACGCCGTTTGCAGCGCAGGCGCGCTTCTTCAAGCAGCGCGCTGCTGTTGTCGAGGCCGGTGATGCGCCCGGCCGCGCCGATGCGCGCCGCGAGGCGTTCGAACACCGCGCCGTGGCCGCAGCCTACATCGAGCACCGAGGCGCCCGGCGCCAGGCGCAGCAGATCGATGCCGGCCTCGATCATCGGCGCCAAGCCGCGCTGGAACGCGTCGAGAAAGGCGACATAGGCACCCGGGTCGGCCGTCGCGTCGACATCGGCGAAACCGGCGATGCCGCTTGGCGGCAGGTGGGTGTTGGGGTCGAGCATGGTGGGGTTCTCCTCAATCGGGCTTGATCGCTGCGCTGCGGATGACCAGCGCCCAGCGCTGGATCTCCAGCCGGATGAATTCGCGCGCCTGCGCCGGCGTGTTGCCGACCGGCACGGCGCCGAGCTGGCGCAGGCGTTCGTCCACCTCAGGTGTCTGCAGAACCTCTTGCACCGCGAGCGCGATCTTGTCGACCACCGCGGCCGGCGTCAGCGCCGGTGCCGCGAGCGCCAGCCAGCTGTCGGAGACAAATCCCGGCAACGTCTCGTGCACCGTAGGCACGCCGGGCAGTTGTGCCAGGCGCTCGGCGCTCGCCACCGCCAGCACCTTCAGCCGGCCGTCCTTCACCAGCGGCATCACGCCCGTCAGGTTGGCGAACATCAGGTCGACGCGGCCGGCCACCAGGTCGGGCAGTGCACTCGCGATGCCCTGGTACGGCACGTGAACGATGTGCACCTGGCCTTGCGCCTTCAGCTGTTCAGCGCTCAGGTGCGGCGTGCCACCGTTGCCGGTGGAGGCATAGCTCAGCCGGGCGGGGTTCGCCTTCGCGTAGTCGAGCAACTCGCGTAGGTTCGATGCCGGCAGCCCGCGCGTCGCGACGAGCAGGTTCGGCATCGACGACAGCACCGTCACTGGCACGAAGGCCGCAGGGTCGTAGCCGAGCTTGGCGAACAGGCTCTGGTTGATCGCCAGCGGCGGTGGCGGCGTGACCAGCAGCGTGTAGCCGTCGGCCGGCGCGCGCGCGACGAACTCGGCGGCGACGTTGCCGCTGGCTCCGGGGCGAATTTCCAGAAGCACCGACTGGTGCCAGCGCTCGCCGAGTCGTTCAGCGACGAGGCGCGCCAGGTCCGAGACGCCGCCGGCTGAATACGGGAACACCAGGTGGACTGGCCGATTCGGATAGTCGTCGACTGGTGCGGTGTGTGCGGGTACCGCGGCAGCCAGTGCGAGCAGGGACAGCACGGCACGGAAGGTTGGCATGGGCACGACTCCTTGGAGAACGGCTCGATGCTCGGCCTGGCGACGCGGACTGTCACGAGCCCGATGTCCCGATCGCTGCGGGACGGCTGACCCGATGCCGGGTTCTCAGTGCGCCGACGGCGAGCCGAAGCCCGCTTCGCGCGCTTTCACGATCGCCGCCGCGCGCGTGTGCACGTCGAGCTTGCCGAGGATCGCGGAGACGTTGTTGCGCACCGTCTTCTCGCTCATGCCGACGCGTTCGCCGATGGTCGCGTTGTCGAGTCCGCGCGCGAGCTGTTCGAGCACTTCGCGCTCGCGCCGCGTCAGGTCGTCGAAGCTCTGCGGCCGCGAAGTCGGCAAGGCGGTCGGCGCGGCAAGGAAAGCGTCGAGTTCGGCCGCGAATTGCGCCAGCGCCGGCTCGCCCCGCAGCAGCGCGTGGTTGCGGCTGTCCAGCGGCACGAAGCGCGACCCCGAGATCGCCGCCGCCAGCAGCCGGCCCTGCTCGAAGGGCACACGCGCGTCACCGCGGGCGTGCAGCACCAGCGCCGGGCAGGCCAGGCGTGGTGCCAGTGCACGTAGATCAGAACGGTGCAGTTCGCGCATGAAGCGCGATGCGTTCGCCGGCGACGCCATCCGGCGCAACAGTTCGTTGAGCGCATGAAATTGCTCGGTGCTGCCGTCCGGGACGTACTGCGAGGTGTAGAGCTGGCGGAACGCCGGATCGTCCTTGCCCCAGCCGACTTCGACCAGGCGCAACAAGGTCTCGGCCTCGGCCTGCGACTCCGGGGTTGTGGCGCGTGCGATCTTGCCTTGGATGAAGGCGCCGTACAGCACCAGTCGGCTCACGCGTTCGGGGTGCCGGACCGCGAAGTTGATGGCGACAGCCCCGCCCCCGGCAAAGCCCATCAACGCGAAGCGCGACAAGCCCACGGCCTCGACCACGGCCTGCAGGTCTTCGACTTGTCGCTCGAGGGAGAAGTCATGCACCTCGCGGTCGGACAAGCCCATACCGCGCGAGTCGTAGCGCACGAGCGTGCGGCCGCGGCCGATCTCGTCCAGCATTCCGCCGAGCACCGGGTGATCGGCGTTGGCCTCGAGGCTCGACGCCAGGTGCACCGACTTGACGAGCGGCGGGCCGTCGCCCGTCGCCGCATAGGCGATGCGCGTGCCGTCCCGGCTGGTGCAGAAGTGGATCGACGGTGGGCTCAGCACCGCTCAGAGCTTGTGAATTTTTCGGTTGACCCGATTCAACGCGTTCTTTGAGGGGTACTCGACCCCTTAGTTGGGCCGAAATAATCGCGCTGCGGCCGTTCTATCGGGTCGTGGTGGAAGGGTCATAGTGCGTTTCGCGGTGGAGTAGAAAAACTCACAAACTCTCCGTCCAGATCAAGCAGGGCAGCCGCGCGACGATCGTCGGCGCGCGCATCAACGGTGACCTGCAGTTCGACGCCAACGTCGCGCCGCTGCTCGCGGCGGGCAACCAGGTCGGCGGCAACATCCAGGTGGTCGGCAACCGCGGCGGCGCGACGCTCGTCGACAACCAG
>DATDJF010000045.1:0-3518 GCA_036520715.1 Burkholderiaceae bacterium | reverse complement strand
GATCTCGTCGGGCCGCCCGCCGCCTTCGACCATCACGGTGCCGTCGAACGAGCAGACCATGCCCTCGCCCATCGAATCGAACGTGCCGTCCGATCCGCACAGGCACACGCTCGCCGTGTACGCCAGGTTCTGGAACGCGTTGGCCTGGTTGGTGATCCGCCACGCGTGGCGGATCGGCGCCGTGTAGCCGGCCGTGCGCACGATCAGTTCGGCTCCCTTGTAGGCCGCCTCGCGCGCCATCTCGGGAAACATGCCGTCGTGGCAGATGATCAGCGCGAGCTTGACGCCGCGCGGCCCGTCGCACACCGGGATGCCGAGGTTGCCCGGCTCCCAGGGCTCCACCGGCACCCACGGATGCAGCTTGCGGTAGTACAGCTGGATCGCGCCGCGCTCGTCGACGATCAGACCGCTGTTGTACGGGTTGCCGTTGGGGTTCTTCTCCATGATCGAGAAGCAGCCCCAGATCCGGTGTTCCGCACAGGCAGCCTTGAACGCGGCGACTTCGGGACCGTCGAGCGACACCATCAACTCCGGCGCGGTGCTCATCGACAGCCCGTGCAGCGCGTATTCGGGGAACACGACGAGATCCATCGTGCCGAGGTTGCGCCGCGCCTTGCCGACGAGCTCGCAGATGCGCTGGGCTTGCGCCGCCAGTTGCGCCGGTGTGTCGACCACCGGCAGTTGCAACTGAACGAGGCCGACGACGACGCCGGCGCTCGACTTGTTGAGGCCTCCGAGTCCGCTCATGTCATGGCTGCGCAGCGCGTCGTCACCGCGACACCCCCAGCTCCAACGGTGCGCCGCGCAAACCGCGCCGCGGCGAGCAGGTGACCACCAGAATCGCCAGCGTCAGCACGTACGGCGTCGCGTTGAACAGGTAGTAGCCGCCGCTCACGCCTACCGATTGCAGCGCCGGCCCGATCGCCCCCGCGCCGCCGAACAGCAATGCCGCCCACAGGCAGCGCACCGGGCTCCAGCGCGCGAAGATCACCAGCGCCACCGCGATCAGGCCCTGGCCCGAGCTCAGGCCTTCGTTCCAGCTGCCGGGGTAGTACAACGACAGCGACGCGCCCCCCAACCCGGCGATGAAGCCGCCTGCCGTGGTGGCGGCGATGCGCACGCCGCTGGCCGAGTAGCCGAGCGCCTTGGCGGCATCGCTCGAGTCACCCGCCATGCGCACCACCAAGCCCCAGCGTGTGTTCTTCAGGCCCCAGGCGATCAGCACGGCGAGCAGCACGCCGAGCGGAAACAGTGCATTGATCGACAGCGCAGCCTGCACCGCCGACGAGTCGCTCCAGCCGCCCAGTGCGATCGACGGAATCTGCGGTGCCTGCGGCTGGATCAACGGCTTGCCCAGGTAGAACGCCAGCCCCGAGCCGAGCAGCATCAGCGCGATGCCGGTGGCGATGTCGCTGACGCGCGGCAGCGAACACAGCAAGCCGTGCAGCAACGCGAGCAGCGCGCCGCTGGCGCCCGCCGCGATCACGCCGAGCCACGGCGAGCCGCTCAGATACGACGCACCGAAGCCGCACATCGCCGAGAACACCAGCACGCCCTCCAGGCCGAGGTTGATGCGGCCGGATTTTTCGGTGAGGCACTCGCCGAGGCTGACGAACAGGAACGGCGTGCCCACGCGCACCGCGCCGCCGACGATGGCCAGCAGCACGTCGAGCCAGGCGCTCCCGGTCATGTCGCCCCCTTGGCGCCCGCGGCGCCTTCCCCCCGAGGGGGAGCGAGCCATCTTGGGACGGCCCGGCGACGGCTCATGTCGCCCCCGCCGCCACCGGCCGCAGCACTCGCGTCGCGCGTGGCCACAGCAGGTCGAACAAACGGCCGCGCAACGCTTCGGCAGCCAGGATCAACACGAAGGCAAAGCCTTGCAGCACCAGCACCGATGCATCGGGCAGCCCGAGCCGCCGCTGCAGCAGGCTGCCGGCAGCAGCGAAGCCGCCGAACAACAGCGCCACCGGAGGAATGGCCCAGGGGTCGTGACGGGCCACGAACGACACCAGGATGCCGGTATAGCCCAGGCCTGCGATCACCGACGCGTTGGCCGAGGTGTGCACGGCCGCGACTTCGATCGCGCCGGCCAGGCCGGCGCAGGCGCCGCCGAGTGCGCATGCCAAGACGATCAGTCGGCTCGTCGGCAGTCCGACCAGGCGTGCCGTGCGTGCGTTGCCGCCGACCACGCGCAACGCAAAACCCGGACTCGTGAAGCTCAGCCACACCCCCGCGGCAAGGCAGGCGACGAGGCCGAACACCAGGCCCCAGTGCACCTCGCCGAGCAAGCCGTCGGAGGCGATGGCACCGATGCGCAGACTCTCGCTCAGCGCGTGGGTCGACGGCTTGTTCAGGCTCGCCGGATCGCGCAGCGGCCCTTCGACGATGTGCTTGAACAGCGCGATCGCGATGTAGCCGAGCAGCAGGCTCGAGATCGTCTCGTTGACGCCGCGCCATTGGCGCAGCACGCCTGCCAGCGCAAGCCACGCGGCGCCGAACACGGCGCCGGCCAGCAGCACCAGGGCGCTGCCGGCTGTGCCGGTCAGGCCAGGCAACGTGTACGGCAGCGCCGCGCAGCCCAGCGCGCCGAGCACCAGCGCCCCCTCGCCGCCGATCACCACCAGCCCGGCGCGCGCCGGCAGCGCCACCGCCAGCGCGGTGAGCATCAGCGGTGCCGCACGCTGCAACGTGTTCTGCCACGAGAACATGTCGCCGAACGCGCCTTTGAACAGCAGCGCCCACGCATCGATTGCGCTGACGCCGCCGAACTGCACCCACACGCCGAACAGCAGCAGCGCGCCGGCCAGCGCCAGCAGCGGCAACACGACGGCTTCGATCGCTGAGCGCATGCCTGCCGCTCGACGCTTGGCTCAGACCTTCCCGACGACGCCTTCGACCAAATAGTTCATCGACTCGAGTTCGACATCGGTCTGCTTGAACGCCTTGCCGGCCGGGATCACCACCTTGCCGGTGTTGTCCTTCAGCTCGCCCTTGAAGATGTCGAAGCTGCCCTTCAGCATCGCGGCACGCACGTCTTCGGCGTTCTTCTTGCCCGCGTCGGTGACCATCGCGCCGTAGGGCGAGCTCTTCACGAAGCCGTCCTTCAGGCCGCCGCGCACGAAGTTCGGATGCGCCTTGCCGCTTTGCGCGGCCTCGATGATGGTCTTGTATGCGGTGATCCAGTTCCACTCGGCGCCGGTGAGGTAGGCGTTCGGTGCCAGCTTGGCCTGGCTGGCGTGGTAGCCGCACACCATCTTGCCGCGCTTGGCAGCCGTTTCGACCACCACCTTCGGGCCGTCGACGTGCATCGTGAAGACGTCTACCCCCTGGTCGGCCAGGCTGTTGGTGGCTTCGGCCTCCTTGACCGGCATGCTCCAGTCGCCGGTGAAGATCACGGTGGTGGTGATGTCGGGCTTCACCGATTTCGCACCCATCGTGAAGGCATTGATGTTGCGCAGCACCTGCGGAATCGGCTTGGCAGCCACGAAGCCGAGCTTCTTGCTCTTGGTCATGTGGCC
>DATDJF010000044.1:0-2093 GCA_036520715.1 Burkholderiaceae bacterium | reverse complement strand
ACCGATCAACCGGGCGGTGTCCTCGCTGACGCCCAGGCGGTACAGCGCCTGTTCCCGGTCGACGCGGATCAGGCTCTGCGCCAGCATCAGGTAGGACAGGTTGGCTTCGCGGATTTCGGCAAGGATCTGGTCGGCGGTCATTTGCGTGAGACTCCTGAAGGGGTGTCGGTGGGTTTCGCCCGAGGCGTGAACGCACTGTAAGCAGCTGAAATAGGCCCGCACATCAGGTCAGTTCCGTGGCTTGAGTCCCGCTTCTTCCGTCGGGCTTGTCAGGCAAATTCCTACAAGGCGGCTCGCTGCGGAGGTGATCCCGCGCGCCGTGCTTTCGGCTCAGCCGCCGTGCAGCAATTGCAGCGCCAGGCGCTGCCGCGGCAGGTCCGACAGCGGCTCCTCGTGCCCGCGGCCCTGGTACAGCACGCCGCGCGGCAGCAGCCGCGGCAGCCAGCGCGGCGGCGCCTGCGCCCCGGCCTCGGCCGCGGCGGCCAGGTGAGTCAGGCGCAACTCGCCGATGCGCGGGGTCGCGTCGCGGCACCAGTCCTGCAGCGCCGCAGCGCAACCGCCGATCCACTCGTCGGCATTCATCACCAGCCGCCAGTCGCTGGCGCACAGCGCCAGCGCGGCGTTGCGCGCGGCGGCCATGTTGTCGAGCTCGCTCCACAGCGAGACTTGTGCGCCGCAGCGGCGCGCCACCGACGGCGTGCCGTCCACCGAACCGGTGTCCAGCACCCACATCTCGTCGACGAAGGCGGCCGCGCTGCGCAGGCAGCGGTCGATGCAACGCGCTTCGTCGCGCGCGATCAGGACGAGGGCCAGCGTGGACATGCGCCAGCGTGCACGCGCGCTGCACTGCGCAATGCGGCGAACAGTACGCAGCAGGCGGCGCTATTCCGGCGAGCATGGCGCTGTCGTGGGGCGCAAGCGAACTAGTAACGCACCCTCAAGTTCGGCGGCGGCCGCTCCGATAAGCCCCCAACGCACCCGAGCTTCGGGACGTGGTCCGGTCGGCTCGCAGCGCGGACATGAGTTCTCGTCACACTTAGGAGTCCACTTCCATGCCGCAAACGATCAACAGCAACATCGCGTCGCTGAACGCGCAGCGCAACCTGAACACGTCGCAGTCGTCGCTGGCGACGTCGATGCAGCGCCTGTCCTCGGGCCTGCGCGTCAACTCCGCCAAGGACGACGCCGCCGGCCTGGCCATCGCCGAACGCATGAACACCCAGGTGCGCGGCCTCAATGTCGCGGCGCGCAACGCCAACGACGGCATCTCGCTGGCGCAGACCGCCGAAGGCGCGCTGGGCAAGGTCGGCGACATGCTGCAGCGCATGCGCGAGCTGGCCGTGCAGGCGGCCAACACCACCAACAGCGCCGATGACCGCAAGGCCCTGCAGGCCGAAGTCTCGCAGCTGCGCGACGAAATCGACCGCGTCGCCAAGGGCACCTCGTTCAACGGCAAGAAGCTGCTCGACGGCTCCTTCACCGCCGCCTCCTTCCAGGTCGGCGCCAACTCCGGCGAGAACATCACGGTCGGCACGCTGGCAGACGCCCGCGCCTCCGGCCTGGCCAACATCGCCTACGGCCAGGCCACGACCGCCGCGGTCGTCGCCGACACGGCGATCACGGGCTACAACACGGCGATCGCTGCCGGCACGCTGACCATCGACGCCGACGGCGCGGGCGGCGCCGCGGCGATCGACCTGGGCGCGATCGCTGCGGCCAGCTCAGGCACCGAGCGCCTGGGCCAGGTGGTCGAGGCGATCAACCGCAAGACCAGCGACACCGGCGTCTCGGCCTTCCTGGTGAACGGCGGTGGCGGCTCGTACACGATCGAGCTGCTGTCGTCGAAGACCGACACGGCCGGCGCCGCGGTGATCCCCACCTTCTCGGCCGGCTTCACCATCGTCGACACCGGTTTCGCCGCACCGACGCTGACCGCCGCGACGACCACGGCCGTCCGGGGCATCGACACGCTGGACGTGACGACCGACAAGGGTGCCTGGGTGGCGATGAAGAAGATCGACAGCGCTCTCGACCAGATCAACAGCGCGCGCGGCACGCTCGGCGCGGTGCAAAGCCGCTTCGAGAACGCGGTG
>DATDJF010000043.1:0-24429 GCA_036520715.1 Burkholderiaceae bacterium | reverse complement strand
A
This sequence comes from Burkholderiaceae bacterium, assembly GCA_036520715.1. Taxonomy (GTDB): domain Bacteria; phylum Pseudomonadota; class Gammaproteobacteria; order Burkholderiales; family Burkholderiaceae_C; genus JAEUPI01. The sequence goes on along the minus strand of DATDJF010000043.1, from coordinate 24,428 downwards.
GCCCGGGGATTTCACATCTGTCTTGCATAACCGCCTGCGCACGCTTTACGCCCAGTAATTCCGATTAACGCTTGCACCCTACGTATTACCGCGGCTGCTGGCACGTAGTTAGCCGGTGCTTATTCTTCAGGTACCGTCATCCTCCCGGGGTATTAGCTCGGAAGATTTCTTCCCTGACAAAAGCGGTTTACAACCCGAAGGCCTTCTTCCCGCACGCGGCATGGCTGGATCAGGCTTTCGCCCATTGTCCAAAATTCCCCACTGCTGCCTCCCGTAGGAGTCTGGGCCGTGTCTCAGTCCCAGTGTGGCTGGTCGTCCTCTCAGACCAGCTACAGATCGTCGGCTTGGTGGGCTTTTACCCCACCAACAACCTAATCTGACATCGGCCGCTCCAATAGCGCGAGGTCTTGCGATCCCCCGCTTTCACCCATAGGTCGTATGCGGTATTAATCCGGCTTTCGCCGAGCTATCCCCCACTACTGGGCACGTTCCGATGTATTACTCACCCGTTCGCCACTCGCCACCAGGGTTGCCCCCGTGCTGCCGTTCGACTTGCATGTGTAAGGCATGCCGCCAGCGTTCAATCTGAGCCAGGATCAAACTCTTCAGTTCGATCTCTGCAAGTTTGCTCTGGAATTGAAGTGAACTTCACTTCTTCATCCGTGAGCGTTTGTGGACTCGAGTCTCGCGACCCAAGATCCGTGGCACTCGCCTTCAAACGCCCACGCTTATCGGCTGTTGCTTGTTAAAGAGCACCCGCCTCGCGGCGGCGCCGACCACTGTCGGCAAAGAAGGCGGAGTATGGCATGGGATGATGGCTCCGTCAACACTGCGGGCGCGCGCGGAGCGTGTGCGCAGCCCCGTCGCCCGCATGCGGACCAATGCAACAGCCCCTCGAAAAGCGCGGTGCTTCTCAGCAGGTTGGTCGATTGGAGAAGGATGCCTAGGACGCCTCGAGCCCGACGTCGCGTGCGGCCTCACGCGGATCGCGGACAGCGGCCCAGGCTTGCATCGGCTCGTCGCTGAGCATCGCGCGCGCGAGCCGCGGCGCCAGTCGCTTGACCTCTGTTCGAAGGATGCGTTGCTTCACCGACGCGATCTGGGATGGATGCATCGAGAACGAGCGAAGCCCCATGGCCAGCAACAGTTCGGTAAACGCAGCGTCGCCAGCCATCTCGCCACACACGCACACGTGCTTGCCCGCCTGGTTGGCAATTTCGATGCTGCGAGCAATCAACTGCAGTACCGCGGGATGCCAAGGGTCGTACAGCCGCGCCACGGCTTCGTCCGCCCGATCGATGGCCAGCGTGTACTGGATGAGGTCATTGGTTCCGATCGAAACGAAGTCGAGGTAGCGCAGCATGCTCGGCAGGATCAGAACGGCAGCTGGCACCTCGATCATGGCGCCCAACTCGACACCAGTGAATGCGACGCCCGCATCGGTCAACTGGTGCTTGGCCCGGTTGAGCGCCTCGCGCGCGAGCTTGATCTCCGAGAGCTGCGCCACCATCGGCAGCAGCAGTCGGACCTTGCCGAAAGCACTGGCCCGCAGAATGGCCCGCAACTGCTGCCGGAACATTCCGGGCTCGGCCAAGCTCCATCGGATCGCCCGCAATCCCAGCGCCGGGTTCAAGGCGTGCTCGTGCCTCAACTCGTGAATCGTCAATCGATCGAGCGGCTTGTCGGCACCGATGTCGACGGTGCGGATGGTCACCGGAAGGCCGCGCATCGCTTCGACGACGCCTCGGTAGGCTTCGAACTGCTCGTCTTCGCTCGGCAGCGCCCCATCGCGATTCATGAAGAGGAACTCGCTGCGGAACAGGCCGATGCCCACGGCGCCCGAATCGAGCGCGACCGGCGCGTCCCGGGGCAGTTCGATGTTGGCAAGCAGCTCGACCGACTCCCCGTCCAGGGTCACGGAGGGCGTATGGCGCAAGCGGTGAAGGCGTGCCCGCTCGAGTTCGCTTTGGCGTTGCCGGAAGCGATACTCCTCCAGCACGATCGGGGATGGATCCACCACCACCACACCGGTATCGCCATCGATGACGATCCAGTCGTCTTGCCGGATCAGGCGGCTGGCCTCGCGCGCACCGACCACTGCGGGGATGTCCATGCTGCGCGCCACGATCGCCGTATGAGAGGTCTTGCCGCCGACATCGGTGACGAAACCTGAAAACACGCTGCCCTTGAACTGCAGCATGTCGGCCGGCGCGATGTCGTTGGCCACCAGTACCAGCGGATCCTCGCCGCCGTGCGCTGATCCGTGAGTCGAAGGCAACAACGGGCCAGCCTTCGACAGCGCCCGCAGCACCCGTTCGACCACCTGTTCCAGATCGGCCTTGCGCTCCCGCAGGTAGTCATCCTCCATCTCGTCGAACTGGCGTGCCACCACTTCGAGCTGAGCGGACAGGGCCCACTCGGCGTTGTAGTGGCGCACCTCGATCCAGTGCTTGGTCGCTCCCGCCATCGCCTCGTCGTGCAGCAACATCAAGTGCACGTCGAGCAGGGCCGCCAGCTCAGCCGGCGCCTCGGCAGGCAGGTCGCGCTTGAGCGTCGTCAGCTCGCTGGCGACCACATCGCGCGCCTGGCGCAGGCGGTGGACCTCTGCCTCCACCCGTGACTCATCGATGTAGTAGTGCGCTACATCGACTCGACTGGACGCGATCAGCACCGCCCGCCCGATGGCCACACCGCGCGAGACCGGCAGCCCGAAGACTTGGATGCTCACGGCAGGACACGCAGCAGAAGAGTCATTGGCCCTCTCCGAACCGATCGTTCACCAACGCGGTGATTGCTTCGGCCGCCTGTGCCTCGTCGGGGCCCTCGACTTCCATCTCGATTTCGGTGCCCTGGCCGGCCGCCAGCATCATCACGCCCATGATGCTCTTGGCGTTCACGCGGCGGCCGCCACGGCTCAAGTGCACGTCGCTGGCAAAACTGCTGGCCAGCTTGGTGAGTTTGGCCGACGCGCGTGCATGCAATCCCAGCTTGTTATTGATCGTGAGTGCGGTCTTGATCATGTTCACCGGATCTCGAGGTCTGAGTCTGCGGCCGGGTCGGTGCCAGCTGCATGATGCCCTGCACTGCGCCCGACAGCGCGCGCTCGGCGACGGTCAGCAGCGGGCTCCTGCGATGGGCCACCGCTCGCCAGAGCATCGGCACGTTGACCCCCACAACCACGCGCACGTGCGCTCCCTCGGCCAGGCGCATGGCTGCGTTGCACGGCGTGGCGCCAAAGACATCGGTCAACACGAGGATCTCCGGATCGGCCACGTTGGCCATTGCCTCGCGCGCCGCCTTTTCGACCTGTTCGGGTGACGTGTCGCCAGCGACGTCGATGGCCTCGATGCCCGTTTCGTTGGGGAACACGTGCGTCACCACCGCCCTCAGCGAAGAGGCCAAAGGTGCGTGCGCGATGATCAGCAGACCTGCCATGTCGGACCGTCGGCGCCGATTATCAGCGGGCTTCGACAAGCCGGCTGCGCCCGCTGAGCTTCGGATGGATCCAGTACCACGTGCCGGCGGCGACCGTGCCCAGCAACAGCAGCGCCATCGCGGCACGATGGCTGGCCGCCTGTGCCCAGCCGGCCGCCATCAGGGCATCGATGGCCAGGCCCATGCCCCACTGGCCAGCGAACACGCCGAGGAATATCAGCAGGTTGAAGGCCGATAGCGCACGTCCGGCCTCGGCCTTGGGGTAGGCCTGGGCCACCGCGGGTTGGCACAAGGTGATCACGCTGGTGCACGCGCACCACAAGGCCAGCCACGCGGCATCGGCAGCAGGCCCGCGCACGACGATCGCCAGCAACACCACCGCGCCCAACGGCCAACCCCATGCGACCAGCGGCTCCGGCCCAATGCCACGCGCAGCCAGGCGCGGCATCAGCAATCCCCAGACCATGAACGATGCGAGCATGCTGAGATTGATCACGAACAGGCCGCGCGCCGCACCCACGGCGTCGGTCATCACCACGTGAGTCAACCAAGGTCCAGCCCACAGCGACTGCACGGCGATCAGGCCGCCATAGGTGAAGCATGCCAGCGGCCAGCAGCGTACGAAAGCCGGATGGCGCACGATGTGCCGGTAGCCACCACCAACGCCCGCGCTCGGCGCACCTGGTGCACGATCGGGGGGCGTGATGATCGCGATCAGCGCCCAGGCCGCGACGAGGGCCGCCGCCAGCCCGACGAACAGGTTGCGCCAGCCCAGCAGGGGCAGCAACGCCTGCACCGGCAATGTCGATGCGACCATGCCGAGCGACCCGGACATCAGCATCCACGAGTTCAGGCGCAACTGCTGCGGCCGATCGAACAGCCGCAAGAATGCGGTCAGTGGTGCCATCAGGCTCGCCGAGACGCCCATGCCGATCAGCAGACGTGCGACCACCAATTGGCCGAAACTGCGGGCCAGCGCAAAGCCCACGCAGCCGAGCACAGCCATCACGCCGAACGTCAGCAGAACCCGACGTGCACCGTAGCGGTCGAGCAGCCATCCCACCGGCAACTGCATGCAGGCAAAGCCGAGGAAATAGGCACCCGCCAGCAGGCCCAACTCAGCGGCGCCGAGCTGCAGTTCGCGCGCGAACTCCGGCGCCAGCGTGGCGACCACGGCCCGCAACAACGCCGAGAGAAAGTAGTTGAAGGCAAAGGCGGTGAAGATCACGCCCACCCGCCACGTCGCGGACGGCTCGTGCCCCGTCATGGCGTCACCTTCAGGCCGCCGAAGAATGTGGACACCGCCGCCTGATCGGGTGCATCGCCCACCACGCTGGCCTGGTAGACCCGTGCACCCCGCACGAACACCAACAGGTGCTCGGTCACCGCCGATCCGTCTGGCCGCTGACCTGTGAGCGCGAGCCGCCCCGCGCGCGGATTGGGTGTCATGCCCGGTACCTCGAACGGCTTTGCAGCGTCTGAGACTGTGCGCAGGTTGCGTGCGGCGGCCGCAAACAACGCATCGATCGCCGCAGTGACGTCACGCACGTCGCTCAACGTCAGCTTCGACAGCGCGTACGTGCTGCCGGCGGCGCTGCACGCATACATCACCATCGACGAGCGGCCCTGCAACAGCGGCACGTCACGCGCCAGCGAAGCCGGCCGGCATGGGAACTGGACCTGCACGCCGAGCTCCGCGGGGTTCATCTGGCGCCAGTCCAGCGCCGGCGAGCAAGCACACAACAGTGCCGCGATCAAGAGCAGGCTGCGCGGCGACCTCATGCGATCCATTATCCGGAGGTCGCGAACCCCGCAGCCCCGTGATGCAAGTCACGCCCGATGCATCTGGTAACCGCCCAAACCCGCGGCCGCGGGATTCACCGCGCAAACGATCGACGCCAGCATCCACGCATGGACTTGTCCGAGCTGAACCCCACACCCGCACCGGGCAAGTCCGCAGCGGACCGGCGGCTTCCCTCCGAGACCCTGAATGGCGATGCTGCTTGGGGGCTGGCGAACCAGATGGCGGTCGAAGTCGCCGGCGCGCTGACGCCGGCACTCGACAGCGTGCGCCAGATGCAGTCCAGCGGCCGCATCGACCGCGCGGGGCTGCAAGCCCTCACCACGCAGATCGAACAGGCGCGCTGGGCGAGCATGCTCGGCCAGCAGATCGCCCGGTTGGCCCATGGCGGGATCCAGCAACAGCCCGAGGCGCTGAATCTGTCGCAGGCACTGCAGGCCGTGCTGGCGCAGCGCCACGACGACCCGAGCGCCCCCGCGATGGTGGTCAAGCAGAACGTTGGTTCCGCGGTGGCGATGGTCGACGCGACACTGCTGTCGGCGCTGCTCGGCACGCTGCTCGACTGGAGTGCGCGCCACGCCTGCACCGCCGTGGATATCCGGCTCGACACGAAAGCCTGGCCGGCACACGCTCGACTGGTCTGCCGCTACGGCCACACGCCGCCGGATCGGGTCCCGGCGGGCGCCCGCGGCGCATTGGACCCGGCGCGTAGAGCCGCCCTGGAATGCCTATCGTGGCAGTTGCTGGCGCAGCTCGCCCGCACCATGGCACTGCACGCCGAGCGCACCGACACCGCGTGCGATACGACCTTGACCCTGGAATTCCCACAGACCGTCAACGACAGCCTGGAGAGTGCCGCGTCGCTCCATCAGGATCGCCAAGTCACGCCGGTTGACGATACGCGGCCGCTGGCCGGCGCACAGGTGTTGGTGATCGCGGCGCGGCGCGAAGTGCTCAACCAGATTCGCCAGACGCTGTTGCCGATGGGAGTCGGCTTCGACAGTGTGAGCTCCGTCGGCGCCGCGCGGGAGTTCTGCCAACAGGGCCTTCCGCAAGCGATCATCTACGAGTCGGTGTTGTTCGACAGCGCATTCGACGGCCTGCGCAACGACATCAAGCTGCAGTGCCCCGAGCTGGCGTGGATCGAGATCGTCGAGCAGGGCGACGCGTTCGAAATCTCGAGCTTCGGCGGCATGTCGATGGCGCGTGTCGGTCGCGACGCCATCGCGAGTTCGCTGCCCTCGGCGATGATGTTCGAGCTCGCCAGAGGCTTGTAGCCTGCCGCCGCGCGCCGCGGCCCTCCAACACGGGCCGGCGGGCAGGCATCACACCGCGGCGGCGACGCCGGCCAGCGCCGCCTGCTGGTCGGCGTGGTAGCTGGAACGCACCAAGGCGCCCACTGCCGCGTGAGTGAACCCGAGTTGCTGCGCCCGCGCCTCGAAGGCCTTGAAACCGTCCGGATGCACGTAGCGCAGCACCGGCAGGTGATGCATCGACGGCGCCAGGTACTGGCCGATGGTCAGCATTTCGACGCCGTGGCTGCGCATGTCGCGCATGACCTCGACGATCTCGTCGTCGGTTTCTCCGAGGCCGACCATGAGTCCGCTCTTGGTCGGCACCGCGGGAAACATCTGCTTGAAGCGCTGCAGCAGCTGCAGCGACGTGGCGTAGTCGGAGCCCGGCCGCGCCTGCTTGTACAGCCGCGGCACGGTTTCGAGGTTGTGGTTCATCACGTCCGGCGGCGCCTGCGCCAGGATCTCGAGGGCGCGATCCATGCGGCCGCGAAAGTCGGGCGTCAGGATCTCGATGCGCGTCGCGGGCGAGCGCTCCCGAACCTCCCTGATGCAGGCCACGAAATGCGCTGCGCCGCCGTCGCGCAAGTCATCGCGGTCGACGCTGGTGATGACCACGTATTTCAGCTTCAGCGCCGCAATCGTGTTGGCGAGGTTGACCGGCTCGTCCGCGTCGAGCGGATCCGGCCGGCCGTGGCCGACGTCGCAGAACGGGCAACGCCGCGTGCACTTGTCGCCCATGATCATGAAGGTGGCGGTGCCGTGCCCGAAGCATTCGCCGATGTTCGGGCATGAAGCCTCTTCGCACACGGTGTGCAGGCGGTGTTCGCGCAGGATCTGCTTAATCTCGTAGAAGCGGGAACCGGCGGAGCCCGCCTTCACGCGGATCCACGGCGGCTTCTTCAGCACCGGAGCAGCCACCACCTTGATGGGGATGCGCGCGGTCTTGGCCTGCGCCTTCTGCTTGGCCGCCGGCTCGTAGTCCGCATTGTCGGTAGGGCTGGTCATGACGAATCTCTCAAGCGGACAGCAAGACCGCGAGTCGTGCGCCCAGGCGCTGCGACACATCGTCCCAGCTGGTGTGCACACCCAGTGTAGCCAGGTCGACGCTGGCGAGCCCGGCAAACCCGCATGGGTTGATGCGCGAAAAGGGCTCCAGATCCATCGCCACATTGAACGCCAGGCCGTGGTAGGCGCTCTGGTTGCTGACCTTGATGCCCAGCGCAGCCACCTTGCCCAAGCCCGCAAACCGATCGTCCGCGCCGTCCGGGGTCGGCAGCCGCCGATGGCCCGCCGGCTCATCCAGCCGCACGAAGATGCCCGGCGCGCCAGGCACACGATGGCCGGTCAATCCGTAGCTCGACAGCACGTCGAGTGCGGCCTGCTCGAGGCGATAGACATACTCCTTCACGTAGACGCGCAAGCGCCGCAGGTTCACCAGCGGATAGGCCACCACCTGCCCCGGCCCGTGGTACGTGACCTGGCCGCCGCGCCCCACGCGCACGACCGGGATGTCGCCGGCATCCAGCACGTGGACGTCGCGGCCGGCCACGCCCAGCGTGAACACCGGGTTGTGCTCGACCAGCCACAACTCGTCGGCGGTCGCCGCCGTGCGTGCGCTGGTGAACGAGCGCATCGCGGCTTCCACGGCCGCGTAGTCACGGCATCCGAGAGACTTGATCTGCATGACAGGGACGCGCAGGGCCAGCCGAGCGCGCGACTTCAGGGCCGGGTCACGGCCAGATCGATGTCGCCGTGGGCATAGAGGATGCCGCCGGTGTCGCTGCTCACGCCTTCGTGGTGCGTGCCGGCCGGAGCCAACTGGTACTCACCGCGGCGCAACAGAATGTCGTCGATGAACACTTCGCCTTCGAGCATCAGGCACTCTTCGTCGTGGCCGTGGCCGTGATGGGGCACCGCGCCGCCCGGCTGCACCCGGTACAGCAAGGCCGACTCCGAACCCCGTTGCCACAACACGCGGCGCTCGATGCCCGGCGCGTGCGCCAGCCATGGCAGCTCGCTGTCGCGTGCCGTATGCGCCACGAAGTCGTCATCGGGAGGTTCTGCCTCTCGCAGGTACAACAAGGCGCCGCCGCTGCTGCTCAACGCAAAAGCGCCCCCGCGAGCCACCGTCACGTGGTAGTCACGCACGGCCAGGGGCAGGCCGTCGATGCGCACGTCGCCAACCATCACCAGCCATTCACAGCGCGCGGTGGGCAGCTCGAGCGCCAACCCGCAGCGGGCGTCGGGCGCCAACGCCAGCAGACGTGCACGCAGCGGCTCGCCAGCCCGCAGCGCGCGGCCGCTTCGAGACTGATAGAGCCACCGGCTTCTCACGCCGGCGCTGCCTGACAGCCAGCCGAGTTCGCCGCGGACCGTATGAAACGCCGCGGCGGCGCGCACGCTTTGTGCGGCCCGTCGCATCAGCCGTTGGCGCACCAGGTCGCCGGCCCGGGCAGCCGCCTTGCCTTCGATACCCGGCAGCGCTCCAAGGCCCTCGAGCAGCAACAGGCTGGACTCGTCGAGCCCGTTGGCGCCGGCCAGTTCGGATCGTCGCTCGCCGGTCATGGCGTTCCTTGCGTCGACACCGGGGGCGCCTGCGGGGCGGCTTGCAGTTGCTCGCGCAATTGCAGCAGCGCGCGCCGGATCACCGACTTCACACTGCCCAACGGCATCGTGGTGTGGGCGGCGATCTCCTCGTGGGTGAGCCCGCGAAAGAACGCCAGCGCCAGCAGCTGCCTGCCACGCGGCTCCAGCGCAGCGAGCGCGCCATGCAGGCGGCTGGCGCCCCGCGCGGCCTCGAGCAGGTCGTGCGCGCGTTCGTCGACCTGTGCGTCTTCGTCGGTGGTTGCCAGCGGCTCGCCGATGAACCGTTGCTCGCGGCGCAGCGTGTCGATGGCCCGCGAGCGTGCCATCGCCAGCAACCAGGTCATCACGCGCCCGCGCTGGTGGTCGAAGCGGGGTGCCTGCCGCCACGCCTGCCAAAAGGTGTCCTCGACCACCTCCTCGGTCAGCGCATGGCTGCGCATGAAGCGATGTGCGAAGTTGTAGATGCGAGTGCCGGCCATCTCGTACAGCGCTTCCAGCGCGCGGGCGTCGCGTCGCTCGATGCGTGCGATCAGGCCGGCCAGTTGGGCGTCGTCGAGCCCTGTGGTGGCCCGGTCGTGGCAGGAACCATCGACCGTGCTGTCGAGGTCCCAAGTGGCCTGCGCCTCTTGACCGACGGCGTCGTCAGGCTGCGCCGGCCGCAACAGGCAGGCTGCCGGCAGGAAGTCGCTCATCAGCGCCGGCCCGCCACGCTCCGCCTCACAGCACCACCTTGACCATCGGATGCGAGGTCAACGCCTGGTACAGCGCGTCGAGCTGCTCGCGGCTGGTCGCCGTGACCATCAGCGTGATGCCGAGGTATTTGCCGGCACTGCTGGGCCGCAATTCGACGCGCCTGGCGTCGAATTGCGGGTCGAAGCCACGCGCCACTTCGACGATCGCCTCGACGAAGCCATCGACGCGCGCGCCCATCACCTTGATCGGAAACTCGCTGGGGTACTCGATCAACGAGGTGGAAGCGTCGCCCTGCATCGGCATGCGTGAGCCCTCGTCGTCAGATCGATTGCGAGCGCTTGGCACGCTGATAGGCCTCGTACAGCCGCGCGTACGTCGGCCCGGGCTTGCCGCGCAGGGCGCCGTGACCCACCAGATGATCATCGAGCTTGGTGACCGGGAGGATCTCCTTGCTGGCCGAGCTGATGATCAGCTCGTCGGCACCGCGCACGTCGTCCTCGGAGACCGGCCGCAGGTTGTAGGCGATGCCTTCTTCCTCGCACAACTCGTGCAGCAGTTCGTACCGAATGCCTTCGAGCACGTGCTCGCTGCGCGGCGGCCCGAGCACGGCACCCTCATGCACCACCCACACGTTGCTGCCCGAACCCTCGGTGAGCCAACCATCGCGAAACAGGATGGTCTCGACGGCACCGCGATCGGCCGACATCTGGCGCGCCAGCACGTTGCCGAGCAGCGAGATGCTCTTGATGTCGCCGCGCTCCCAGCGAAAGTCGCGCGCCGTGACGCACGCCACGCCGTGGTGGCGCTGCTCGGCACTGGCCGGCTTCATCGGGTTGCTCATCATGAACACGGTGGGGGTGATGCCATCGGGCATCACGTGGTCGCGCGGAGCCACGCCCCGGGTGACCTGGATGTAGACCGCCTGGTCGTCCGCCGGCAGCGCAGCGATCAGCGAGCGTGCCTGGCGCAGCCACTCGTCGCGCCCGTGGGGGTTGGCGATGCGCAGCTTGTCGAGGCTACGCGCGAGGCGCGCCATGTGCTCGTCGAAGCGAAACAACCGCCGCCCATAGACCGGAATCACCTCGTAGACCCCATCGCCGAAGATGAACCCGCGGTCGAGCACGGACACCTTGGCCTGATTCAGCGGCAGCAGCTGACCATTGAGCAGGCAGGGCGTGTCGGGCAGGGACGTCATGTTCGCCTCGTCAGGGGTCTGCGCCATCCAACCGGGAAGTGCAAAGCTTAGCGGATGCGCCGCCGGGCTACTTGATCCACAAGCGCAGCGAGTCCCAGGCGCGGCCGAACAGGCCGGCTTCCGGGACGGCCTCCTGCACCACCAGCGGCACGCTGGTCACCGCCGCGCCTGCCGCCGTGGTGATCTTCAAGGTGCCCACACGTTGGCCTTGGGTCAGCGGCGCCACCAGCGGGTCGGTGCGCTCGACCACCGTCTTCAGCTTGTCGCCTTCCCCGTGCGGCACGGCCACGAACAAGGCGGCCGGTGCACCCAGCGACGCCTCGCGCTGCGCGCCCTTCCACACCGGCACCCGCAGCGCCGGCTTACCGCCTTCGAACAGCCGCACGGCGTCCCACGCGGTGTAGCCCCAGTTGAGCAGCTTCTGGCTCTCGCTGGCGCGGGCCTCGCGCGACGCGGTGCCCAGCACCACCGACAACAGGCGCCGCTTGCCGTTGGGGAACTCGCGCTGTGCACTGGCGACCAGGCAGTAGCCCGCCGCCTCGGTGAAGCCGGTCTTCATGCCGTCGACGGTGGGGTCCCGGCCGAGCAGCAGGTTGCGGTTGTCCTGCTTGATGTGGTTGAAGGTGTACTGCCGGATCGAGTAGTAGCTCGCGTAGAAGGCGGCATGCTCGCGGATCACGTGGGTGGCGACCGTCGCGATGTCGCGCGCACTGCTGTAGTGCCCAGCCTCGTTGAGGCCGGTGACGTTCTTGAACTGCGTGTTCTTCAGGCCCCACGCCTGGGCCTGGCGATTCATCATCGCGATGAAGGCCTCGAGGCTGCCAGCCACGCCTTCGGCCAGAGCCACGGCCGCATCGTTGCCCGACACCGCGATCATGCCCTTGAGCAATTCGTCGACCTTGGGCGTCATCTTCGGATCGATGAACATCAACGAGCCGCCGCCCTTGCGCTCGGACCACGCGCGCACCGACACCGGCAGCGTCTGCTCGAGCGACAACTTCTTGTCCTTGATGGCGTTGAACACCAGGTAGGCGGTCATCAGCTTGGTCAGCGACGCCGGGTCGACCTGCTTGTCGGCCTCGCGTTCGCCAAGCACCTGGTCGGCATTGAGGTCGATCAGCACATAGTTGCGGGCGGCCACTTCGGGCGGCTGCAGCGGCTGCGCCTGGGCACAAGCGCCGATGGCGGCTAGCAGCCAGGCGCTCCAGAGTTTGCGATTCGACATCCAAGGGCCTTTCAACATCGTGTTCATGCCGGCCGCGACACCGAGCCGTCCGTGCTCCAGCCGCGTTGCACCAGATCGCGCAGGCGCGTCAGCTGACCGTGGAAATAGTGGCCGACGCCCGGCAGCACCACGACCGGCAAGCCCTGCGGGCGCGCCCAGTCAAGCGTGGCCTGCAGCGGCACCACGTCGTCGGCCTCGCCGTGAATGACCAGCGAATCCGGCGCCACCACGGGCATCGGGAAGGTTGACGTGGCAGGCCCGATCAGCACCAGGCGCTGCACAGCCGTGTGCGCCGCCGCCAGCCGCTCGGCTGCCTTGGCGGCGACGTAGCCGCCGAACGAGAAGCCCGCGAGCACCAGCGGCGCCGCGGCATCCCGGCATGCGGCGACCACTGCCATCGCGTCGTCGACCTCGCCCGCGCCATGGTCCCATTGCCCCTGCGAGCGGCCGACGCCGCGGAAGTTGAAGCGCACGGCGCGGTAGCCGAGTTGCACGAAGGCACGCGCCAGCGTCTGGATCACCTTGTTGTCCATCGTGCCGCCGTGCACCGGATGCGGGTGGCACAACACCGCGACGCCGCGCGAAGCCCCCTCGGGCACATCGATCACCGCCTCGATGCGGCCGGCCGGACCGGCAACGTCCGTGGGCGTGCTCGTCGCAGCCATCAGCGTCCGACAGTGGAAGGCAGCAGCAGACGCTCGACCACCTGGCCGTTCTTCAGGTGCGAGTCGACGATTTCGTCGATGTCGTGCTGATCGACGTAGGTGTACCAAACAGCTTGTGGATACACCACCACCACCGGCCCGCCGGCACAGCGGTCCATGCAGCCGGCCTTGTTGACACGCACGCCGCCGGGCCCGGCCAGGCCCAACGACTTGACGCGCGCCTTGCAATGGTCGAGCGCAAGCTGCGGTTGGTGCTGGGCGCAGCAGGCTTCGCCATTGCTGCGCTCGTTGAGGCAAAAGAAGATGTGGTGCTGGTAGTAGCTCATCGCGCGACCGAACCGCGCAAGGACTGCCGGCCCAATTGCGCGCATTGTAGGGAGCCGCCCTGGGGCCGGAAGTTCATTCCCGGCCGGCGCTCTGGCGCAGCAGCCACAACGTCGCTGCATAAGGCCAGCACCAGCCGACCCACTGCGCCAGACCGTGAAAGCGAATGAAGCGCCCCTGTTCCCAGCCGAGCAGGCTGGCCGCGAAATACGGGTCGGCCGGTGCCTGTGCGACCAGGCCGACGCCAGCGGTCACCACCACCAGGCCGATGGCCGCTGCGATGCGGCGGCCGCTGCCCAGCAGCAACACTGCGACGGTGAAGCCGAGCGCGAGTCCGCCGAGGCTGCTGGCGGTGCACCACGCCAACGCGTGCTGCGGGCCGAAATTCAGTGCCGTCGACAGCGTAGTGACCCCGAAGCCGAGCGCGGTGGCACCCAGCGCCAGCCAGGCGCGGCGCAGGCCGGGCCGCGCCATGCTGTAGGTCATCAGGCACGGGCCCAGCAGCCCGAGGGCGACGGCCACCAGTTCAGCCGCCGGCGACAGACGCGCCGTGGCAGGAGGCCCCGCCTCCAGCCAGCGCGCCAGCGGCTCGGCGGCAGCTGCCCCGTTGAAGGCGTCGCCCATTGCATCGCGCACACGCTCCCAGACCTGGCCCAGGCCCAGCACCACGGGGGTGGGGAACAACAAGCCGATCGGCCACAGCACCAGCAGCATGAGCCCGCTGCGGCTGCGTTGAGCGAACCACGACTCGCCGGTGCGGTGCACCCAGCCAATGGCGTCGGTGCGTGCCAGCCAGCGCGCCAGCAGCGCGCCGACGGCTGCTCCCGACGTGTTGAGCAGCCAGTCCAGCAGGGAGGGCACGCGCAGCGGCAGCAGGTGCTGCCCGAGCTCGAGCCCGTACGACAACACGGCGGCCAGCACGGTGGCATCGCGCAACGCCGGCAGGCGGCGATCGTGTCGATGGCCAGGCGCCAGCGCCAGCAGCATACCGAGCGGCACGTAGCCCAGCAGGTTGGCGACGAGGTCGAAACTGTTGTGTCCACGCGGCCAGGGCAGGCGCAGCAGGGTCCACCCGCCGGCACCGGCGGGCCAGCGCCAGCCGGTCAGCGGAAACCAACTGGCGTAGACGATCAGCGCTGCCCAGGCCACCAGCAGCAGCACCACCATCGCGCTGCGCCCGGGGTTGGCGTGGACGTTCACCGGCTCACAGCGGCTTGACCACCACCAGCACCACGATGGCCGCGAACATCACGATGGCCACCTCGTTGAAGGCCCGGAACCAGCGTTCGCTGCGTTGGTTGCGCATGCGCTCGAAGCGCTTGAGCAGCGCACCGCAGGCATGCTGGTAGCCGACGGCGCCTATTACTAGCAGCAGCTTGAAGTCGAGCCACAGATGCTCTAGGCCGCGCCAGGTGTCGAAGCCAAGCCACAACCACAGGCCGAACAACAGCGCCGCCGCCATCAGGATGTTGGAGAACCGATACAGGCGCCGGGCCATCAGCAGCAGCCGCTCGCGCTCGGCATGGCTGTCGGCCGCAACCCCGGCCAGATTGACGAAGAACCGCGGCAGGTAGAACAAGCCCGCAAACCAACTCGCCACGAACACGACGTGAATGGCCTTGACCCACAGGTAAGCGCTACCCATGGCGCACGATTATCGTGGTGGCTCCACGCTGCGCTTGTCGCGTCGGCAGGATCGGGCGCCAAAAAAAACCCCGATCAGTGAGATCGGGGTTTGCAAGCCTTATCGCTGTCATCACGGTAAGGCACCTGCTCAGGGAGGAAAAGCAGGGAACGACAGCCTTGCAGCTATCATTCGCCGGCCATCGTATCAGAGGGATTACCCGGTGTGACCCCGCGTAACACCGGATGGAGCCGGGCCGCAGGCCCAGCTTGTCCCACCCGAAGAAAGGCCCCACCGCTGTGCCAGCGCTCCCACCTTTTCCGGCCAGTCGACCACGGCGCCTTCGCAAGGACGCATTCACGCGAGCGCTGGTGCGCGAACACCACCTCGCTGCGTCGGATCTGATCTATCCGGTGTTCGTGCTCGACGGCGACAAGCGCAGCCAGGACGTGGCGAGCATGCCCGGCGTGCAGCGGCTGTCGGTGGACCGCTTGTTTGCGCAAGCCGAGGCCTGCCTGAGCCTGGGCGTGCCGGTGATGGCGCTGTTCCCCGTCATCGATCCCGCGCTGAAGACGCCCGATGGCCGCGAAGCCTGCAACGCCGAAGGCCTGGTGCCGCGCGCGGCGCGCGCGCTGAAGACGCGCTTTCCGGAACTGGGCTTGCTCACCGACGTGGCCCTGGACCCTTTCACCAGCCATGGCCAGGACGGCTTGCTCGATGCCACCGGCTACATCCTGAACGACGAAACCGTTGAAGTGCTGGTTCGCCAGGCGCTGGTGCAGGCCGAGGCCGGCGTCGACATCGTCGCGCCGAGCGACATGATGGATGGCCGCGTCGGCGCGATTCGCCGCGCGCTGGAGGCGCAGCATCGCATTCACACCCGCATCATGGCCTACAGCGCCAAGTACGCGAGCGCGTTCTACGGCCCGTTTCGCGACGCGGTGGGGTCGGCGGCCAACCTCGGCAAGGCCGACAAGAAGGTCTACCAGATGGATCCGGGCAACAGCGACGAAGCGTTGCGCGAAGTGGCGCTCGACATCGCCGAGGGCGCCGACATGGTGATGGTCAAGCCCGGCATGCCGTACCTGGACATCGTGTCGCGAGTGAAGCGCGAGTTCCGCATGCCGACCTTCGTCTACCAGGTGAGCGGCGAGTATTCGATGCTCAAGGCCGCGGCCGCCAACGGCTGGCTCGACCACGACGCGGTGATGATGGAGTCGCTGCTGGCTTTCAAGCGCGCCGGCGCCGATGGCGTGTTGACCTACTTCGCCCTCGACGCCGCGCGCCTGCTGCGACATGGCTGACGCGGCGCTCGCGCTGCGCGTCTTCCATCTGCAGAGCGACCAGCTCGCCGAGCTGCCGCAAGCGCCGGCCGAGTTGCCGGCCAAGGGCTTCGTATGGGTCGGCATCAGCCGTTCGGCGCTCGAGTCGGCACTGCCCGAGTTGCAGGCCGCGTTGCAACGCTGGACCGGCGGCCAGTTGGTGGAGCTGCATGTCTCCGACTTGCTGAACAAGCAGCTGCCGTCGCACTTCGACTACACGTCCTGGTACGACCTGCTGGTGTTTCGGCGTCTCGTCGCCGCGGAGCGCGGCGAAGCCGTTGACGCGCCGGGCACGTCCGCCAGCCGCACGCTGGAGGGTGTGGACACCAATCCGGTGGGATTTGCGGTGTTCGACCGTGTGCTGGTGAGCGTGCATGCCGACGAGTGCGTGGTGCGCGAGTACTTCGTGCAGCGGCTGGCTCAACTCGGGCACGGCACCGACCTGCGTGGCGTCAGCCGCCTGCCCACCAGCCCGCCCGATCTGATGCTGCGCATGGTCAACCACATGGTCGACAGCTACCTGGAGCTGCGGCGCCTGTTGACGCGCCAGCTCGGCCAATTGCAGGAGCAGTTGCTGAACCCGCACAGCCACTTCAACGATTGGCGCCGCCTGCTGGAGTCGCGCAACGCATTGCATTCGCTGGAAGACATCTGCGAAGACCAGCGCAGCGCGATGCAGGAGTGGCTCGACGCGCTGGAAGAGTGGCCGCAACCGGGCGACCACGTGGCGGCGCGCGATCAGGAGTTGCTGCGGGTGCGATCGCGCGACGT
Organism: Burkholderiaceae bacterium; assembly: GCA_036520715.1. Classification (GTDB taxonomy): domain Bacteria; phylum Pseudomonadota; class Gammaproteobacteria; order Burkholderiales; family Burkholderiaceae_C; genus JAEUPI01. The sequence continues at coordinate 7,492 of DATDJF010000043.1, read as the reverse complement.
GCTCGAACACATCGAACGGGTGCTGTCGCACGTGCGGCGCCTCGAGCAGTCGGCCGAGGGCGCGGTGCAACTGCACTTCTCGGCCTTGTCCAATCGCACCAACGCCATCATGCGCACGCTCACCGTGCTGACGGCGATCTTTCTGCCGCTGAACCTGATCACCGGCTTCTTCGGCATGAACTTCGATGCGCTGCCGCTGATCCACAGCGCCACCGGCGTGTGGGTCGCCTTCGGCATCATGGTGGGGGTGGGCATCGGGCTGGGCGCCTTGTTCTGGCGCAAGCGGTATCTGGGCTCGCACCACAGGCCGTGATCCGGCCGGTCCGGCGAGCCGGGGACCGTGAAAGTGCTTTCAGCGCGCGTACGGGTCGGCAAAGCCGAGCGTGGCCAGCACTTGCGCTTCGCGGGCCTGCATCGCCTTGGCGTCGCGCTGTCGCCCATGGTCCATGCCTTGCGCATGGAGTGCGCCGTGCACCAGCAGATGGGCATAGTGCGCCGTCAGGTCGATGCCCTGCTCGCGGGCCTCGCGCTCGATCACCGGCGCGCACAGCACCAGGTCGGCCAGCACCACCGGGCGTTGCTGGTAGTCGAAGGTCAGCACGTTGGTCGCGTAGTCGCGGCGGCGGAATTGCCGATTCAGCGCCTGCCCCTCGTCGGCACCGACGATCCGCACGGTGAGTTCGGCGGGCGCCTCGAGGCTCGCGCGCAACCAGCGCTGCACGCGGTGGCGGGCCAGCAGCGCGCGGTGGCGCGTGTCGGCGAACTGCAGCGACAGCCGCAGCGCCGGCCTCATTGGGCATCCTGCGCGCCGCGCGCTCCGGAGTTCACCTTGGGAGGCCGCTCGCCCTCGGCTTGCTCGCGCGCCTGGTCGTAGGCATCGACGATGCGGGCCACCAGCGGGTGGCGCACCACGTCGGCCGCGGTGAAGTGCGTGAAGGCGATGCCCGGCACGCCACGCAGCACTTCACGCGCGTCGAGCAGGCCGCTGGCCATGCCGCGCGGCAGGTCGATCTGGCTGACGTCGCCCGTGACCACCGCCTTGGCGCCGAAGCCGATGCGCGTGAGGAACATCTTCATCTGCTCGCGCGTGGTGTTCTGCGCCTCGTCGAGGATCACGAAGGCATGATTCAGCGTGCGCCCGCGCATGAAGGCCAGCGGCGCGATCTCCAGGTTGCCGCGCTCGAACGCCTTGGTCACACGTTCCAGGCCCATCAGGTCGTACAGCGCGTCGTACAGCGGACGCAGATAGGGGTCGACCTTCTGCGCCAGATCGCCGGGCAGGAAACCCAGCCGCTCGCCAGCCTCCACCGCCGGACGGGTCAGCACGATGCGCTGCACCGTGCTGCGCTCCAGCGCATCGACGGCGCACGCCACCGCCAGGAAGGTCTTGCCGGTGCCGGCTGGTCCGATGCCGAAGCTCAAGTCGTGCGACAGGATGTGGCGCAGGTATTGAATCTGGTTGGGCGTGCGGCCCGCCAGATCGGCGCGGCGCGTGTGCAGCACCGGCGACGCGGTTTCGTCGTCGGCGGCGGCGCTTGTGCGTTGCGGCGCACCGACGGCCAATGCCACCGCCTGCGGGTCCAGAGGCCGTGCGGCGCGCTCGTAGAGTTCACGCAAGACGGCCAGCGCGTCGTCGGCACGCACCTTGGCCCCTTCGATGCGAAACGCCGCCTCGCGGTGCGTGATGCGCACGTCGAAGGCCGATTCGATGGTGCGCAGGTGCGCGTCGGTGGGGCCACACAAATGGGCCAGACGGCGGTTGTCGATCGGTGCGAATTCGTGGCGAAGGATCATCGGCAGCGGCGTTGCGGCGCGTCATTGTCACGCCAAGTCCGGATCGCTGCCGCCGACCCGCGGCGTGCGCATCCGCTTGCTGCACAATCCCCGGCCGAGATGGCGCACCGCGGACGCGGTTTCCCGCGGTTGGCAAGCCAGGCCGACTGCCGAAGCGTCCAGATCGACCTCATGAGAGCGTTATTCGTATCGCACGCGATGCCGCCCCGCCGACAACAGCCACGCCTCGGGCCCTGGTGGGCCCTGGTGATGGCGCTCCTGATCGGATGGGCTCAATCGGCCGGCGCCCAAACCTTGCTGTTCACGCAGGCGCAGGCGGTGGCCGCCGACACCGAGCACTTCCCCGAGCTGCCGCAGGTGCGCACGCTCAGCCTGCCCGACGATTGGGCGGACTCGCGGCCCGATCAATCGGGCCCGGTGTGGTACCGGATGACCTTCGACGCCGAAGCGTTGCGCGCCAGCGGCGAGCTGCTCGCGCTATACATCGAGCGCGCCTGCAGCGCGGTGGCGATCCGCCTGAACGGCAAGCTGGTGCACCTGTCGGGGCGCCTCACCGAGCCGGTGACGCGCAACTGCCAACGGCCATTGCTGGTGGCGCTGCCGGTGGCTTGGATGCAACCGCGCAACAACCAGCTCGACTTGAAATTGATGGGCTTTCCGCTGCGCGAGGTGGCGTCGCGCCAGCGCGCGGGTGGCCTGTCGGCGATCGAGCTGGGCCCGCACGCGGCACTGGCCAACAAGCACAGTTGGCGCACCGCGGTCTCGATCCGCATGCCGGAGATCATCAGCGGCAGCCTGTTGCTGGTCGGCTGCCTGATCTTCGCGATGGGATGGCTCAACCGGGCGCAGAGCTTCCTCGCCTACTACGGCGCGTTGCTGGTCGGCTGGGCGCTGGTGCTGTCGCGGCAATGGGTGTCCGACATGCCGTGGCCCAACGCCAGCTCGGAGTTTCTGCTCGCCATCCTGGCCTCGTTCGTCACGCTGGCGGCAGTGCAGTTCCTGCTGCGCTACGGCGGCGAGCGGCGGCGTTGGGTCGACGTGGCGTTGCCGGCGCAATGCGCGGTGATGCCACTCACCTTGCTGGTGATGGGCGCGCCGCACCTGCACGCGATGGCGACCTTCTGGTACGTGGTGCTCGCCGTCGAGGTCGGTGCCGCGGCGCTCTTGTACCTGCGCAAGCTGTGGCTGTTCCGGCGCGCGCATTTCTGGCCGATGGCCACGCTCGGCTCGTTGATGGCGCTGGCGGCGCTGGTGGAGTTCACCGCCCAGCAATTCGGCGTCGACCTGCGGGTGGTGGCGGCCGCGCAGATCATCCCGCCGCTGATGTTCACCGCGCTCGGCCTGCGCATGGTGCAGCAGTACGGCCGCGCGCTGCAGGACGCCCAGCACGACCGCGCCGAGCTCGAGCGCCGCGTGCAGGAGGCCTCGGCGCAAATCGAGCGCAACTTCGCGCAGCTTGCCGACCTCAAGGTCGAGCAGGTCACGCAACAGGAACGCAAGCGCATCGCAGCCGATCTGCACGACGACCTCGGCGCCAAGCTGCTGACCATCGTGCACACCAGCGACAACGAGCGCATTTCCACGCTGGCGCGCGAGGCGCTGGAGGAGATGCGGCTGTCGGTGCGCGGCCTCACCGGCAAGCCGGTGCCGCTGCTCAACGCGCTGGGCGACTGGCGCGCCGAGTTCGTGCTGCGGCTGTCGCAGGCGGGCGTCGACGGCTCGTGGCATGCCCCGGCCGACGATGACGTGCCCCAGTTGCTGTCGGCGCGCGCCTTCGTGCAGACCACGCGCGTGCTGCGCGAGGCGGTGAGCAACATCATCAAGCACAGCGGCGCCTCGCGCTGCACGGTGCGCTGCACCATCGCCGAGGGCGACTTCCAGGTCGTGATCCAGGACAACGGCAAGGGCATTCCGATGGAGCTCGACGGCCGCCTGGACCGCGGGCACGGCATGGCCAGCATGAAGCACCGCGCCAAGCAGCTGCAGGGCCAGTGCCTGGTCGAGTCCGGCCCGGGGTATGGGACCGTGATCCGCCTCACGATTCCTCTGGACAGACACCTCGCATCGGCCTGAGCGGCTGTTACGATCTTCGGATCCGTCACCGTGGAGGCATGATGAAGAACATCCTGCTGCTCGAAGACCTTCCCGAGATCCGCACCTGGTTGAAGGCGCTGGTGACACAAGTGTTTCCAAACGCCCAGATCGTCGAGTGCGCGCGCGTCCACGATGCGCAGGCGCAAGTGTCGGCGCAGAAGTTCGACCTCGCGTTGATCGACCTCGGCTTGCCTGATGGCTCGGGTGTCGACGTGGTGTCGTCGTTGCGCGAGTCGCAGCCCGAGGCGCTGTCGGTGATCGTGACCATCCACGACGACGACGACCACCTGTTCCCGGCGCTGCAGGCCGGTGCCTACGGCTACATCCTGAAGGAGCAGTCGCGCGAGCTGATCACCGAGCAGCTGCAGCGCATCAGCCAGGGTGAGCCGCCGCTGTCGCCGTCGATCGCGCGCAAGGTCATCGCCTACTTCGCCGCGCAGGCCAAGCCGCAGGCCAACGCGCTGCCGCACGTGCAGCTCACCGAACGCGAGAGCGAGGTGCTGCTGCGGGTGGCCAAGGGCTTCACGCTGCCCGAGATCGGCGTGCAGCTCGGGCTGTCGCGCCACACCATCGCCGACTACGTCAAGCAGATCTATCGCAAGCTCAACGTCAGCTCGCGCGCCGAGGCGGCGCTCGAGGCACAGCGGCTCGGGCTGTTCGGCCGCGCGCGCTGAGCGCTGCGCGCGCTTGAGCCCGCACGAGGCGGGCGCGGGACGACGGTGATAATCGCCGCCCATGATCGGACGGCTGACAGGCACGCTCGCAGAGAAGACACCGCCGCAGGTGCTGGTCGACGTTGCCGGCGTCGGCTACGAGCTCGACGTGCCGATGAGCACGTTCTACAACCTGCCGGCGCTCGGCGAACGGCTGACGCTGCTGACGCATCTGGTGGTGCGCGAGGACGCGCACCTGCTGTACGGCTTTGCGAGCAACCCGGAGCGCGCCACCTTTCGTCAGTTGATCCGCATCGCCGGCATCGGGCCGCGCACCGCGCTGGCCATCCTGTCGGGCTTGTCGGTCGGCGAGCTGGCGCAGGCGGTGTCGCGACAGGATGCGGCGCGCCTGGTCAAGGTGCCGGGCATCGGCAAGAAGACGGCCGAGCGCTTGCTGCTCGAGCTGAAGGACAAATTGGCCCCTGACTTGTCAGGCTCCGCGAGCGTGGTTCACGACAGCCAGGGCGACATCGTGCAGGCGTTGCTAGCGCTCGGCTACAACGAGCGCGAGGCCAGCAGCGCGTTGAAGAGCCTGCCGCCCGACGTGGCCGTGGCCGAAGGCATCAAGCTCGCGTTGCGCGCGTTGTCGCGCTGAGCCTCCCCGGGCCGGTGGACAATCGCCGCATGGGGATCCAGACCGACGACCTCGCCGAGCAGCCGCAAGCACCGCGCACGGTCGGCGCCGCTCGGCAGTCGCCGCAGGAAGAAGCCCTTGAGCGCGCGCTGCGGCCGCGGCAATTGCGCGACTACGTGGGCCAGGCCAAGACACGCGAGCAATTGGAGATCTTCATCGGCGCCGCCAAGCAGCGCGGCGAGGCGCTCGACCACGTGCTGCTGTTCGGCCCGCCCGGGCTGGGCAAAACGACGCTGAGCCACATCATCGCCGCCGAGCTCGGCGTCAACCTGCGCCACACGTCGGGCCCGGTGCTCGAGAAGCCCAAGGACCTGGCGGCCATCCTGACCAACCTCGAGCGCAACGACGTGCTGTTCATCGACGAGATCCACCGACTGTCGCCGGTGGTCGAGGAGATCCTGTACCCGGCGCTCGAGGACTATCAGATCGACATCATGATCGGCGAGGGCCCGGCCGCGCGCTCGATCAAGCTCGACCTGCAGCCGTTCACGCTGGTGGGCGCCACCACCCGCGCCGGCATGCTGACCAATCCGCTGCGCGACCGCTTCGGCATCGTCGCGCGGCTGGAGTTCTACTCGCACGAGGAGCTGGCGCGCATCGTCAACCGCTCGGCGTTGCTGCTGTCGGTGCCGATCGAGGAGCAAGGTGCGGCCGAGATCGCGCGCCGCGCGCGCGGCACGCCGCGCATCGCCAACCGGCTGCTGCGCCGCGTGCGCGACTACGCCGAGGTCAAGGCGCAGGGTCGCATCACCCACGCCATCGCCGGGCAGGCGCTGGTGATGCTCGACGTCGACCCGCTGGGCCTGGACGTGATGGACCGCAAGTTGCTCGAGGCGGTAGTGCACCGCTTCGACGGTGGCCCGGTCGGGCTCGACAACGTGGCCGCCGCGATCGGCGAGGAGCGCGACACCATCGAGGACGTGATCGAGCCTTATCTGATCCAGCAGGGCTACCTGCAGCGCACGCCGCGCGGCCGGGTGGCCACGCTGGCGGCCTACCGGCACCTCGGTGCCGTGCCGCCTAAGAGCGCGGCCGACCTGTTCGAGCCTTAGTCGGTGGCCACGCGGGCGACGCCGACGTCGTCAGCCCGCACACGGCCCTCGCCCAGGCGCCCGATCCACCACAGGCCCGCAACGACCAGCGCCGTGCCGGCGAGCAGGGCTGGCATCGACCATTGGTGAGCGAACCACAGCAGCACGCAGACGCCGCCAAGCAGGCCGATGAACATCAACAGTGCCGCGGCCTGCGCACCGGGCGACATCGCCGGGTCGTAGCGCCGCACGGCCTCGATCCGGAACGCAGCCTTCGGAAAACGCTCGGCGACGTCGGCCGGGCGCCAGCCGGGTGGCTCGAGCCACACGCGCAGCTTGTCGGCCCATGAGCGCGTGTGCCAAGCGTCGCGGGCGAGGGCGGTGTAGACCTCGAGGTTGGCCCACAGCGGGTTGAAGCTGCGCAGCGGTGCACGGGTGCCGTAGACACACGGCTCCTCGTTGTCCTCTTCGTGAAAGGTGCCGAACAGGCGATCCCAGACGATCAGGATGCCGCCGTAGTTGCGATCGAGGTAACGATCGTTCACCGCATGGTGCACGCGGTGATTCGACGGCGAGCAGAACCAACGGTCGAACCAGCCGAGCTTGCCCACCTGCTGGGTGTGCACCCAGAACTGGTACAGCAGGTCGATCAGCGCGACAGTGCCGAACACCAGCGGCGGCACGCCGATCAGCGCCATCGGCAGATAGAACATCCATCCCAGCAGCGCGCCGCTCGAAGTCTGGCGCAACGCCGTGGACAGGTTGTAGTCCTCGCTCTGGTGGTGCACCACGTGCGCCGCCCAGAAGATGCCGACGCGGTGGCCGGCGCGGTGCAGCCAGTAGTAGCACAGGTCGTACATCAACAAGGCGCCGAGCCACACCGCCACCGAATCGGCCGGCAACTGCCACAGCGCAATCTGCTCGTAGACGAGTGAGTAGATGCCGATCGCCAGCAGGCGGGTGAACAGCCCCACCAACTGGCTCATCATGCCCAGGCCGATGCTGGCCATGGCGTCATGCAGGCGATAGGTGTTGCGGCCGCGGGCCAGGCCGATCGCGAGCTCGAGCGCGATCGCGCCGAGAAAGACCGGGGTGGCCAGGACGATGATTTGCGGGCCTGTCATGGTCCGTCGATCATAGGCCAGTGGTCAACGCGTCGATCACGCGAGCCAGGCCAGGTGCAGCTTGTGCAGCTTGTGCAGCTTGTGCAGCTTGTGCAGCGTGCA
>DATDJF010000042.1:0-8002 GCA_036520715.1 Burkholderiaceae bacterium | reverse complement strand
ACCCCGATGAGGATCGCCACCGCGTACCACAGGCGGCGCAGCAGGTAGGTGGTCATCGCCGGCGTGCGCCTCGCACTCAACCGGCTGCGGGCACGGGCCGGCGGGCGGTGGCCCGCTCACGCACCCGCCAGCTTCGCCAGGCCCACGCCAGCACGGCCAGCAGCGCGACCAGCGGCAACACCAGCGGCCAGACGATCGGGCGGTTCCACTGCGCCTGCAAGCGCACCCGCAGCGCCGGGTCGACCCGGTAGTACTGCGCCATGTCGCGGATCAGGATGCTCGGCTTGCCGTTGTAAACCCACTGCTGGAACGCCAGGCCGCCCCACGAGATGAAGCCCAGCGACCACGGCGCATCGTGCTGCACCAGCGCCACCAGCTCGTCGAGCACCTGTTGCTTGCGCGGCGTGTCGTCGAGCGTCTGTAATTCGCGAAACAGTGCGTCGAAGCGCGGGTTCTGATAGTTGGCGATGTTCTCGCCGTTGTTCTTGCTCTTGGCGTTGGGCCCATACAGCAGGAACAGGAAATTCTCCGCGTCCGGGTAGTCGGCCAGCCAGCCGGCCCAGAAGATCTGGTGCTTGCCCTTGAGCGTCTTGTCCTGGAACTGGTTGAAATCGGTGGCGCGGATCTCGAGCTGGATGCCGATCTTGGCGAACTGCTTGACCATCCAGTCGTTCTCGGCCTTGAACTCCGGCGTCAGCGCGCGCTGAAAGTCGTAGTTCAGCACCAGCGGGCGGCCGCTGCCGGCAGCGCGTCCGTCCGGGTAGCCGGCCTCGGCCAGCAGCCGCCTGGCGTCTTCGATCGGGCGGCGTTCGGCCTTGCCGTTGACCAGTCGGTGAGTCACCGGGTTGAAGAAGCCGGGCGTCTGTTCGCGCGAGCCGAACAGACCAGGCGGCAACGGGCTGTGCGCCGCATCGCCGCCCTTGTAGCGAAAGATGCGGCCGTAGCCCTCTTCCCAGTCGATGGCGATCGAGATCGCCTGGCGCAGTTTGCGGTGGCGCTCGCGCTCGGCCGGCGTGCCGACGTCGCCGACCACCGGGTCGAGCATGTTGAAGCCGAAGTACCAGTTGGAGATGTCGGCGGTGAGCGGGAACTTGAACTTGCGCTCGTCGAACAAGCGGCGCACCTCGTCGGAGTCGTCGCTATCGGACTTGAAGCCCACGCCCCACTCGGGACGCTCGATCTCGGGCACGTCGAGGTAACCCTGCTTGAACTTCTCCTTGCGCGGTGTGCGTTCCTTTTCGATCGTCACGTACAAGGTGTCGACGAACGGCGTGGCCTTGCCGCAGTCGTCGAGCAGCCCCGCTGCCTTGTCTTGCGGCTGGCCTTCGCAGGGGTAGGTGCCGCCGCGATAGTTGGGGTTGCGCTCCAGCACGTGCAGGCGGTCGCGCTCGAAGGTGCGCATCATGAACGGGCCGGTGCCCACCGGCCACTGGTTCAGCGACAGGCCCGCCTGCGCCATGCCCGGCTGCGCGTAGAAGGCATCGGCCTCCCACGGCAGCGGCGCGGTGAACGGCATCGCCATCCAGTAGCGCCACTGCGGATACTTGCCTTTCAGGCGGATGCGCAGCGTGTAGCGGTCGATCGCCTGCGCACCCGCCAGTGGCCACTGCCGAAAATCGAGGAACGGCTTGTCCTGCAGGTCCTCCGGCAGCCCGGCGAGCAGCTTGGCGTCCTCGTGCTTGATCAACTCGCCGTATTCCTTGAGCCCGACCACGTATTCGGCGAACACCGCATACACCGGCGCTTCGATGCGCGTGGTGGCGTGGCGCTTGATCGCGTAGACGAAGTCCTCGGCCACCAGCTCGCGCGTGCCCTGCTCGAACTGCCACGGCGAGCGGCGGTCGCCCAGCTCCTCGCGGGTCAGCGCATGGTCGGTGTGGTAGCGATAGCGGCCCTGCGCATCCTTGGCGAACGCGGGGTGCGGCTGGTACATCACGCCGGGCAGGATCGGGATGTCGTACACGCTCTCGGCGATGCGCTCGGCCGGCGCATCGGCGGGCAGGCGCTGCCCATTGGCATTCAGGAACACCGGCGCCACCACTTGCGCGGCGACCTTGGGAATCAGCTCGTACGGGCGCTTCAGGTAGTGGTAGGTGTACGGCGGCTCGTAGATCTGGTAGGTGTAGGCCGACTCCGGGTTGGAATACGACGCCGTCGGATCGAGGTAACGCGGCGAACGCTCGTCGAAGGTGTAGACCAGCGCGTTGCTGCGCATCAGCTCGGCCGGGTACGGGTTGTTGCTGCACGCCGCCACGCCCCACGCGAGCGCCAATGCGGCGCCGCAGCCGCGAAGCATCACCACCCCACCAGCACGTCGCGCTCCTGCACCGCGAGCTCGACCCGCTGGCCGATCGGTAGGCTGACCTTGGTACGCACGTGGCCGAACGGCAGCCCGGTGAGCAGCGGCGTGCGCGACACCGCGCGCAGGTGGGCCACCGCCGACTTCAGCGTGTAGCCGCGGTCCAGCGGCGAGGCCCGGTAGTCGCTCACCGCCCCGAGCAGCACTGCCTTCTGCTCGCGCAGCACGCCGGCCTGGTGCAACTGCAACAGGCAACGCTCGACGCGATACGGGTGCTCGTTGACGTCCTCGACGAACAGGATGCCGCCCTTGACGCGCGGGAAGTGCGGCGTGCCGAGCATCGAGCACAGCATCGCCAGGTTGCCGCCCCACAACACGCCCTTGGCGTGCAGCCCGTCGAAGCCGGCCTCGCTGCGAAAGCCCACTGCCTTCAGCGCACCGGTCATCGCCTCGACGAAGCAGTCGCGCGTGATGTCGTCGACGCCGCCCTCGTCGTCGTCGCGACCGAAGTCGTCGCAGGCCATCGGCCCGGCCCACGACGGCGTGCCGGTGTGCGCCAGCAGGCCCATCTGCAGCGCGGTCATGTCGCTGTAGCCGACCCAGCGCGTGCCCTGGCCGACGCTGCGTGCGACGCGCTTCCAGGCGATCGCATCGAGCAGCCGCGTCATGCCGTAGCCGCCGCGGCAGGCCATCGCGATCGAGGGAGCCGCGTCGGCCACGCGGTACAGCGTGGCCAGCCGCTCCTCGTCGCTGCCGGCAAAACGCTGGTGGCGCAGCTTGACGCTGGCATCGAGCGCGACGCCGAAACCCAGTGCCTTCAGCCGCGCGGCGGCGCGGCGCACCGCGTCGCCGCGCAACTCGACGCCGGCACAGGTGAAGACCTCGATCAGCGTTCTCTTCATCGCACGGGCGGCTCGTCGGGCGGCAAGGATTCGATCACCTCGCCGGTGGGGATGGCGACGTCGCCTTCGGCGGCAGCCGCGGCCTCGCGCTCGGCGCGCAGCTGGCTGCGCCGCTCGCTGAAGAATTCGCGCAGCAGCGCACCCGCAGGTTCGGCCAGCACTCCGCCGAGCCACTCGGTGTGGTGGTTGAGCGTGCGGTTGCCGAACAAGTCGACCACCGAGCCGGCAGCGCCCGTCTTGGGATCGGCCGCGGCGAACACCACCCGCTTCAGGCGCGCATGCATCATCGCCATCGCGCACATCGCGCACGGCTCGAGCGTCACGTACAGCTCGAGGTCGGGCAGCCGGTAGTTCTCGGCCAGCTGCGCGGCATGGCGCAGCGCCACGATCTCGGCGTGGGCGGTGGGGTCGCTGGTGGTGATCGGCCGGTTGTAGCCGGTGGCCACCACCTGCGGGCCGCCTTCGGTGCGGCGCACGATCACGGCGCCGACCGGCACTTCGCCGGCGAGCTGGGCGTTGAGCGCCTGATCGAGCGCGAGCCGCATCGCGCTCTCGTCGAACACGTCGGGTGTCATCGCACAGGCGCACCCGCGGCGCGCAAGGTCGTCATCGTCGGCTCTAGTCGGGCGCGCGCGACGCGCCCTGTTCCAGCGCGCGGTTGACGTCCTGCAGCACCTTTTGCTGCGCGGCGCGCGACTGCTCCGGCACCGTGGGCGCGGGCGCGCCCGGACTGGCCGGCGGCACCACCGCGGGCGCCACCGCCTGCAGTTGCTTCTTGGCCACCATCATGATGATGGCCACCACGATCACGAGGCTGACCAAACTGAACAATGCGCGCATCGCTCGCCCCTTCGGGCCCTTCGCCCCCACCGACCCGCCACCTGCGTGCCGCCAGGCCGTGCGCGCGACTGTACCCTTACTGGTCAGGGACCCTGAGCGCGCAATTCGAAGGCGTGTGCACGATGACCCACATCACTGTGCCGGAGGCTCGACCGGGTCGTCGTCTGGCGCGGTTCGTCGGCCGGTGTCGCGTCGGGACATCCCCCCGAGATGGGGCAGTCGGATGTGCTCGCCAGCTCAGGCTGCGGCCACCGACTCTGCCTGCACGTCGGCGACGATCATGTAGATGAGCTGCAGCTTGGCCACCACGGGCCTGGACATCACGAACGGGTAGAAGTCCGGCTGACCCATGCTGCGCGCCAGCTCGTTGAGCACCATGATCATCTCGATCCACGAGTTGAGCAGCGACAGGAATCGCGCCGCTCCGGGATCGTGCGCTGCATAGAGATCGTCGCGCGTGAAGGGGCTGATCCGGCTTTCGAGGTCGGCGGCGTCGAGCCCGAAGCCGATGGCGGTGCCCAGGCTGTCGGCCATGTGCAGATATTGGGCCCAGGTCTCGGCCCAGTCTTCCCACGGATGCGTCGTGGCGTACGACGAGATGAACGAGTCCGTCCAGCCGGCCGGAGGCCCCTGCTCGTAGTTGCGCTTCAAGGCTTCAGCGTAATCGGCACGTTCGTCGCCGAACAGCTCGCGGAACGGCGCCAGCCACTTGGAGTCGCGAACCAGGCGATCCCAGTAGTAGTGTCCGACCTCGTGCCGGAAGTGACCGAGCAGCGTGCGATACGGTTCGTGCAGGTCCTGCTTGAGCTGCTCGCGCCTGGCGGCGTCGGCCTCTTCGATGTCGATCGTGATGACACCGTCGGCGTGACCCGTCGTCACGGCCGGCTCGCCCGGCTGCCGGCGCAGGAAGCGAAACATCAAGCCGCGTTCAGGGTCTTCGTTGACCCTGGATCTGATCGGCAACCCGAGCGCCAGCAGCTGGGCCACCAGTCGGCGCTTGGCCGCCTCGATGGCTGCCCAGTAGCGCGCATTGTCGGCGTCGTAAAGGTTCGGAATCGTGTGATTGAGCCGGCAGGCGATGCACAACGGATCGTGATCGTCGGCCGGCACCAGCCAGTTGCACTGCGCGGGCGTTTCGCGATTGCCGCAGGGCCTGTGGATGCCGTCGTAGCCTGCGACCGTCACGGTGCCGGGCTCGGCGCCGGGGTCGAGCGCCGCCAGCGCCGCAGCCTGCGGCAGGTAGCCCAGTGGCGAGCCGCACGACAGGCACTGCGTGTTGGCGAAGAAGATGCGTGTGCCGCAGCGGCATTCGTAGGCGCGCGACAGCTGCTTCATCGCGTCGCGCTGCCGCCACTCCGCACCCCGCCACTTGTCGAGCGATTCGAACAGGCCCCGCATGATGCCTCCGCGCGGTGAAACGCTCCGTGAATGTCGGATCGATGCGCGCGCCGTTCGTTCGTGTGGCAAGCCGTGTGCCGCAGCGCTACTCCCACTCGATCGTCGCCGGCGGCTTGCTCGACACGTCGTAGGTGACGCGGTTGATGCCGCGCACCTCGTTGATGATGCGGCTCGACACGCGCTTGAGCAGCGCGTAGGGCAGCTCGGCCCAATCGGCGGTCATGAAGTCGCTGGTCTGCACGGCGCGCAGCGCCACCACGTGGTCGTAGGTGCGGCCGTCGCCCATCACGCCGACGCTCTTGACGGGCAGGAACACGGCGAACGCCTGCGAGGTCAGCTCGTACCAGGTCTTGCCGCTGGTCTCGTCGACGGTCTTGCGCAGCTCTTCGATGAAGATGTGGTCGGCGCGGCGCAGCAGCTCGGCGTACTCGCGCTTGACCTCGCCCAGGATGCGCACGCCCAGCCCCGGGCCGGGGAACGGATGGCGGTGCACCATGTCGTGCGGCAGTCCGAGTGCCTGCCCGAGCTCGCGCACTTCGTCCTTGAACAGGTCGCGCAGCGGCTCCAGCAACTTGAGCCCCAGCGTCTCGGGCAGGCCGCCGACGTTGTGGTGGCTCTTGATGGTGGTCGCCTTCTTGGTTTTGGCGCCGCCCGACTCGATGACGTCGGGGTAGATCGTGCCCTGCGCCAGCCACTTGGCCTTGACCAGCTTCTTGGCCTCGCGCTGGAACACCTCGACGAACTCGCGGCCGATGATCTTGCGCTTGGCCTCGGGATCGGCCACGCCCTTCAGCGCGCCCAGGAACTGCTCGCTGGCATCGACGTGCAGCACCTTGGCGTGCAGGCGGCCGGCGAACATCTCCATCACCAACGCGCCTTCGTTCAGCCGCAGCAGGCCGTGATCGACGAACACGCAGGTCAGCCGCTCGCCGATCGCGCGGTGGATCAGCGCGGCGGCCACGCTGGAATCGACGCCGCCCGACAGGCCGAGGATCACTTCCTCGTCGCCCACCTGCTCGCGGATGCGCGCCACCGCCTCGCCGATGTGGTCGCGCATGATCCAGTCGGCGCGGGCGCCGCAGATGCCGAGCACGAAGCGCTCGAGCGTCGCGCGGCCCTGCAGCGTGTGCGTGACCTCGGGGTGGAACTGCACGCCGTAGTAGCCGCGCGCCTCGTCGGCCATGCCGGCGATCGGGCAGCTCGGGGTGCTGGCCATCAGCTTGAAGCCCGGCGGCAGCGCGGTCACCTTGTCGCCGTGGCTCATCCACACCTTGAGCATGCCGTGGCCCTCGGCGGTGCGGAAGTCCTCGATGCCGTCGAACAGCCTGGTGTGCCCGCGCGCGCGCACCTCGGCATAACCGAATTCGCGATGCGAGCTCGCCTCGACCTCACCGCCGAGCTGCACGGTCATCGTGAACATGCCGTAGCAGATGCCGAGCACCGGCACGCCGAGCGTCCACACCGCCGCGGGCGCGCGCAACTCCTGCGCCTCGTAGGTGCTGGCGTGGCTGCCCGACAGGATGATGCCCTTGGGCGCGAACTCGCGTATGAACGACTCCGGCACGTCGTTGGGGTGGATCTCGCAGTACACGTGCGCCTCGCGCACGCGCCGCGCGATGAGCTGCGTCACCTGGGAGCCGAAGTCGAGGATCAGGATCTTGTCGTGCGTCATGGGCGGATGCTGGGAAAGACTGCGTGGTCACGCGGCCGCGGCGCGCAGCTCCCGGTGGCTGCGGAAGAATCGCCAGGCGATGACGGCGGCCGTGAACTGCAGCGCCGAGCAGGTGAAAAACGGCAGCCCGATCAGCCAGTCGGTGGGCGGGCGGTCCGACACCCAGCGCAGCAGCTCGAGCGCAACCACCGGGGCCATCACCGCCATCAGACTGCTGAGTGACGACACCGCGCCCATCGTCTGGCCCTGGCGGGTGGGGTCGGCAGCGTTGGAAACGATGCTCTGCATCGCCGACTGCGCCGCGCCGCCGAGCAGGCCGAGCGCGATCACCGCGTACATCATCCAGCCCTCGCTGGCCAGGCCGAAGCCCAGGTACGACACGGCGCCCACGATCAGCCCCACTACGGCAAGCCGCCGCGGCGAGAAGCGCGCCAGCAGCGGCTTGAGCAGCACGCCCTGGCTGACGGCCGACACCACCCCGACGGCGAACAGCGACCAGCCCACCTGCCCCGGCCCCCAGCCGAACCTGAACTTGGTGTAGAGCACCCAGGTCATGTGCAGCATGAACTGTGCAAGGCTCGCCAGCCCGATGACCCATACGAGCGGGCCGACCCCCTTGAGCGCCGCCAGGCCCTTGAGCGCGGACACCGGGTTGGCACGCCGCCACTCGAATGGCCGGCGCCTGTCTTGCGGCAGCGATTCCGGCAGCACGAAGAAGCCATAACACCAGTTGATCAGTGCCATGCAACCCGCCACGACGAAGGGCAGCCGCAGGTCGATGTCGCCGAGCACGCCACCGATCACCGGCCCGAGGATGAAGCCGACCCCGAACATCGCACCGAGCAGGCCGAAGCGGCGTGCGCGGTCTTGCGGCGCGCTGATGTCGGCCAC
>DATDJF010000041.1:0-12683 GCA_036520715.1 Burkholderiaceae bacterium | reverse complement strand
GACGCGTAGATGATGCAGTCGACCGCATGCTCCACACCGGCCGCCACCACCGCGTGCTCGGTGATGCGCTCGACCCCCCGGCCGTCGGTGTCGACCAGCCGGGTGTTCGGCCGGTTGAAGGCCTGCAGGTATTCGTCGTGGAAGCACGGGCGCTTGCAGAGCTGGCGATACCAAGCCTTGAGCTTGCGCGCCGTGTCGCGGTCCTTGACGATGGCGTCGACGCGGGCGCGGATCTCGTCCATCTTCTCGTTGTCGGAATCCTCGTATGCCGCCAGCATGTGTGGCGGCGTCATCTGCTCGCGCGGCAACTGCATCACCCGGGCGCGGATGCGGCGCGCCAGGTCGGTCCAGCCGTCTTGCACGAGGTCTTCCTTCGCGCTGCCGCCGGCCTGGTTGGCGGTGAAGTTTTCGAGCCAGCGCTGCTGCCAGCCCGCGGTGGCGATGGTCGCGAACCACGCCGCGTCGATCGGCGCGTTGGCGCGCACGTCCACCGACGACGGCGTACGCTGAAACACCCACAGCGCGGCGCAGTCGCGGGCCAGGTGCGGCACGCACTGCACCGCGGTGGCGCCGGTGCCGATGATCGCCACACGTTTGTCGGCCAGCCCGGTCATCGGCGCGCCGAAGCGGTCACCCCCTGTGTAGCCGTAGTCCCAGCGGCTGGTGTGGAAGGCGTGGCCGCGGAACGCCTCGATGCCGTCGATGCCAGGCAGCTTGGGCACGTGCAGCGGGCCGGTGCCCAGGCCGATGAACTGCGCCGTGAAGGCATCACCACGATCGGTGCGGATGCGCCACACCGACCGCGCGTCGTCCCAGGCGATGTCGTGCACCTCGGTGTGGAACATTGCCCGCTCGTACAACCCGTACTGGCGGCCGATGCGCTGGCAGTGTTCGAGGATTTCCGGGCCGCGCGCGTACTTCTCCGTCGGCATGTGCCCGGTTTCCTCGAGCAGCGGCATGTACACCATCGAAGCGGTGTCGCACTGAGCGCCCGGGTAGCGGTTCCAGTACCAGGTGCCGCCGAAGTCGCCGCCCTTCTCGACGATGCGCACATCGCGGATGCCGGCCTCGACCAGCCGCGCAGCGGTCACCAGTCCGGCAAAGCCGCCGCCGACGAACGCGAAGGTCACGTGATCGTTACAAGGGGCACGCGGCCGACGCGGCGTGTAGGGGTCTTCGAGGTAGTGCGCCAGCCGGCCCTTGAGCTGCAGATACTGCTCGTTGCCGTCGGCACGCAGCCGCTTGTCGCGCTCTTGGCGGTATTTGCGGCGCAGCGCGTCTTTGTCGAGCGCTCGCGCCGCGTCGGGCGCTGCTTCGTCGTTGGCCGCCATGCCCGAAGCCTACCGCAGGGCTTGAAACACCCTGCCGCGCGGCTATCACAACTGCTTATATCCGCCCAAGGAATATGGTAGTTCCGCAGCGGTCGGCGTCGCCGTAGGCTCACCGGCAGAGGCGAGGACCGCAACGTCGATTGCGGCTTCGAAGGCGCCGTGCTCCGGCGCACAAGGAGACAAGCATGCACACCTTCATCCGAGCCGCCTGCGCGCTGCTGGCCGGCGTTGCGATTGGCGGCGCCGCGTGGGCCCAGGCCTGGCCCGCCAAGCCGGTGCGTGTAGTGGTGGCGTTCACCGCCGGCGGCACCACCGACATCCTGGCGCGCAGCATCGGCCACCAGCTCGGCGAGCGGTTCAAGCAGCCGTTCGTCATCGACAACAAGCCCGGCGCCAGCGGCAACCTCGGCACCGAGCTGGTGGTGCGTTCGCCGGCCGATGGCTACACGCTGATGGTCAACTCGGTGGGGCCGATGACCGTCAACCCCACGCTGTATCCGAAGCTGCCCTACAACCCGCTGACCGAGCTGGTGCCGGTGGTGCTGATTGCCGACGTGCCCAACGTGCTGGTGCTGCACTCGTCGGTGCCGGCGAAGAACTTCGACGAGTTCCTCGCCTACGCGCGCGCGAACCCCGGCAAGCTGAACTACGCGTCCACCGGCATCGGCACCACGGCGCACCTGTCGGGCTTTCTGCTCGGCAAGCGCGCCGGCATCGAGGCCACGCACGTTCCGTACAAAGGCGCCGAAGCGCTGCGCGACCTGCTGGCCGGGCGCGTGCAGTTCATGTTCGCGACGATTCCCTCGGTGATCGCGCACATCCACAGCGGCGCGCTCAAGCCGGTGGCGGTGAGCAGCGCCAAGCGCTCGCGTTCGATGCCCGAGGTGCCCACGGTGGCCGAAAGCGGCTTTCCCGGCTTCGAGGCGGGCGCCTGGTTCGGCTACTTCGCGCCGAAGGGCACGCCGGCCGATGTGATCAGCGCGCTGAACAAGGCCGTCAACGAAATCATCGGCGCGCCGACGATGGAAGCACAGCTCGTCAAGGAAGGCGCCGACCCGTCCGGCGGCACGCCCGAGCAGTTTGCGCAGTTCGTGCAGCGCGAGTACGAGAAATGGAAGGTGGTGGTGCGCGAGTCCGGCGCCACCGCAGAGTGAGGTGGCGATGTCCGCCCCGACGATGCCCGTGCCCGGCCACGTCGTCGAGCAGGCGGCCCGCTTCGCGCAGGACTTTCGTGCGCGCGAGATCGCGCCGCCGCTGCTGCACCACGCCAAGCGTGCGCTGGTCGATTGGCACGCGGCGGTGTTGCCCGGCGCGGTGCTGCCGCCGGCCACGCTGCTGGAGCGCGCGCTCGGCGACGAGCTCGGCCACGGTGCCGCGCGCCTCGCGCTCGGCCAGCGCGCTACGGCGCGTGCGGCGGCGCTGATCAACGGCACCGCGGCGCACACTGCCGAGGTGGACGACATCGATCGCGAAGCCATCTACCACCCGGGTGCGCCGACCATCGCGGCCGCCCTGGCCCTCGCGCAGGCGCGTGGGCTGGCGGGGCCGGCGTTGCTGCGCGCGGTGATCGTCGGCTACGAGATCTCCACCCGCATCGGTGCCACCATGGGCCGCGCGCACTACGCCTTCTGGCACAGCACCGGCACCATCGGCTGCTTTGGGGCCGCCGCCGCTGCCGCGGAAGTGCTCGAACTCGACGCCACGCGCTTCGCGCATGCGCTGGCCACCGCGGCCACCTGTGCGGCAGGGCTGCAGCAGGCGTTTCGCAGCGATTCGATGTCCAAGCCGCTGCACGCGGGTCGCGCCGCCGAGGCCGGCGTCACCGCGGCGCTGGCTGCGGCCGCCGGAGTGACCGGCGCGCTCGACGTGCTGGAGGGTGATGATGGATTCGGCCACGCGATGGGCGAGTCGCCCGACTGGTCGCGCTGCATGGCCACGCTCGGCCGCGAGTTCCACATCACCGGCATGACCTTCAAGAACCACGCCTGCTGCGGCCACACCTTCGCCGCCATCGACGGTGCGCTGGCGCTGCGTTCGCACATGGCGGCGAACGTGGCCGACATCGCGTCGGTGCACATCGACACCTACGCCGAGGCGCTGCACGTGGCCGGCCACGCGTCACCGCACACGCCCGCCGAGGCGCGCTTTTCGCTGCCGTACGTGGTGGCGACGGCGCTGCAGCACGGCCAGGTGCGGCTCGCCGCCTTTGCGCCGGACCGGCTCGCGGATCGGCACACGCGCGAGCTGATGGCGCGCATCACGCTGGGCGTCGACCCCGAGCTCGACGCGGCGTTCCCGGGGCGGCGCGCGGCACGCGTGTCGATCACCTTGCGCGATGGCCGCAGCCAGACCGTGCTGCAGCCCACACGCAAGGGCGACCCCGATGCGCCGCTCAGCGATGCCGAGCTGGACGACAAGTTCCTCGAGCTGGCCGGGCCGATCGTCGGCGACTTGTCGGCCTATGCCCTGCTCACCCGGCTGTGGCGCACCGAGAGCCTGTCGGAGCTCGGCGGCCTCGCGCACACCTGAGGTCGAGCGCCGCACTCAACGCGCCAGCACCCCACGCATGAACACGTCGGAAGTGATCATCCAGTACCTGGCCCGCGCCGGCATCGGCCACGTGTTCGGCTACCCGGGCGACCCGACGGTCGAGTTTCTCGAGGCCGCGCGCCGTGCCGAGATGCAGTTCGTGCTCGGCACGCGCGAGGGCACGGCCGGCCTGATGGCCGAGGCCTATGGCCAGCTCACCGGCCGCCCCGGCGTGTGCGTGTCGACGCTCGGCCCGGGCTCGACCAACCTGGTCAACGCGGTGGCCAGCGCCTGGCTCGACCGCGTGCCGATGATCGCGATCTCGGGCCAGATCGAAACCAGGCGCGAGCTCACGTTCACGCACCAGGTGATCGACCACCAGACGCTGTTCAAGCCGATCGCCAAGTGGGCCGCCGCGGTGCAGCCGCACACCGTGGGCGCCATCATGCGGCGCGCGCTGCGCACGGCGATGGCCGAGCGGCCCGGGCCGGTGCACCTCACCACCGCCGCCGACGTGGTGGGCGCCACCGCTACGGATGCCGACGTGGTGCTGCCGCCGCTGACGGCGCTGCGCTCGACGCAGGTGTTTGCGGCCGCCGGCGTGCAGGCCGACCCGGTGCGCCGCCTGCAGGCGGCGCGCCGGCCGATCATCCTGGCCGGCCACTCCGCGGTCTGGAGCAACGCCGGCGATGCATTGCTGCGCCTGGCCGAGGCCGTGAGCTGCCCGGTGGTGGTGGCGCCGATGGCCAAGGGCATCGTGCCCGAGACGCATGCGCTGTATGCCGGCACGCTCGACATGGCCTGCAACGGCTGCGTGTGGGATTTCCTACGTGACGCCGACCTGCTGCTGGCGATCGGCTTCGATGCGGTGGAGCTGATCAAGCCGTGGTCGCTCGTTATGCCGACGATCCACATCGACACCGTGCCCAACACCGACCAGGTGTTCGGCGCCGAGGTCGAGATCGTCGGCGACATCGCAGCGATCCTGCATGCCATCGCCGATGCGGCGCCGGGCGGCGCGCGCTGGACCCACGCCGAGATCGCCGCGCATCGCGCGCGCCTGCGCGAGCTCTACGGCGCCGGGCGCGTGGCCGGCCGCCTGAACCCGAGCGACGTGGTCGACGTGGTGCGCGCGGCGATGCCCGCCGAGACGATCGTCAGCACCGACGTCGGCTCGCACAAGCTGCTGGTCGGGCAAGGCTGGACCACGCACGCGCCACGTGCCTTGCTGATGAGCAACGGCCTGTCGTCGATGGGCTTCTCGCTGCCGGCCGCGATGACCGCCAAGCTGCTGCACCCCGAGCGGCCGGTGGTCTGCTTCACCGGCGACGGCGGCCTGGCGATGGTGCAAGGCGAGTTGCGCACCGCGGCCACGCTGAAGCTGGCGTTGGTGGTGGTGGTGTTCTGCGACAACAGCCTGAACCGCATCGAGCTCAAGCAGGCGGCACGCCGCTACCCGAGCTGGGGCACCCGCATCGACGCGACCGACATCGCGCTGCTGGCCCAATCGATGGGCTGCGACGGCATCAACGTCGACAGCGCGCGTGGGCTCGAAGCGGCGCTCGCGGCGCCGCGTTCGAACGACCGGCCGCTGGTGATCGGTGCGACCATCGATCCGGCGCAGTACGCGGCGCAGTTCTGAAGGCGCGAGCGCACGACCTGGAGACGACATGCCACGCCACGCCGCGATGCTGACGATCGACCGCCGCCGTTTTCTGGTGGCCGCAGTCGCGCTGGCCAGCGCATGCCACACGGGTGCGCAACCCGCCGCTTTTCCGTCCAAGCCCATCAAGTTGCTGGTCGGCTTCGCGCCGGGCGGCGCGGTGGACATCATCGCGCGCGCGCTCGGCCAGCAGATCGCATCCGCCCTGGGCCAGCCGATCGTGGTCGAGAACAAGCCCGGTGCCGGCACCAACATCGCGCTGCGCGCGTTGATCGACAGCCCGCCCGACGGCTACACGCTGATGCTGACGGCCAATTCGATCGCCGCCAACCCCGCGCTGTACCAGCCGCCGCCGTTCGACATGGCCCGCGACTTCACGCCGGTGGCGCTGGTCGGCCGCGTGCCGGTGGTGCTGGCAGCCGGCGCGCAGGCACCGATCGAATCGATCGCCAAGCTGATCGAGCTCTCCAAGGCGTCCGCGCGCTCGGTCAACTACGGCAGCCCGGGCAACGGCTCGACGCCGCATCTGGCGATCGAGCTGTTCCAGCGGGCGGCCGGCATCCAGCTGAACCATGTGCCGTACAAGGGCGGCGCGCCGGCGCTGAGTGACACCATCGGCGGCCACCTGACGCTGGTGGCGGTGAACGCGCTCGAGGCGCTGCCGCATGCGCGCGCAGGCAAGCTGCGTGTGCTCGCGGTGCTGAGCGCGACGCGCAGCCCGATCTTCCCCGATGTGCCGTCGATCGCCGAGTTGGGCTATCCAGGTTTCGAAGCCGCTGTGTGGTACGGCGTGGTCGCGCCGGCCGGGCTGCCCGCGCCGGTGGTGGCACGCCTGCACGCCGAGGTGCAGAAGGCGCTCGCCGCACCCGAGGTGCGTGATCGCCTCGCCGCCGCGGGCGGCGAGGTCCTGCCCGGCCCGGTCGAGCGCCTCGCCAGCCTGATGGCGAGCGAGCGGGCGCGCTACGACAAGCTGATCCGCGAGGCACGCATCCAGCCAGACTGACGCGTGCGGCGGTGGCTCAGCGCCGAATCTCGAAGATCAGGTTGAACGGCGTCTCCGCCGCACGCCGGAAGTGCGTGAAGCCGGCCTTGCGGAACACGTCTTCCAGCCGCTTGGGCCCCGCCTGCGCGCCGAGCACCAGCTTGCCGCCCTCGGAGATGGCGTGCGCGCAGCAGATCACCGACGAGCCGCCGTAGTAGAGCTGCCCCACCGTCGACAGGTTGTCCTCGGTGCGGTCGTGCGCGAACGGCTCCACCAGCAGCACGGTGCCACCCGGCGCCAGCGTCGCGGCCGCATGGCGCGCCGCGGCCACCGGGTCGCCGAGGTCGTGCAGCGTGTCGAAGAAGCAGATCAGGCCGTAGCGGTGGTCGGGGTAGGTCTCGGCGCGCGCGATCGAGAAGTCGGCGCGGCGCATCACGCCGGCCTCGGCGGCGTTGGCGCGTGCCGCGTCGATCGACGCGCCGTGGGTGTCGAAGCCGTAGAAGCGGGAGTTCGGAAACGCCTGCGCCATCAGCAGGGTCGAGTGGCCGTGGCCGCAGCCGACGTCGGCCACCGCGATGCCGGCCTGCAGCTGCTCGACCACGCCGTCGAGCGCCGGCAGCCACTGTGGCACCAGGCTGGCGCGGTAGCCGTTGCGGTAGAACGCCGCCACGCCGCAGGCCATGCGTGCGTCGTGCTCGCTCCAGGCCACGCCGCCGCCGCTGCGAAACGCCTCGAGCGTCTTGGGCTCGTCGGCCCACATCGCTGCGGGCATGTTCCACGCCGGCGGGATGTAGGCGGGGCTGTCCTCGTCGGCCAGCACCATCGCCTGCTCGGGTGACATCTCGTAGGTGTCGCTGACCGCGTGGTAGCCGAGGTAGCCGCCGGCGGCTTGTTGATTCAGCCACTCGCGCACGTAGCGTTCGGCGCAACCGGCGCGCCGCGCCAGCTCCTTGCTGCTCAGCGGCCCGGCATAGGCCAGCGCCTGGTACAGGCCGAGCTTGCTGCCCAGGCTCACCATCACGCCGTTGTAGGCAGCGGCGATGTCGCCGACGGCGCGCATGGCGAAGGCTTCGAGCTTGGCTTGGTCGATCACGGGAGCGTCCATGGTGGGGAACCTTTCCTCTGCGAGATGCAGCGTTGAAACGGTTCCCATGGTCGCGGCACGGCCGGCTTCACGGCAGTGCTGAATTCGCCCGCGAACGGTTCGTTCGTGCCACGACGCCGGCGCTTCGCGCGAGCACGGGCCGTGTCACGCGGCAGGTGGCGAGTCTTCGTCGAGCCGCGCCAGCAGGCCTTCCAGCGCCTGCGGGTCGACCGGCTTGACCAGGTGGTCGTCGAAACCGCTCGCCCGCGAGCGCTGCCGGTCTTCGGATTGGCCCCAGCCGGTGAGTGCCACCAGCCTGATGCGCCGCGGCGAATCGGCGCAACGTTGGCGGATGCGGCGCGCGGCCTCGAAGCCATCGAGCTTGGGCAGGCCGATGTCGAGCAGCACCAGATCGTGTTCGCCCGTGCAGGCCGCTTCCACTGCGGCCAGCCCGTCGTAGGCCACGGCCACTCGATGGCCGCCGAGTTCGAGCAGCGCGGCCATGCTGTCGGCCGCATCGCGGTTGTCGTCGACCACCAGCACCCGGTGTGCGCGTGCGCTGGCCGCGCGCCCTTGCGGCGGCCTGGCCACCACCGCTGGCGAATCCAACGCCGGCAAGCGCAGCGTGAACTCGCTGCCACGGCCCAGGCCCGCGCTGCGCGCCTCGACCGAGCCACCGTGCAGTTGCATCAGTGCCCTGACGAGCGCCAGGCCGATGCCCAGGCCGCCCTGTGCACGATCCAGCGACGAGTCGAGCTGGGTGAACAACTCGAAGATGCGCGACAGCTGATCGGACGCCAAGCCGATGCCGCTATCGGTCACCCGCAGCACGGCATCGGCGCCGTCGCGCTCGACCGTGACGCTGACTTGCCCGCCGTGCGGCGTGAACTTGACCGCGTTGTGCAGCAGGTTGCCGATCGCCTGGGCCAGCCGCGCCGGATCGGCCTGCACCCACGGCGTCGCGGCGCGCGCCTGCACCTCGAGATCCAGCCCGGCCTGCGCAGCCAACGGACGCACCGACTCGACAGCCTGGCGGGCGATCGACGCCAGCTCGACCGGCTCTTTGCGCACCTCGATGCGGCCATGGCTGATGCGACTGACGTCGAGCAGGTCATCGACCAGCCGCACCATCTGCCGCACGTGGCGCTGCGCCACCTCCAGCGTGGCCCGGGCCTGCGGCGCCACCGCGTCGCCGTGGCTGAGGATCTGCAGGGTGTTGCTGATCGGTGCCAGCGGGTTGCGCAGCTCGTGCGACAGCATCGCCAGGAACTCGCTCTTGCGGCGGTCCGACTCCGACAACTCGGCCACGACCTGGCGCAACTCGGTGTCCAGCCGCTCACGTTCGGCAAGCGCATGCGCCAACTTGTCGTGATGCTTCTGCACGGTCAGATCGGTGGCCAGCACGCCGAGCGACGCACCGTCCAGCGACAGCGGGTTGACGGTGAGCAACACCGGCACGTAGGTGCCACCTCGGCTGTGCACGCACGATTCGGCCTGCCCGGAGCCGACCAGGCCCTGCACCAGCAAGGCGTCGTACTCGGCTTGGTGATCCTCGTCGATGAACTCGCGCAGCGCCACGCCGAGCAGCGCCTCGGGTGCCACGCCCACCAGATCGCCCAAACGCTGGTTGCAATAGGTGATGAGGCCACGCTCGAGCGTTGCCGCGCCCTGCTGCATCTTCTCCACCCACATGCGGTAGGGGCGCTCCGCGCCTTCGAGCGTGTAGATCTGCTGTGCCCCCGCAGGCCCGACGACGAAGGCGTCGACGCCGCCGCTGCGAATCGCCTGCAGGGTGTCCTCGGCCTCCTGCAGGCGCAACCGCAACTCCGCGTTGTGCGCGCGCAACTCGTCGGGTGACTGCAGATCGGGCGTCAAGGCAGCGGCCGCAGGTCCAGGCCCTTCAACAAGCGCTGCTCGTTCGACAGGTCGCCGATGATCCGCCGCAAAGGCTCGGGCAGCTGCCGCACCAGGGTCGGCACCGCGACGATCTGCTCCTCCACGGCCAACTCCGGATGCTGGTAGATGTCGACCACGTCGAGCTCGTAGCGACCCTGCAGCTCGTGCTCGCACAGCGCCTTGATGGTGGCCAGCGCCGCCGTCGAACGCGCGGTCATGCCGCTGACGAACAGGCGCAGCACGTAGCGTTGCGCCGGTTCGACGCCGAACGGCTCGGACAGGGCGGCGGGCGGCGGGGTGGGTTTCATCGTTGGAGCAACTGCAATCCGACCAGCGTGCGTTCGGTGTTCGAGAGGTCACCGACGATCTTGCACAGCGGCTCGGGCAAACGGCGTACCAGGGTGGGCACGGCGACGATCTGGTCGCCCTCGGCGAGCTGCGGGTTCTCGAGCAGGTCGATCACCTCGATCGTGTAGCGGCCCGCCAGGTGCTGCTCGCACAGCTTGCGCAGGTTGGCAAACGCGGCCAGCGACTTGGGCGATTTGCCGGCCACGTACAGCCGCAGCTGCCACTCTTTGGCGGCGGCGGTCGTGCCCGCCTTGCTCTGGGGATTGGGGCTCATGGTTTTCCCTTCCTACCGCCGCCAGCGCGGCGCCTCACCACCTCGGCACTGCGCCGCAATGCCGTCGCTTCGCGCTGCGCCGCGATCGCCGCCTCGCGGCCGCTGTCTTCGCGCTCCAGCAAACTGGCCTCGCGCTCGTCGGCCTCGAATTCGCTTCGTAGTGCGTCGATGCGAGCCTCGAGCAGCGCGCGCTGGCGCTCGCGGTCGCGCGCACGCGCTTCGCGCGTCCGCTGCCGCGCCACCAGGTCGGACTGCTCGCGCGCCTCTTGTTCCAGACGCATCGAGCCGGTGAGCACGCCCCCCGGACCGCGGTAGACGTCGAGCAGGTCGAGCCCGTGGCTGCGGATGACGAACTCGCGGATCTGGTTGGAGTGCGGCATGCCGCGCGACTTGAGCACGTACAGCCCGCGGTTGCGCTCGCCGCCGAGCTCGATGTCGCGCACCAGCAGCCAGGTGTCCACCAGCGACGTGATGCCGGCGCCGCTTTGCTCGAGGTCTTCGCCGCCCGCGGTGAGGCTGGTCATCATCAGCGTGATGCGCTGCGACTTCATGTAGTCCACCAGCCGCGTCAGCACCGCGTAGCTGTCGCGCACCATACCGGCGCTCGACAGCGTGGTGATCGGATCCATCACCACCACGCGCGGCGCGAACTGACGCACCGCCTTGTGCACCATCGCCAGGTGCGTTTCCAGGCCGTAGCTGGTCGGCCGGCTCGCCTCGATGCGCAACAGCCCCTTGTCGATCGACCCGCGCAGGTCGATGCCCACCGAGCCCATGTTGCGCACCAGCTGCCCGGGCGACTCTTCGAACGCGAAGTACAGGCAGCGCTCGCCACGCTGGCAGCTCGCCTGCGCGAAGCTGGCCGACAACGTGGTCTTGCCGGTGCCGGCGGTGCCGGTGACCAGCACCGTGCTGCCGCGAAAATAACCCTCGCCGCCGAGCATGGCGTCGAGCCGGGCGATGCCGCTGGACACACGCTCGGTCGACACCTCGTGCAGCAGGCCCACCGAGGTGATCGGCATCACGCTGATGCCCTGCTCGTCGATCAGGAACGGGTACTCGTTGGTGCCATGCAGGCTGCCGCGGTACTTGACGATGCGCAGGCGCCGCGTCGACACCTGGTCGTCGACGCGGTGGTCGAGCAGGATCACGCAGTCGGAGACGTACTCCTCCAGCCCGTTGCGGCTCAGGGTCACGGTGCCGCGCTCGCCGGTGACGATGGCCGTGACGCCCTTGTCCTTCAGCCAGCGAAACAAGCGGCGCAACTCGGCGCGCAGCACGGCTTCGTTGTCGAACCCCGCGAACAGCGCCTCGATGGTGTCGAGCACCACGCGCTTGGCCTTTATCGAATCGATCGCATGGTTGAGGCGCACGAACAGGCCTTCGAGGTCGTACTCTCCGGCTTCGCGGATCTCGCTGCGCTCGATGCGCACGTGGTCGATGCGCAGCAACTTCTTGCGGCAAAGTTCGTCGAGGTCGAAGCCGAGCGAACGCACGTTTTCGGCCAGGTCGCGCGCCGTTTCCTCGAACGACATGAACACGCCGGGCTCGCCGTGCTCGCGCGCGCCACGCACCAGGAACTCCATCGCCAGCAGCGTCTTGCCGCACCCGGCAGCGCCGCACACCAAGGTCGGGCGGCCGCGCGGCAGCCCGCCGCCGGTGATTTCGTCGAGCCCGTGGATGCCGGTGGGCGCCTTTGGCAGCGCCAGCGGCTCGGAAGAGGAGACTCTCTTTTTCTTCGAACCAGCCATGCGCAGCGCCTGTCAACGAACGTGGAGCCACTATAGGCGCATCGAGTTTTCCGACTCTGCGGGCAGGCATCGGCGGGATCGCCGGGCCGCATTGCCGCGAAAATGAGCCCATGTCCAATCCCCCGAGCCGTGCCTCGAAAGGCGGCAAGTCCAGCCGCCACGTCGCCTTACTGGCCTTGCCCGATGCAGTGGTATCCACGCTCGCAGGCATCTACGACGTGATGAACGCACGTGCGCTGATGGGCGCGCCGGTCGTGCACACGCCAGCACCGTTTCAAGTGGAGATCGTCGGCGAGGCGGTCGGCCCGCTCGATCTGGTGAGCGGCGTGCCGATGCAGGTGCAGCGTTCGATCGACAGCATCGAGTTCACCGACGTCGTGATCGTGCCGTCGGTGCTGCTGCGTTCGTCGGGTTGGCACAAGGGCCGTTACCCGCGGCTGGTGCAGTGGCTCAAGCGCATGCACGATCGCGGCGCCGTGCTGTGCTCGGCGTGCTCCGGGATCTTTCTGCTCGCCGAAACGGGGCTGTTCGACGGCAATGCCGCGACCGTGCACTTCGGCTACGCGCGCGAATTCGAGGCCTCGTATCCGACGGTGCCGATCCATCCGGAACGCGTGCTGGTGATCTCGGGCGCGCGCGAGGAGCTGGTGAGCTCGGGCGCATCGACCACCTGGCACGACCTGGTGCTGTACCTGATCGCACGATACGCCGGTGCCACCGACGCCCAGGAGGTGGCGCGCATGTACGCGCTGCAGTGGCACCAGGACGGCCTCGCGCCCTACATCACCTTCGAAGGCAAGCGCGACCACGGCGACGCCGAGATCG
>DATDJF010000040.1:0-8892 GCA_036520715.1 Burkholderiaceae bacterium | reverse complement strand
GTGCTTCGTGATCTGACTCGCGGCGATTGTCCGAGCGCAACGACCGCAGGGAGTGAAGCGAGTTTCGCCGCGCGAGCGCGCTGCGAGAAGCACAGCGGAGTCGGCCCGCAGGGCCGACCGCCCCAGTAGGAGCCCACACCGGGCACCGCCCGCCGCGCCGCACCACTGACTCGCAGGCAAACCTGAACGTCAAGGGCAGGCGCATCGCTCGAGCTCGGCGACTCAGCGCGGCCGCCCGGTGTAGCGGTCTTTCAGGGCACCCAGCGCCAACCCATAAGCAGCCCCGACGCCGCCTTGCTCGTACACCGTCATGCGCAGGTCCTCGAGCAGGCCGTTGTGCAGGCCGTAGATCCAGCCGTGCACCACCACCTTCTGGCCGCGTGTCCAGGCGTCGCCGACCACCGTGGTTTCGCAGACGTTGAGCGCCTGCTCCAGCACGTTGAGCTCGCACAGCGCGTTCAGGCGCGTCTCGTCGTCGGGCAACCCCTCGATGAACATGCGGTGCTTGTTGCGCACGTCCTGCACGTGGCGCAGCCAGTTGTCGGCCAGCCCGATGCGGCGGCCCTCGAGCGCCGCGCGCACGCCGCTGCAGCCGTAGTGGCCGACCACGATGATGTGCCGGACTTGCAGCAGGTCGATCGCGAACTGGATCACCGACAGGCAGTTGAGGTCCGAGTGCACCACCACATTGGCGACGTTGCGGTGCACGAACAGCTCGCCGGGCAGCAGGCCGACGATGTCGTTGGCCGGCACCCGGCTGTCGGCGCAACCGATCCACAAGTACTGCGGCGCCTGCTGCTCCTGCAGCCGGGTGAAGAAGCCGGGCGTGCGGCGCTCGGTGGCAGCGGCCCACTCGCGGTTGGTGCTGAACAGTTCGCCGAGTTCGGTGGTCACGGGTGAAGGTCGTCAAGTCGCCACGCAGTGGCAATTGGCGATTCTGCCCGTTTCACGGGCGCGGTCCGCGCCACGCGGCGCCCAGATGGAAACGGCGGCAGGCCCCATGGACCTGCCGCCGTTTGATGTGTGCCGAGACGGCCACCCTTCCCTGAACGCGCCCCCTCCGTCTCGCAACGACAGCGCCGGCGCCAGTGTGCATGCAACGGGTTGGCCGGACCACCCCTGCTTCATGGGAGGCCGGTGCCGCCTTCGCGACTTTTGACGCCGCGGCCGGGTTTGCGCTCAGTCGAGCACCGGCACCGGCGAGTCGTCGAGCGTGCGGCGGGCGCGCTGGTAGTCGGGCACCACGGAACGCACGACCTCCCAGAAGGCGCGGCTGTGATTCATCTCGCGCAGGTGCGCGAGTTCGTGCGCCACCACGTAGTCGATCACCGGCAGCGTGAAGTGGATCAGCCGCCAGTGCAGCCAGATCGCGCCGTCGGCGCTGGCGCTGCCCCAGCGCGTAGCCGCCGAACTCAGCGACAGGCGCCGCACGCGCACACCCAGGCGGGGAGCGAAGTGCGCGCTGCGCTCCTTGAAGACCCGCAGCGCCTGCCGCTGCAGCCAGCTTTGCACCGCCTCGCGCAACTGCTCGGCGCCGGCATCGTGCGGCAGCCCGACGCGCAGCACGCGCCGCGGCAGACCCGGCAGCCCCGCCGCATCGGCGTCGAGCACGGCGCCGGCGACGCGCGGGTCGATCACCAGCACCACCGGCTCGCCGAGAAACGGGATGCTGGCGCCTTCGCGCCACACCACGCGTGCGGCTTGCAGGCGCTGGGCGCGCTCGCGCTGTTCAGCCAGCTTGTCGAGGATCCAATCGGCGCGCTCGTGCAGCGCCTCGTCGACGTCGGCACGGCGCACCCAGCGCGGCGCCCTGACGCTCAGGCCTTCGAGGCCGACCGAAAAGCCGATGCTGCGCCGGCGCGCGATCCGAAATTCATAGGCCACACGCTGCCCCTGCAGCACGACCTCTCGCTGTGCGCGCGGGTGCTGCAGCAGGTCGGGCGCGGGTGACTCATGGGCGGCCGGCGGCGGCGTGGCCGCGCTGTCGACCGGCGCACGCACCACCGGGCCGACTGCGGCGTCGAAGTCGAACAGGTTCAGTTGCCCGGGCTGCGGCCTCGCGGGAGAAGGCATGCGGCCGATTCTACGGACCGCCCCTGTGGGTCACGCGGCAGCTGCGCTCGGCTGGCCACCTGCGGGATAGGCCTCGGGATCGAGGCGGCGCATCTCGGATTCGATCCAGCGCTCGATGTCGCGCATCAGGTCATCGGGGTCGCGGCCCACGCTCGGAATCGGCCGTCCGATCGAGATGTCGATCATGCCCGGGCGCAGCAGAAAGCTCTTGCGCGGCCAGCAACGCGCCGACGTCACCGCGATCGGCACGATCGGGATGCCGCTGCTCACCGCCAGCCGGCTGGCGCCCGTCTTGTAGGCGCCTTGCGAGCCGCGCGGCGTGCGCGTGCCCTCGGGGAACATGATGACCCACACGCCCTCGCTCATCAGCCGCGCGCCCTGCTCGGCCACCTTGGCAAACGCCTCGGCGCGTTTGCTGCGATCGATGTGGATCATGTCGAGCCGGCCCATCGCCCAGCCGAAGAACGGAATCTGCAGCAGCTCCTTCTTGAACACGTAGGCCAGCGGGTGCGGCATCAGCGTGGGAAACGCAAACGTCTCCCAGGTCGACTGGTGTTTCGGCGCCAGGATCACCGCTGCCTTCGAACTGGCTGCGTCGGGCAGGTGCTCCATGCCCTGCACGCGGTGGCGCACGCCGCAGATCCAGCGCGCGCCGAGGATCACCAGCCGCAGCCAGCTGACGCACATCCAGTACAGCGGCGCGCCGTGCTGCACGATCGACGCCAGCAGCACCGCCAGCGCAATGGGTACCACCGTGACCACCATCCAGGCCAGGAACAACAGCGACCGCAGCAGCCAGAGAATCCGTGACATCGAGGCCGCCGCGAAGGGCTAGTGCAGCCCCATCGGGCTCGAATCGGGCACGTGCGCCCGCTGCAGCAGGAAGTCGACGAAGCCGCCCAGGTCTTGGTGCACCGCGGTGCCCGGCACCTCGGCGACGATGTCGACCACCTGTGCCTCGCTCAACCTCGCCGCACGGCCGCTCAGCACCAGATGCGGCTCGCAGCCGGCCGCACGCGCGGCCTGCAGGTCGCGCAACGTGTCGCACACCATCGGCACGATGCGCAGGTCGATGCCGTAGCGAAGGGCGATCTGGCGCATCAGTCCCGGCTTGGGCTTGCGGCAATCGCAGTTTTCCTCGGGCGTGTGCGGGCAGAAGAACACCGCGTCGAGCCGGCCGCCCACTTCGATGAGGCGCTGCATCATGTGCAGGTGCACGGCGTTGACCGATGCCATGTCGATCATGCCGCGGCCGATGCCCGACTGGTTGGTGGCGACCACCGCGTGCCAGCCGGCGTGGTTGAGCCGGGCCACCGCTTCGAGCGCGCCGGGAAGGGGCTCCCACTCGTCGGGCGACTTGACGTGGTCGTCGCGATAGACGTTCAGGATGCCATCGCGGCCGAGGATCACGAGGCGGAGGATGTGCTGCATGGTTGACCCTCGTGGGCAGTTCAGGTGGCCAGGCGCGACAGGTCGGCGACGCGGTTCATCGCGCGATGCAGCGACGACAGCAGCGCCAGCCGGTTGGCGCGCAGTCTGGCATCGTCGGCGTTGACCATCACGGAGTCGAAGAAGGCATCGACGGGTGCCTTCAGCGCCGCCAGCTCGCGCAGCGAGGCGGTGTAGTCGCGCTGCTCGAACAACGCGTCGGCGCGCGGCGCCACGTCGGTGAGCGCGCCGTGCAGCGCCCGCTCGGCGCCTTCGGTGAGCAGTGCCGCCTGCACGCCACCGGTGGCGCCGCCTTCGCTCTTCTTCAGGATGTTGGTGATGCGCTTGTTGGCCGCCGCCAGCGCTGCCGACTCGGGCATGCCGGCAAACGAACGCACCGCGGCCAGACGCTGCGGCACCTCGCTCATGCGTGCCGGCTCGAGACCGAGTACGGCATCGACTTCCTGCGCGGTGGCGCCCTGATCGCGCAGCAGCACGGCCAGCCGCTCGTGGCAGAACTGCAGCACCGGCGCGGTCACGTCGCTCCAGCCGCGCACGGCGGCAAACGGCGTCTGCGCCATCGCCAGCAGCGCCGGCAGGTCGATCGGCAATCCACGCTCGATCAGCATGCGCAGCACGCCCAGCGCATGGCGGCGCAGTGCGAACGGATCTTTGTCGCCGGTGGGCGTCTGGCCGATGCCGAACAACCCGACCAGTGTCTCGAGCTTGTCGGCCAGCGCGACGACGAGGCCGGCCTCGCCGCGCGGCAGCGCATCGCCCGCGAAGCGCGGCTTGTAGTGATCTTCGATCGCCTGCGCGACCGCTTCGCTCTCGCCGTCGTGGCGCGCGTAGTAGCCGCCCATGACCCCCTGCAGCTCGGGGAACTCGCCGACCATGTCGCTCAGCAGGTCGGCCTTGGCCAGCAGCGCGGCGCGCTCGGCTTGCTGCGCGAGTGCCGGGCCACCGAGTTGCAAGCCGATGGCCTTGGCGAGCGCGCGCACCCGCTGCACGCGCTCGCCCATCGAGCCGAGCTTGGCGTGGTAGACCACCTTGTCGAGCCCGGCCACGCGCGACTCGAGCGTCTTCTTGCGGTCCTGGTCGAAGAAGAACTTGGCGTCGGCCAGCCGCGGCCGCACGACCCGCTCGTTGCCCTGGATCACCGCACTCGGGTCGTCGGGCCGGATGTTGGCGACGACCAGGAACCGGTGCGTCAGCTTGCCGGCCGCATCGAGCAGCGGAAAGTACTTCTGGTTCGCCTTCATCGTGAGGATCAGGCACTCGGGCGGCACCGCGAGGAACTGCGGCTCGAACTCGCACAGCACCACGTTCGGCCGCTCGACCAGCGCGGTCACTTCGTCGAGCAGCGCCTCGTCGTCGATCGGCTTGAGGTGAATGCGGCCGGCCGCATGCTGGAGCTGCCGCGACACCTCGGCGCGGCGATGCGCAAAGGCGGCGATCACGGCACCCTGCTGTTCGAGCTGCTGCACGTAGTGGTCGGCGTGCTGCACTCGGATCGGCTCGACGCCGGCTTCGAAGCGATGGCCGAGCGTGTCGCGGCCGGCATCCAGCCCGAACGCATGCACCGGCACCACCTCGGCACCGTGCAGTGCGATCAGGCCGTGCACCGGGCGCACGAACTGCACGTTGCTCCAGCCGTCGGCGAGCTGGTAGGTCATCACCTTGGGAATCGGCAGGTGCGCCAGCGTGTCGTCGAGCGCACCCTGCAGGCCGGCGACCAGCGTGGCGCCCTTGGCGAGCGATCGCAGAAACAACGCGCGCGCCTTGCCGTCGGCGTCTTCGTACAGGCGATCGGGGCCATCCTGCGCACCGGGCCAGCGGTCGGCCAAGTGCTCGCGGCCCAGCTTGGCCAACGCCTTGCGCAACGCCGCGCTGGGCTTGCCGGAAGCATCGAGGGCGACCGACAGCGGCATCACCTTGCGCGTGACCTCCTGGTCGGCCGCGACCGCGTGCACCGCGCTCACGTGCGCGGCCAGCCGTCGCGGTGTGGCGTAGCCGGTGACCGCAGCATGTTCGCCGCTCAGGCCGCGCGACTTGAGGCCGTCGAGCAGGCCCGCCGCGAACGCGTCGCCAAGACGTCTGAGCGCCTTGGGCGGCAGCTCCTCGACCCGCAACTCGACCAGCAGGCTCTGCGTGGTCGACATCACGCTGCCTTTTTGGCGAGCGCGGCCAAAGTCTCGTCGGCCCACGCCCGGGGCGCCATCGGAAACTTCAGCCGGGCGCGGCTGTCGAGGTAACTCGCCGCCACGGCGCGCGCCAGGTTGCGGATGCGGCCGATGTAGGCCGCGCGCTCGGTGACGCTGATGGCGCCGCGCGCGTCGATCAGGTTGAACGTGTGCGCAGCCTTCAGCACCTGTTCGTAGGCGGGCAGTGCCAGTTGCTGCTGCATCAGGTGCTGCGCCTGGCGCTCGTATTCGCCGAACGCGACGAGCAGAAACTCGACGTTGCTGTGCTCGAAGTTGTAAGCGCTCTGCTCGACTTCGTTCTGGTGATACACGTCGCGGTAGGTGATGCCCGGCGCCCACTGCAGGTCGAACAAGCTCTCGACGCCCTGGATGTACATCGCCAGGCGCTCCAGGCCGTAGGTGATCTCGCCGGTGATCGGCCGGCACTCGATGCCGCCGACCTGCTGGAAGTAGGTGAACTGCGTGACCTCCATGCCGTTGAGCCAGACCTCCCAGCCCAGGCCCCAACAGCCGAGCGTGGGGTTCTCCCAATCGTCCTCGACGAAACGCACGTCGTTCTTCTTGAGGTCGAAGCCGAGCGCCTCGAGCGAGCCGAGGTACAGATCGAGGATGTCTGCCGGCGCGGGCTTGAGCACCACCTGGTACTGGTAGTAGTGCTGCAGCCGGTTTGGGTTCTCGCCGTAGCGCCCGTCCTTCGGACGCCGGCTCGGCTGCACGTAGGCCGCCTTCCACGGCTCGGGGCCGAGTGCACGCAGGAAAGTCGCAGTGTGGCTGGTGCCGGCGCCGACTTCCATGTCGTAGGGCTGCAGCAGCGCGCAGCCCTGCGCATCCCAATAGGTCTGCAGCTTGAGGATCAGTTGCTGGAAGCTGAGCATTGCGGCCTTCGGGCCTTCTGGCACGAGGCGACGATTCTATGGGTGTGCATGGTGTGGCCCGCGCCTGCGCAGCGCGCTCCACAGGCAACCCAGCAGGCCCAGCGCCAGGTAAGGCCACAGCCCGGCGCGCGACGCCCACCACGCGTAAGGCGTGAGGCCGCTGCGCCCCTGCACCTGGCCCTCGAGCACGCCACGCGTGAACGGCGCCAGGCTGGCCACCACCCGGCCATGGTGGTCGATGATCGCCGTCGCGCCGGTGTTGGTGGCACGCAGCATCGGCCGCTGGAACTCCAGCGCGCGCAGGCGCGAGATGTTCAGGTGCTGTGCGATCGCGCTGGTGTCGCCGAACCAGCCGATGTTGCTGATGTTGGCAAACAAGGTCGGCGCGCTCGCGTCGTCGCCGAAGCGCAGCGCGAGCTCGTCGCCATAGAGATCTTCGTAGCAGATGTTCGGCGCGATGCGCTCGCCGGCGAACCCGAACGACGGCGGGTTGCGCACGCCGCGCATGAAGTCGCCCAGTGGGATGTTGAGCAGCGTCGTGAACCAGCGAAAGCCGGTGGGAATGAACTCGCCGAACGGCACCAGGTGCTGCTTGTCGTAGCGGTACGGTGCCGCGGCGGGGTTTGCGGCGGTCAACCCGATCACCGAGTTGCTGTAGCCGCGGTCGTAGTCGCCGAGCGGCACGCCGATGATGGCTGCGCGCCCGGACACGCCGAAGTGCTGGGCCAGCGCTGCCATGTAGCCCGGTGCGAGGTCTTCGAGCTGCGACGGCAGCAGCGGCACCGCCGTCTCGGGTGCGATCACCAACTGGCCACGGGCCGCACCGAGGTCGGCGGCCAGTGCGCGCAAGGTGTTCGGCAGCTGCTCGATCACGAACTTTTCGTCTTGCGCGACGTTGGTCTGCAGCAGACTGACGCTCAGCGTGGCGCCGGGCTTGCTGTGCGACGACGGCCCGGCCCATGCCGCCAGCGCGAGCGCAACCACGCTGGCGGCCGCGGCGACGCGGTGCGACGTCGCTTGCGCCCACAGCACCGCCAGGGCCGCCAGCACGGCACCGATGCCGAGCACGCCGACCCAGGGCGCCAGCACCGCCAGGGGCGAGTCGACCTGCGCGTAACCGGAAGCCAGCCACGGGAAGCCGGTGAACAGCCACGTGCGCGCCAGTTCGGCCAGCAGCCACGCCGCGCCGAAGCCCGCCATGTCGCGCCACACGCTGCCGCTGCGCCAACGCGCCGCCGCGGCCATCGCCAGCGCCAGGTAGACCGACAACGCCAGCGCCAGCGCCAGCACCGCCAGCGCTGCCAGCCACGCCGGCAGGTTGCCGTAGCGGTGCATGCTGACGAAGAGCCACCAGACGCCGGCCACCAGCCACGCGGTGCCGAAGGCCAGGCCGAGCACGGCGGCGCGACGCACCGAGGCGCCCAGCACGCGCTGCGCCAGCACCGTGATGCACAGCCATTGCAGCGGCCACCACGCGGTATGCACGAACGGCAGGGTCTGCAGCGCGCCCAGCGCCGCCACCAGCAGCACGTCGGCCCACGCCGGCAGCGTGCGTGCCGGCAACCGAGCTGGCAGCGCGCGTTGCGGCTGCAAGCTCAAGCGCGCGACTCGCGCGACGCCGGCGCCACCTTGAACCAGCGCACGGCGCCGCCGCGGGTGAGCATGACCGCGAACGACAGGCCGCCGACGGTGACCGCCTCGCCGCGTCGCGGCACGCGCCCATGTTCGTGCGCCACCAGGCCGCCGATGGTGTCGAATGCATCGTCGGGCAACTGCACGCCCAGCGCCCGGTTGACCGCGGCGATGTCGGCGTCGCCGGCGACGCGCTGCGTGCCGTCGGCCAGCGTGTAGACGCCTTCGTCGCCCTGGATCTCGTCGAACTCGTCCTCGATCTCGCCGACGATCTCCTCGAGCACGTCTTCGATGGTGATCAACCCGGCCGTGTTGCCGAACTCGTCGATCACGATCGCCAGGTGGTTGCGGTTGGAGCGGAAGTCGCGCAGCAACTCGTTGAGGTTCTTCGATTCGGGCACGAACACCGCCGGCCTCCGCAGGGTGCGCAGGTTCAGCTCGGGCGCGCGCTGCAGCTTGAGCAGGTCCTTGGCGAGCAGGATGCCGATGATGTTGTCGCGCTCGTCGGCATAGACCGGAAAGCGCGAGTGGCCGGTGCCGATCACCAGCGCCAGCAGTTCGTCGTAGGGCGCGTCGATGTCCAGCAAGTCCATGCGGGGCGCGGCCACCATCGCGTCGCCGGCCGACAGCTCGGCCATGCGCAGCACGCCTTCCAGCATCTGGCGCGACTCGGGTTCGAT
>DATDJF010000039.1:0-2397 GCA_036520715.1 Burkholderiaceae bacterium | reverse complement strand
TGGATGAGCGCATGCGGCGGCAATGGGCGGCGGCGGAAGCGCGTGCATACGGATGGGGTGGCGTGCGTGCGGTGAGCGGCGTCATCGGGATGTCGCCCAACACCATTCGCCGAGGATTGGAGGAGTTGGCGCGTCGCGCTGAGAATCCGGGCGAGCCCATCGAGGCGGCATTGCGACGCAAGGGCGGGGGGCGCAAGCGGCGAACGCAGTCCGACCCGGAGCTGTTGGATGCCCTTGAGAGTCTGGTCGAACCGACGACGCGAGGCGATCCCGAGTCGGCGTTGCGCTGGACCTGCAAGAGCACTTCGCTGTTGGCACAGGAACTCACCCGCCAGCGGCATGTGGTCAGTGCGCGAACAGTGGGTCGCCTGCTCAACGAAGCGGGCTACAGCCTGCAGAGCAATCGAAAGACACTTGAAGGTGAGTCGCACCCGGATCGCAATGCCCAGTTCGAGTACATCAATTTGAGCGTGAAGCGCTTCCAGCAACGCGGCCAGCCCGTGATCTCGGTGGACACGAAGAAGAAAGAGTTGGTTGGGGCCTTCAAGAACGGCGGAAGGGAGTGGCAGCCCAAGGGCGAGCCCGAGGAGGTCAAGGTCCATGACTTCCTTGAGCCCGAGCTCGGCAAGGCCATCCCGTACGGCGTGTACGACCTCAGCGAGAACCAGGGGTGGGTCAGTGTGGGCATCGATCACGACACAGCGCGATTCGCCGCCGAGGCCATTCGACGTTGGTGGAAGAAGATGGGATCCAAGCGCTACGCCGACGCGCGTGAACTACTGATCATGGCCGATGGCGGCGGCAGCAACGGCAGTCGTTGTCGGCTATGGAAGGTGGCCTTGCAGGACCTGGCGCTCAAGATGGGTATGCCGATCCACGTACGGCACTTCCCGCCAGGCACCAGCAAGTGGAACAAGATCGAACATCGAATGTTCTCCCACATCACTCGCAACTGGCGTGGCCGCCCACTGATCAGCCACGAAGTCATCATCAAGCTTATTGCGAACACGACTACGCAGACGGGGCTGAAGATTCGCGCGGCACTCGACACACACCATTACCCCACGGGTGTCAGCGTCACCGACGCGGAATTGGCCGCATTGAATCTCAAGCGTGCCGACTTCCACGGTGAGTGGAACTACACGCTGCTGCCGGGTCGACCGAAAACATAGTCATGTTATTTTGACGCGACGCCTAAGGGGCGGCCGCGACGCCACCGGGCAGGCGCCGCGCCACCCACGAGCCTGACGCCACCGCGCCGCCTACCAGCCAAAACAGCGCGGCCGCGCCGAGTGCCGTGCCGGCGGCGCCGAAGATGAGCGGCATCGCCGTACTCGAGGCGTTCATGACCATCGAGCGCATGGCAATGGCCTCGCCGTAGCGACCATCGGGCGTCATCTGGTGCAGCGTGGACATGATCATCGGTTGCACCGAACCCAGCGTCAGCCCGAGCAGCGCCGCGCAGCCGGCCATCATCCCGGGTGAATGGGCCAGCGGGTATAGCCCGAAGACGATGCCGGTGCCCATCATCGCCGCACGCAACACGACGATCTCGCTCATGCGGTGCGCCCACAGCGGAATCAGCAGGCGCACGCCACTCACCGCCAGCGTGAACGTGCCGATGATCAGGCCAATGGTGGTGGCGTTGAAGCCGCGCTCGAAGCCGAGGATGGGCACCGCGAACATGTGCACGTCCTAGGCCGACAGCACCCAGTTCACGACCAGCAGCCGCTTCAGCCCGGGCGCGGACAGCAGCGTCCATGAGCTCTGCGGCCCGGCGCCTTCGGCCCGCGCAGCGCCCTGCGGTTCGTGGGCGATGCGCCGCGTGCACCACCAGGTCAACAGCGGCAGCGCCAGCATCAGCCCGTAGGCGGCACGGAACCCGCCGGCATCGATCATCAAGCCGGCCGCAACCGGCCCGATCACATTGGACAGCGACGGTGCGATACCCAGCCAGCTGAACATGCGCATGCGCTCGGTGTTGGTGCTGACGGCCTGCCCGGCACGGCGTTGGATGACGATCAGCCCCATGTTGGCGCCGCTGCCGACAAACACCGCCGACGCGCACCACAGCGGGAAGCGCGCCGCCGGGCCGACGAAGGTGGCGCCCACCGCCAGCAGCGCGCCGAACATCGACAGGCCGATGGCGATACGCACCGGCCGGTGGTAGCCGTGCCGGTCGGCCATGCGCCCGGCGTGCAGCGACAGAAGCACCGGCGCGGCCGCATACAGGGCCATCAGCACACCCACGTTCCAGGCGCTGTGTCCCTCGCGCAGCGCCTGCAGCGGTGCGGCCATGCGCACGCCGGCCATGGTGGCGTGCAGGCCGATCTGGCCGGCGATCAGCGCCAGCAGCATCTGGCCGAAACGGGCCGGCGCGGCGCCCCGCGCTTCAGG
>DATDJF010000038.1:0-8280 GCA_036520715.1 Burkholderiaceae bacterium | reverse complement strand
CGGCCGGCAGGCCGAGCTCGCGCTGCATGTACTCGCCCATCGCCACGTGGATGCCGGGCATCGACGCGTTCGCCGCGTCGTGCAAGGTGTCATCCAGGTCGAAAAGCCAGATCCGTTTGTTCAATGCGAGCGGATCATCGTGCCGTAGGCCTGGTCCGACAGGATCTCCAGCAGCATCGCGTGCGGCACACGGCCGTCGATGATGTGCACCGCGTTGACACCGCTCTTGGCGGCGTCGAGCGCGCTGGCGATCTTGGGCAGCATGCCGCCCGAGAGGGTGCCGTCGGCGAACAGCTCGTCGATCTCGCGCGCCGACAGGTCGGTCAGCAGGTTGCCCTTCTTGTCGAGCACACCCGGCGTGTTGGTCAGCAGCACCAGCTTCTCGGCCTTCAGCACCTCGGCCAGCTTGCCGGCCACGACGTCGGCGTTGATGTTGTAGCTCTCGTTGTGTTCGCCGAAGCCGATCGGGCTGATCACCGGGATGAACTGGTCGTCCTGCAGCGCGCGCACCACGCTGGGGTCGATCGACACGATGTCGCCGACCTGGCCGACGTCGTGCTCCTTGGTCGGGTCGTCGCGGTCGATCATCTTCAGCTTGCGCGCGCGCACCAGCCCGCCGTCGCGGCCGGTCAAACCCACCGCCTTGCCGCCGGCGTGGTTGATGAGGCCGACGATGTCTTGCTGCACCTCGCCGGCCAGCACCCACTCGACGACTTCCATCGTCTCTTCGTCGGTGACGCGCATGCCCTGGATGAAGGTGCCCTTCTTGCCCAGCTTGGCCAGCGCCTCTTCGATCTGCGGGCCGCCGCCGTGCACCACCACCGGGTGCATGCCCACCAGCTTGAGCAGCACCACGTCCTCGGCGAAGTCCTGTTGCAACGCCGGGTCGGTCATCGCGTTGCCGCCGTACTTGATGACGATGGTCTTGCCGTGGAACCTGCGGATGTAGGGAAGCGCCTGGGCCAGCAGCTCGGCCTTCTCGCGCGGCGTGATGTGGCTGAGGTCGGGAGCGGTGAGCGGAGCGTTCGACATGCTGGCGCGAAGGTGGCGTGGGATGCGTCGATTGTAGGCAGCAGCACCGCGCAGCCCGCCGCATGACCCGATGCCGGCCGTCCCACGCCTATACTGCCCGTCACCATGCGTCGCGTGATCTGGCCCTTCGTGATCTGGCTGCTGGCTCTCGCCCTGCCGGCCCAGGGCTTGGCCGCGGCGACGATGTTGCATTGCGCGCCCGCCGGCAGCGGTGCGGCGGGCACCGTGGCACACGGATCACACGGACACGACGCATCGGCCGCTCATCACCACGACACCGCCGCGGCCGACGACACACACTCCCACGCCGCTCACCATGCGGCGGCTGGCGATCACGGCCTCAGCGGCGACACGCCGTCACCGGCCGTTCACAAGTGCAGCGCCTGCGCGGCCTGCAACGTCGGCCTGGGGCTGCCGAGCCAGCCCTACCTGACGCCCGGTGCCGCCGCGGCCACGGCCGTGCTGCCCGCACCGGGGGCGCCGCACGTGGCGTTCTTCACCAGCGGGCCCGATCGCCCTCCGCGAGCACGGCTCCCCTGAGGCGGCGCCGCTGCGCTGAGCGGGGCCGCGCGCGCCCGCGCGCCGGGTTGCCGCGGCACCTGTTTCCCCTGCTTTGACGCGCCGCCCTTGACGCGGCTGCCACCGGCATGGCCGGCGGCAGCCTTGGCTGCACGGTTCGACGCGAGGACTCCATGATTCGTCATCTTGTACGTGCCGGTGCCTGGGTGGCGCTGTGCCTGGCCACGCTGCCTGCGGGTGCACAAACGGTGCGCAGCGGCAGACCCGATCCGCTCGATGCCGCGGTCGACGTGCCGCGGGTCGGGCATGAGTCGGCATTCAAGGCCTACCGCCGTCTGGGCGACACGCCACCGACGCCATGGAAGCAGGCCAACGAGGCGGTCGAGCGCATCGGCGGCTGGCGTGCCTACGCGCGCGAAGCTGACCCCGCGCGTGCAGCCGCTGACGCCGCGAGCGCGCCGACCGTCCCGGCTGCCCCTGCACCGCGCGGCAAACCTGCCGATGCGGCACCGGGCCACAACGGCCACAAGCACTGAGGGAGCGGCCGATGTCGAAGTCTGTCTCACCGCTTCACGCGACGCGCTCGCGATGCCCGCGCTGGCCGGTGCCGATCGCTGCCGCCGCGCTGCTCGCGGCCTGCGCATCGTTCAGTCCCGATGGCGGCATGACACCCGTCGAACAAGCCACCAAGACCCGTCTGGGCAAGGATCTGGTCTGGGCCCGAACCGAGGACGAGCAGGACCGCATCCGCCAACGCGTGGCCGAGCTCCTGCAGCAGCCGCTTGCGGTCGACGACGCCGTGCAGCTCGCGCTGCTCAACAACAAGGGCCTGCAGGCCGCCTACTTCGAGCTCGGCATCGGCGAGGCCGAACTGGTCCAGGCCGGCCGCCTGCCGAACCCCGGCTTCAGCTTCGCGCGCCTGCAGCGTGGCAGCGAAGTCGAATTGGAGCGCACCTTTCACGTCAACCTGGCGCGCCTGATCATGGCGCCGACCATCCAGCGCCTCGAAGAGCAACGTTTCGCACGCACCCAGGGTGCGGTGGCGTTGACGGTGCTCACGCTGGCCACCGACACGCGCAAGGCCTGGGTGTTGGCGGTGGCCGCGCAAGAGTCGGTGCGATACACGCAGCAGGTGATGCAGGCCGCCGAAGCCAGCGCCGAGCTGGCACGGCGCATGGCGCAGGTGGGCAACTACAACAAGCTGCAACAGGCCCGCGAGCAGAGTTTCTACGCCGACGCCGCGCTGAACCTGGCGCGCGCGCAGCGCCTGCAGCGCAGCACGCGTGAGCGCTTGACTCGCCTGCTGGGCCTGTGGGGTACCCAGGCCGAATTCAAGCTGCCCGAGCGCCTGCCCGATCTGCCGAAGGAGGCCACCGAGCTGCCCGACATCGAGCGCACCGCGATCGCGCAACGCCTCGACGTGCGGGCGGCACGCGAAACCACCGAAGTCACGGCCCACAACCTGGGCCTGACCGAGGCCACACGCTTCATCAACGTGCTCGAGTTGGGCTACCAGAGCAATGGCTCGAACCAGGAGCCCACGCAGCACGGCTGGGAGCTGACGCTCGAGCTGCCGCTGTTCGACTGGGGACGGGCCCGCGTGGCGCGTGCCGAGAGCGTGTACATGCAGTCGCTGCAGCGCGCCGCCGAGACGGCGATCAACGCTCGATCCGAGGTGCGCGAGGCCTATGGCGCCTACCGCTCGGCGTGGGACATCGCGCGCCACCACCGCGACGAGATCGTGCCGCTGCGCCAGCGCATCGCCGAGGAGCACGTGCTGCGCTACAACGGCATGCTGATCGGCGTGTTCGAGTTGCTGGCCGACGCGCGCATGCAGATTGCGAGCGTCAACGCTGCAATCGATGCGCTGCGCGACTTCTGGCTGGCGCAAGCCGACCTCGACATGGCGCTGGTCGGCAAACCCAGCCTGACAGCGCCCGCGGGCCCCGCCCTGGCCCGCGCAGATGCCG
The DNA here is from genome assembly GCA_036520715.1 of Burkholderiaceae bacterium. Taxonomy (GTDB): domain Bacteria; phylum Pseudomonadota; class Gammaproteobacteria; order Burkholderiales; family Burkholderiaceae_C; genus JAEUPI01. The sequence goes on along the minus strand of DATDJF010000038.1, from coordinate 4,759 downwards.
GCGCTGCCGGCCACTGACCTCCAACAGGACTCGATCATGGTTTCCCGACGCAACTTCATCGGCGGCGCCGGCGCCGTCACCGCCGCCGTGGGCACGGCCGCCGTCAGCAAGGTGGCGCTGGCCGCGTTGCCCGAGCCGGTGCTGCAGACCAAGCCCGACACGATGCCGCCGCTGGTCCCCGCCACCGGCCGCCCCTACAACCCGGTGGTCACGCTCAACGGCTGGACGCTGCCCTGGCGCATGAACAACGGCGTCAAGGAGTTCCACCTCGTCGCCGAACCGGTGGTGCGCGAGATGACGCCCGGCTTCAAGGCCCACCTGTGGGGCTACAACGGCCAAAGCCCGGGGCCGACGATCGAGGTGGTCGAGGGCGACCGTGTGCGCATCTTCGTGACCAACAAGCTGCCCGAGGTCACTTCGATCCACTGGCACGGCCAGCGGCTGCCCAACGGCATGGACGGCGTGACCGGGCTCACGCAACCCGCCATCCCGCCTGGCAAGACCTTCGTCTACGAGTTCGTCGCGCGGCGGCCCGGCACCTTCATGTACCACCCGCACGCCGACGAGATGGTGCAGATGGCGATGGGGATGATGGGCTTCTGGGTCACGCATCCGAAGAGCAAGCATGCGCTGATCGACGAGGTCGACCGCGACTTCTGCTTCCTGCTCAACGCCTACGACATCGAGCCCGGCAGCGCGACACCCAAGATCATGACGATGCTCGACTTCAACCTGTGGAGCTGGAACAGCCGCATCTTTCCGGGCATCGATCCGCTGGTCGTGCGCCAGGGCGACCGCGTGCGCATCCGCATCGGCAACTTGACGATGACCAACCACCCGATGCACCTGCACGGCCACGAGTTTCTCGTCACCGGCACCGACGGCGGGCCGACGCCGAAGTCGAGCCGGCAGTACGAGGTGACGGCCGACATCGCGGTGGGGCAGATGCGCCAGCTCGACTTCGTCGCCGACGAGGAAGGTGACTGGGCTTTCCACTGCCACAAGAGCCACCACACGATGAACGCGATGGGCCACGACGTGCCGACGATGATCGGCGTCGACCATCGCCAGGTGGCGCGCCAGATCACCAGGCTGATCCCCGACTACATGGCGATGAGCGAGCGCGGCATGCACGACATGACCGAGATGGAGATGCCGCTGCCCGACAACACCGCCGCGATGATGACCGGCACCGGCCCGTTCGGCGCGGTCGGCATGGGTGGCATGTTCAGCGTGCTCAAGGTGCGCAAGGACGTGAAGCGCAGCGACTACGGCGACCCAGGCTGGTACCGGCATCCGCCCGGCACCGTGGCCTACGAGTTCACCGGCACGTTGCCCGATCCCGCCCGCGTCAAGGCCGAAGGCACGGGCGCGATGGCGCCGCTGGCACGCCCGACGCGCGCGGTCGAAGTCGCGGTGCGCAAGCCCAAGGCTGTCGGCCACGCTTCGCACTGACCGGATCGCCGAGCCGCGATCCTCGGATGGGAGCAAGACGCATGCAGTTCACGAAACGTCGAATCCTGGCCGGCGCCGCGCTGCTGCCGGCCTGGGCCTTGGTCGCCGCTCACGAAGACCAGAAGCACACCGGCAAGCCACCCGCAGCGAAGCGGGAGCAAAAGGACTGGGGTATCGCCGGCGACGCCAAGGCCGCCCGCCGGACGATCCGGGTGCAGATGCTCGACACCATGCGCTTCGCGCCGGATCGTATCGACGTGCGGCTGGGCGAGACGGTGCGGTTCGCTGCCATCAACACCGGCAAGGTGATGCACGAGTTCGTCATCGGCACGAAGCCGGAGAACGAGGCCCATGCCGCGCTGATGGTGAAGTTTCCCGACATGGAGCACGACGAGCCCTACATGGCCCACGTGCCGCCAGGCAAGACCGGCGAGATCGTCTGGACTTTCAACCGCGCGGGCGAATTCGAGTTCGCCTGCCTGATCGCCGGCCACTACCAGGCCGGCATGGTCGGCCGCATCCGTGTGGCCATGGCGTGAGCGCGGTCGCCGCACCACTTCAATGAGGACAGTTGCATGAACAAGCCCGCATTTGCATTCACGTGCATCGTGTCGGCCCTGCTCGCCGGCGCGGCGTGTGCCCAGCCAAAGCCCGATGACCACGCGGCTCACCACGCGGCGGCCGCCGCCGCGGCCGACTTGACCGACGGCGAGGTGCGCAAGCTCGACAAGGACAACGCCAAGCTGACCCTCAAGCATGCCGAGATCAAGAGCCTCGACATGCCGGCGATGACCATGGTGTTTCAGGTCAAGGACCGCGCCGCGCTCGACGGCTTGAAAGTCGGCGACAAGGTCAGGTTCAAGGCGGTCAACGAGGCCGGCAAGTACACCGTGACCGAGATCCAGGTGGTGCCGTGAGGCACCTGCAACGAGGAGTGCCCATGGACGTGCATGCCCACCACCCGCATCACCATCAACATCCCGCCGCGGAAGCCGCGCACGAGATGGCGGCATCGACCGGCACCGTGTACACCTGCCCGATGCACCCGGAGATCCGCCAGGATCATCCGGGCAACTGCCCCAAGTGCGGCATGGCGCTGGAACCGCTGCTGCCCAGCCTCGACGACGAAGACAATCCCGAGCTGACCGATTTCCGGCGCCGCTTCTGGTGGACGCTGCCGTTGACCGTGATCGTCGCCGGGCTGGCGATGTTCGGCCATCGGCTGGGCTGGTTCGGCATGGCCACGCAGAGCTGGGTCGAGCTCGTGCTGTCGGTGCCGATCGTGTTGTGGGCCGGCTGGCCGTTCTTCGTGCGTGGCTTGCAGTCGGTGGTCCAGCGCAGCCCGAACATGTGGACGCTGATCGGGCTGGGTACCGGCGCAGCTTTCGTCTACAGCGTCGTCGCCACGATGGTGCCCGGTGTGTTCCCGGACTCGTTTCATTCCATGGGACGCGTCGCGGTCTACTTCGAAGCCGCGGCGGTGATCATCTCGCTGACACTGCTCGGCCAGATTCTCGAGTTGAAGGCGCGCTCGCAGACCTCGGCAGCGATCAAGTCGCTGCTCGGCCTGGCCCCGAAGACCGCGCGGCGCATCACGCCCGATGGCCACGAGGAAGACGTGCCGCTGACCCATGTGCATGTCGGCGACCTGCTGCGCGTGCGGCCGGGCGAGAAGGTGCCGGTCGACGGCGTCGTGGTCGAGGGTTCGAGCGCGGTCGACGAGTCGATGCTCACCGGCGAGCCGCTGCCGGTGAGCAAGCGTGCCGGCGACCCGCTGATCGGCGCCACGCTCAACACCAGCGGCGCGCTGGTGATGCGCTCCGAGCGCGTCGGCGCGCAGACGATGCTGTCGCAGATCGTGCAGATGGTGGCTCAGGCGCAGCGCTCGAAGGCACCTCTGCAGCGCCTGGCCGACCGCGTGGCCGGCTGGTTCGTGACGGTGGTGGTGGCGATCGCGCTGGCCACGTTCGTCGTCTGGGGCTGGGTCGGCCCCGAGCCGAGCTGGGTCTACGCGCTGGCCAATGCGGTGGCAGTGCTGATCATCGCCTGCCCGTGCGCGCTCGGGCTGGCCACGCCGATGTCGATCATGGTGGCCAGCGGCCGCGCCGCCACGATGGGCGTGCTGTTCCGCGACGCCGCAGCGATCGAACACTTGCGCAAGGTCGACACGCTGATCGTCGACAAGACCGGCACGCTCACTGAAGGCAAACCGGCGTTCGAGCGTGCGGTGGCCACTTCTCCTGGCAGCGAAGACGAGGTGCTGCGCCTGGCCGCCAGCCTCGACCAGGGCAGCGAACATCCGCTGGCCGACGCCATCGTGCGTGCCGCCCGCGAGCGCGGACTCCGGCTGGCCAAGCCGGAGGGCTTCGAATCGAGCACCGGCATCGGCGTTCGCGGCAGCGTCGAAGGCCGCCAACTTGCGCTCGGCAACTCGGCGCTGATGCAGCAGATGGGGATCGCCATCGATGTTTTGGCACCGCAGGCCGAAGCACTGCGCGCCACCGGCGCCAGCGTGATGCACCTGGCGGACTGTGGCCGCCAGCCCGATGGGCCTGGCGCCGATGGCCGCCTGCTCGGGCTGCTGGCGGTGTCCGATCCGGTCAAGGCGAGCACGCCGGCCGCGCTGGCCGCGCTGCGCTCGGCCGGCCTGCGGGTGGTGATGGCCACCGGCGACGGCCTGACCACCGCGCGGGCGGTGGCCAAACGACTGGGCATCGACGAGGTGCACGGCGAAGTGAAGCCCGCCGACAAGCTGGCGCTGGTGCAGGCGCTGCAGCGCGCGGGGCGCACGGTCGCGATGGCCGGCGACGGCATCAACGACGCACCGGCGCTGGCGCAGGCCGATGTCGGCATCGCGATGGGCACCGGCACCGACGTCGCGATGAACAGCGCGCAGCTCACTCTGGTCAAGGGCGATCTGCGCGGCATCGCCGCGGCGCGTGCGCTGTCGGGCGCGACCATCGCCAACATGAAGCAGAACCTCGGCTTCGCCTTCGTCTACAACGCGCTCGGCGTGCCGCTGGCTGCCGGCGTGCTGTATCCGTTCACCGGTTGGCTATTGTCGCCGATGATCGCCGCAGCGGCGATGAGCCTGAGTTCGGTCTCGGTGATCGGCAATGCGTTGCGGCTGCGCGGCGCGCCGGTGCGGGCGCATTGACCGGCAGACGGGACATCGGAGACAGCGATTGGAATCGCAACCTGTTCATCGCCGACGAGCTGTCGGCCAGCTTCGCCCGCGCCGATGTCGTTGGCAGCCGATGGCCGGTCGTCGAGACCATTGATCCGTCTGCACCGGGCAAGGATC
>DATDJF010000037.1:0-6527 GCA_036520715.1 Burkholderiaceae bacterium | reverse complement strand
CGCGGCTGTCGCCACCGGCGGCGACCACGGCGTGGGCGATGCCCAAACGCTTGAGGATCGGGATGCAGTTGTCGACCACGTGGCCCTTGGCGAAGCCGCCGAGGTCGATGCGCACGCCGGCGCGCGCAAAGCGGATCGTGCGCAACTTGGCGTCGAGCACCAAGTGCTGCCAGCCGACCGTCTGGCGCGCCCGCTGCAACGCGGCCGCGTCCGGCGCGATGCCCTGCCGGTAGTCGTACAGGTGCCCGACGCCGGCATACGTGATGTCGAACGCGCCGTCGGACAACCGCGAGAACTCGAGCGAGCGCGCGATCAGGCCGAACATCTCGGCGCACACCGGCACGCAGGCGTGGGCCGCTTCCCGATTGACGAGCGACAGCTCCGACTCGGGCTTGAACGGGCTCATCAGGCGATCGATGCGGTGCATCTCGGCCATCACGGCGTCGAGCGCCCGCTCGGCCAGCACAGGGTCTTCGTGCCACAGCTCCGCGTGGATCGCGGTGCCCATGATGGCCTCGTCGCGGACGAACCAGCGGCCGCGCTCAGCCATGGCCACCGCGGCCGGCAGGCCGGCGTGCGCACCGACCGCCGGCGGCAGGCCGGCGGGTGCACGTGAACGCGTGGGCAGAGTCAATCGCATGGCGAGGGTTTTGTCGTGATGTCCTTCGCCGCGCGCCGCCCGGGCACACACACCCGCACAGCACGAGGCGAGGGCATCTTCGCTGAGCCCCTCGCGCCAATTGCGTCAAGAAGTTGGCAAAGCGCTGCCACCTTACGAGCGGTCGCACAAGAAACGGCGGCCCCCGCGTTTGAGGGGGCGCGACGCACGCGCGACCAAATCCGTCAGGTCTGTGAGCGGAGGTTCGAACCGTGCAGTTCACCCGGCTCAAGCCGGTGCACGGCAGGGGTCAGCGTTCGAGCGCTCCACCCGCCAACCAGGCCGCGCCACGCCGGTACAGCGCCTCGACCGCGGCACCCTTGAGCATCGGCATGTCGAGCTTGACCCGGTAGCCGATGCGCTGCTGGATGTAGGCCAGGTGCCGGTAGCCCTCGGGCAGCGCCGCCAGCGCTTGCGCATCGAGCCGCACCGTGGCCGCGGGGTCGACCGGGTCGATGCGGTCCTTCTCGTAGATCGGCTGCCGGTGCAGCAGCTTCCACTGGCCTTGGTGACGCACCACGAAGTCGTAGAAGCGCCCGGTGCACACCACGTCGCACAGCACGCCGTCGACCGGGCCACGCTGGGAGATGGTCATCTTGGTCTGCGCGATCGCGCGGTCGCCCGCCAGCTCGATGGCCGAGCCGCCGAGGAAGTGCAGGATGCTGACGCCCTTGGCCCAGCCCTCTTGCGTGACGCGGATGAACTCGGCGAACGGACCCTGGAACCAGGTGGCCATCATCACGCCGTCGGGGTGCCAGACGGTGGCAAAGCGCTCCCAGTCGCCGGCGTCGCGCCACAGCGCCCAGCGCTCGACCAGGCGGCGGATTTCCAGCTCGTCGGCGTGCATGTCAGGGCCTTGCGCAGCGGGCATCAACGCAGTCAATCGGCATACTGCCCGGCGGCGCGGATCAGCGCGCCCCACTTGTCGATCTCTGGCTTGAGCCAGCTGCGCAGGCCCTCGGGCGTCTGCTTGGCCTCGGGCACGATGTCGCCGCCCAGCTCGACCATGCGGGTCGCCATCGCGGGGTCTGCCAGCGCGGCGCGCAGCGCCGCATTCACCTTGTCGATGGCAGCGGCCGGTGTGCCCTTGGGTGCGTAGATGCCGTGCCAGACCTTGACCTCGAAGCCCTTGAGGCCCGACTCGTCGAGCGTCGGCGTGTCGGGCAGCGACTTGATGCGCGACTGCGTGGTCACGCCATAGAGCTTCACCGTGCCGGCCTTGATGTGGGGCAATGTCTGCGTGGTCTGGTCGCACAGGATGTCGACCTGTCCACCGAGCAGCGCGTTGAGGGCCGGCGCCGTGCCCTGGTAGGGAATCGCCGTGAGTTGCGTGCCGATGGTGGTCTGGAACAGCATGCCGCACAGCTGCGACACGGCTCCGAGGCCGGCGTGCGCCAGCGACAGCTTGGCGGCGTTGGCCTTGACGTAGGCCACCAGCTCCTGGGTGGTGTTGGGCGGCAGGTCCTTGCGGCCGAGCAAGGTCATCGGCACGTCGACCACCTGGCCGACGTACTCGAAGTCGGTCAGCGGGTTGTACGGCAGCTTGCGGTACAGCCCCGGCGCGGTGGCCATGCCGTTGTGGTGGATCAACAAGGTGTAGCCGTCGGGCGCGGCCTTGGCCACGTGGTTGGCGGCCAGCGTGCCGCCGGCGCCGGTCTTGTTTTCGACCACCACCGTCTGGCCCAGGTTCTTGGTCATCGAGGCAGCCAGCGTGCGCGCCACCACGTCGGTGGGCCCGCCGGCGGCAAACGGCACCACCAGCGTGATGTTGCGCGACGGATAGGGCTGTGCCGAAGCGGCCAGCGGCAGGGTGGCGAGCAGCGCGGTGCCCAGTACGGCCCGCAAGCGTTCGATCATGGCGGTGGTCTCCTCGAGGTGTCGGCCGGCAGCGGTTCGGAAATCTCGATCAGGTTCAGGTCGGGGTCGCGCACGTAGACCGAGCGCAGCTTGTGGGTGGCGCCGGTGCGCGGCACCGGCCCCTCGACGATCGCCACGCCGGCGCGCCGCAGGCCCTCGATCACTTGATCGAGCGGCCGGTCGGCGATGAAGCACAGGTCCAGTGCCCCGGGCACCGGCAGGTGCGCCTTCGGCTCGTACTCATGGCCCCGGCGGTGGATGTTGATCTTCTGGTTGCCGAAGCGCAGTGCCTGGCGCTCGCCGGCAAAGGTTTCGAGCCGCATGCCCAGCACCCGGGTGTAGAAGTGAATGCACGCCGGCGCATCGACGGTGGTCAGCACCAGGTGGTCGAGATGGTCGATCATGGCTACGACGCAGGGCCCCTTGGCAGCCATCGTGCCATCGACCGCGACCGCGGCGCCTACGGCCGAACCCGCAGCCGCTGCGGCCTTGCCGCCGGCGCGCGGGCCGCGGCGGTCAGCCGAGCAGGCGCGTCACGACCGGCGCGTCGGCCATCGCCCACACGCGCTCGGCCAGGCGACGCACTTCGGCGGCGCTGGCCGCTTCGCGGTAGGCCGCCAGCCTGAGCGCCTTGTCCTCGAGCTCGGGGCGCGTCAGCGTGTTGCCGGGGTCGCCTTTGGGCTCATCGACACGGGCCTCGAAGCGGCGGCCGTCGCTCGTGGCGACGCTGACCTTGCCGATCCAGCGCGCCGGGTAGGCCGCGTCGACCTCCGGATCCAGCACCATCTGCACGCGCTTGCCGAAGGCCGACGTGGCCGCATCGCGAAAGTGGGTGTCGAACTCGGCCAGCCCGGCGCGGCCGTGCAACGCCACCATCGCGAGCACGGTGCCCATCGAGAACTTCGATTGGTGCACGGTCTGCGGGTCGGTCACCGGCCCCAGCACGTCGATCGCGCCCTGGTGCACCCGGGTGGTGACACCTGAGATGTCGGATGCTGCCAGGCGCTGCTCGCGCATCAGCTGCAGCAGCGCATCGGCCGCCGGATGCGTGTGGCGGCACGACGCGTGGAACTTGAACGAGGTCTCGGCCGTCGCCCAGCGGGTGCCGAGCCGATCGGTCAAGCGTGCCGGGTCGGCGTCGCTCGACATGCCGGCGGCCATGCCGCGCTCGCCCTCGAGGATGCGGCTGGCGCCGGTGAAGCCATCGGCCGCCAGATAGGCCGCGCTCAGGCCCGCCGCAGCCGCGTGCGCGGTGTGAAGCTGCTTGGAGTCGGCCGCCTCGCGCAGGAACTCCCACAGCCCGGCCGCTTGCGTGCCCGCCGACCCCAACGCGTGCGTCATCTGCTCCGGTGTCAGCCGCAGCAGATGGCCCGCCGCAGCGGCTGCCGCCAGCGTGCCGGCGGTGCCGGTGGTGTGGAACACCTTGTAGTGCGAGCGGCCGAGGAATTCGCCGACGCGGATGCCGACCTCGTAGCCGGCCACCGCGGCCGTGAGCAGCTCACGCCCCGAGCGCTGCAACGCCTGTGCCACCGCCAGCGCCGGCGGAAACACCACCGCTGCCGGATGGAACACCGAGCCGTTGTGCACGTCGTCCTGCTCGGCCACGTGCGACGCCGCGGCGTTGATGGCCGCGGCCACCAGCGGGCTCGAGCCACGGCGGTGGATCAGCACCTCGCTGGGGCCGTCGGCGGGCCCTTGCGCCAGCATGAAGCGCGCGATCGACTCCACCGGACGCGCACCCTTGCCGGCCAGCGTCGAGCCGATCCAGTCGAGCAGCAAGTCTTGCGTGCGCGCGATCACCGCGGCGGGGATCGACTCGAAGCGCAGCGTGGCCGCGAAATGCGCGAGTTGGATGCCCGGGGGATCGTGTGCCATTTGCAGTCGCCTCGCAGTCACACCACGCCGTCGCGGTGCCACCGCTCGACCGTGGTGTCATCGAACCCCAGCTCGGAGAGCAACGCGTCGGTGTGCTGGCCGAGCGCCGGAATCGCATCCATGCGCGCCTCGAACGACGCCGGCAACGCCGGCGGCTGCAGCGCGGGAATCATTCCCACCGGCGAAGCCACCTCGGTCCAGCGCTGGCGCGCGGCGAGTTGCGGATGCGCCCACACCTCGCGCATGCCGTTGACGTGCGCATTGGCGATCTGCGCCTGCTCCAGCCGCTGCACGACCTGCTCGCCGCTGAGCTGGGAAAACACCTCGTCGATGATGGCCGCCAGCGCCTCGCGGGCAGCCACGCGGCGCGCGTTGTTGTCGAAGCGCGGGTCACCGGCCAGCTCGGGCCGCTGCAGCACCTTGGCGCAGAACGCCTGCCACTCGCGCTCGTTCTGCACGCCGAGCATCACCGACTTGCCGTCGCCGGCCGCGAACGGCCCGTACGGAAAGATGGTGGCATGCGCCGCTCCGGCGCGCGGCGGCGCGGGTGCGCCGGCGTAGGCGTAGTAGAGCGGAAAGTTCATCCACTCGACCATCGACTCGAGCATCGACACGTCCAGCCGCACGCCCCGGCCGCTGCGCTCGCGCTCGATCAACGCGGCGAGGATCGAGCTGTACGCATACATGCCGGCCGCGATGTCGGCGATCGAGCAGCCCGCCTTGGCCGGCTGCTCGGGCGTGCCCGTGATCGACAGGAAGCCGGCCTCGCTCTGGATCAGCAGGTCGTACGCTTTCTTGTCGCGGTAGGGTCCGGGGCGCGCCGGGTCGTCGCCGTAGCCGGAGATGTCGCACACGACCAAGCGCGGCAGCTTGGCATGCAGGACCTCGAACGACAGGCCGAGCCGAGCCGCCGCACCCGGCGCAAGGTTTTGCACGAGCACGTCGGCGCGCGCCAACAGCGCCTCGAGGATGCGCGGCGCCTCGCCGTGCTTGACGTCGAGCGTCAGGCTCTCCTTGGAGCGATTGGTCCAGACGAAGTGCGACGCCAGGCCGCTGACGCGCTCGTCGTAGCTGCGCGCAAAATCGCCGACGCCGGGACGCTCGACCTTGATGACCCGCGCGCCGAGGTCGGCGAGGTGCCGCGTGCACAACGGCGCGGCGATCGCATGCTCGAGCGTGACGACGGTGATCCCCTCGAGCGGTCGCATGTCAGGACATCAAATCAGAACGATCGCGGCAGGCCGAGGATGTGCTCGGCCACGTAGCTCAGGATCAGATTGGTCGAGATCGGCGCGACCTGGTACAGCCGCGTCTCGCGAAACTTGCGCTCGACGTCGTATTCGCATGCGAAGCCGAAGCCGCCGTGGAACTGGATGCAGGCGTTGGCGGCTTCCCACGACGCCTTGGCGGCGAGGTACTTGGCCATGTTGGCCTGCGCACCGCACGGCTGGTGGGCGTCGAACAGCCGACAGGCTTCGTGGCGCATCAGGTCGGCCGCCTCGACCTCGATATACGCCTCGGCGATCGGGAACTGCACGCCCTGGTTCTGGCCGATCGGCCGCCCGAACACGACACGGTCTTTCACGTACGCGGTGACGCGGTCGATGAACCAGCGGCCGTCGCCGATGCACTCGGCGGCGATCAGCGTGCGCTCGGCATTCAGGCCGTCGAGGATGTACTTGAAGCCCTGGCCCTCGCGGCCGATCAGGTTCTCGGCCGGGATCTCGAGGTCCTCGAAGAACAGCTCGTTGGTCTCGTGGTTGACCATGTTGGCGATCGGCCGCACCGTCATGCCGTGTTTCACCGCATGGTGCAGGTCGACGATGAAGATCGACAGGCCTTCGCTCTTCTTGGCCACTTCGGCAAGCGGCGTGGTGCGCGCCAGCAGGATCATCAGATCCGAGTGCTGGATGCGCGAGATCCACACCTTCTGGCCGTTGACGACGTAGCGGTCGCCTTGGCGCACGGCCGTGGTCTTGATCTTGGTGGTGTCAGTGCCGGTCGACGGCTCGGTCACGCCCATCGACTGCAGCCGCAGCTCGCCGCTGGCGATCTTGGGCAGGTAGCGCTGCTTCTGCTCGCTCGAGCCGTGGCGCAGCAGCGTGCCCATGTTGTACATCTGGCCGTGGCAGGCGCC
>DATDJF010000036.1:0-5950 GCA_036520715.1 Burkholderiaceae bacterium | reverse complement strand
CGCCCCGATGGCGCCTCCGGCAGCGCAAGGGCCCGCACCGGCGGCGACGCCGCAAGCGCCCGCGGCGCCCGGTCGCGTCGAGCCCAATCCGGGCACACCGCGGTCCCCGGGGCGCTCGTCTGGGCTGCCGGCGACGCCACCGCACGCGGGACGCGCCGCGCCAGCACCGGCGGCCACGATGGCAATGCCGCCGCAGCGGCACGCCGACCGTGCGGCACCGCCGGCTCGTGGCCGGCCACCCGAAGCGCAGCAGCAGCGCGGAGCGGCTACCCCGCCTGCGGCACACGGGCGTGTGCGCGTGCCGGAGTGGCGCGGCCACCCGAATCGTGCCCAGATGCGTTAGCGCGTCGAACGGTGCGCCCCGCGGCGGCTAACGCAACTGCTTGCGCAGCACCGGCCACACGTTGTCGAAGATCAGCGGCTGTGCTTGTGCGTTGGGGTGCAGGCGGTCGTCCTGGAACAGGCTGCTCGCATTGGGCGAGTCGGCGACACCGGCGAGCATGAACGGCACCAGCGCGGCGCCCTCGGCCTTGGCCAGCGCCGGGAACAGCGACTCGAACTCCTGCGTGTAGCTGCGCCCGTAGTTGGGCGGCATGCGCATGCCGATCAGCAGCACCTGCGCGCCGATGCCGCGCGCCGCGCGCACCATGACCGTGAGGTTGTCGCGCGTCATCGCCAACGGCAGGCCGCGCAATGCGTCGTTGCTGCCCAGCTCGATGATCACGTGCGTGGGCTTGTGCTGATCGAGCAGCGATCCCATGCGGGTGCGGCCGCCCGACGTGGTGTCGCCGCTGATGCTGGCATTGACGACGGTGGCAACGATCTTCTCGCGCTGCAGGCGCTGCTCGAGCAGCGCCACCCAGCCGCTGCCGCGCGCCAGGCCGTACTCGGCCGACAGGCTGTCGCCCACCACTAGCACCTTGGCGGGCCCGGCGACCGCGCGTGCCGTGGGCACGGCACCGGCAAGCAGGGCCAGGCTCACGCTACAGTGCGCCAGCCAGGCGCGCCGCGTCGAAGGGCCACCTGCGTGCCCAACAAAAATGTCCGATCCGATCATTGCCGTAGAACGAGTCAACAAACAGGTCCGCGATTCGAGCGGCACGCTCACGATTCTCCATGACATCGCCTTCGCGCTGCAGCCGCGCGAATCGGCCGCGATCGTCGGTGCGTCGGGCTCCGGCAAGAGCACGCTGCTGGGCATCGTGGCCGGCCTGGACACGCCGACCTCGGGCACCGTCCGCCTGGGCGGCCAGGACCTGTTCGCGCTCGACGAGGACGCGCGCGCAGCGGTGCGCGCTCGGCAACTCGGCTTCGTGTTCCAGAGCTTTCAGCTGCTGGGCAACCTGAGCGCGCTGGAGAACGTGATGCTGCCGCTGGAGTTGCTGGGCGCCTCCGGCGCGCGCGATCGCGCCACCGAGATGCTGGTGCGCGTGGGCCTGGGCGAGCGGCTGTCGCATTACCCGCGCACGCTGTCGGGCGGCGAGCAGCAGCGCGTGGCGCTGGCGCGCGCCTTCGTCGTGCGACCGGCGGTGCTGCTGGCCGACGAGCCGACCGGCAGCCTGGATTTCGCCACCGGCGAACGCGTGATGGCGTTGATGTTCGATCTCAACCGCGAGGCCGGCACCACGCTGCTGCTGGTGACGCACGATGCGGCGATCGCATCACGCTGCGACCGCCAGCTCCACATCGAGGCGGGGAGGCTGACCAACGCCCAAGCGGCCTGACGGCCGCTTCGCGCATCAGGGCGGCGTGTTGGAGAACTTGAAGTCGGTCTTGGCGGCCTTGCGCAGGTCTTCCTGATACTTCTGCAGCTTGGCTTGCGCCATGCGCTGCTCGATCTGCGGCTTGACGGTGTCGAACGCCGGGAACTGCGCCTCGCGTGTGTCTTCGAGGCGGATGATGTGGTAGCCGAACTGGGTTTTCACCGGCGTGTCGGTCATCTCGCCCTTCTTCAGCGACGTCATCGCCTTGCCGAACTCGGGCACGTAGGCGTCGGGCTTGGCGAAGTCGAGGTCGCCGCCGTTTTCTCCGGAGCCGGTGTCCTTCGAGTTCTTCTTGGCGAGCTCCTCGAACTTGGCGCCGCCCTTGAGCTGCGTGATCAGCTTCTTGGCCTCGTCCTCGTTCTCGACCAGGATGTGCCGCGCGCGGTACTCGGTGCCGGTCGACTGCGCCTTGAACTTGTCGTACTCGGCGCGCATCTCGGCATCGGTGACCGGGTTCTTCTTCTTGAAGTCCTCGAACAGCTCGCGAATCAGCACCGACTGCCGCACCAGCTCGAGCTGCGCGCGGTAGTCGGCGGTGGCCGGGATGCCGCGCTTCTCGGCCTCCTGCGAAAAGATCTCGCGCAGCACCACCTCTTCGCGGGCGCGCTGTTCCAGCTCGGGCGAGCGCTGCTGGCCGCCGCGGGCGGCCTGGTTGATCAGCAGATCGACGCGCGCCTTCGGCACGGGCTTGCCGTTGACGGTGGCCACGTTCTGGGCCAGCGAGGCCAGCGGGGCGAGCGCGACTGCGGCGATGCAGGCCAGGCGCGCGAAGCGGATCGGTTCATTCATGGATGAATGCCTTTCGAAAGGCGTGGAGTCGAGGGGGTGCGTGGCGGCCCGCGCGGCGAGGCCGCTTGGACGTGGAGCTAGGCCCGAGTTGTCTTCAGGAGGCACCGGGCTCATCAGGGGTGTGCGCCTGGATGGCCAGCGCGTGAATGCCCCGAGGAATCAACGAGTGCAAAGCATCATACACGAGCCGATGTCGCGCCACGCGGCTCAAACCCATGAAGCGCGCGCTCGTTATTCGTACCGAAAAGTGACGGCCCTCGCGCGCGCCGGCGTGTCCGGCGTGCAGGTGGGAATCGTCGCTCACCGACAGCGCGCTGGGCGCCAGCGCCTCACGCAACTCGCGCTCGATGTCGCCGGCCGACACGCTCATGGTCCGCCACCGGCTCGCGATCGCGACCTCGCGGCGCTCACCGCCGCGGCTCGGCCGGCGGCTCGTGCTCGAGGTGCCGGCTCAGGTACACGCCTTGCGCGATCGTGAACAGCAGCATCAGGCCGAGCGCGCCGAACAGCTTGAAGTTCACCCACGCGGCGGTCGAGAAGGTGTATGCCACCCACAGGTTGAGCACGCCCATCGCCGCGAAGAAAATGATCCAGGCCAAGTTCAGGCGCAGCCACACCGCGTCGGGCAGGTGCAGTTGTGCGCCCAGCAGCACGCGCAGCAGGTTCTTGCCGAATGCGAGCTGGCTGACGGCCAGCGCCAGGCCCATGGTCCAGTACAGCGCGCTCGGCTTCCACTTGATGAAGGTCTCGCTGTGAAACCACACCGTGAGGCCGCCCAGCACGACCACCAGCGAGAGGCTGATCCACAGCATCAGGTCGACCCTCTGTCCGCGCAGCTTGAGCCACGCCACCTGGATCAGCGTGGCGAAGATCACCACGATGGTGGCCAGCAGCACCGGCGCCTCCTCGGGGCCGACCACGCCGCCCGCCACGATGCCGCCCAGGTGCTGGGTGGCGAATGCGGCAGCCCACGCCTTGTTGGCCTCGGCGTACTTGAAGGTGCCGAAAAACAGGATGATCGGCAGGAAGTCGAGCAGCAGTTTCATGCGGGCGCGAGTGTAGCGTTGGCGCGCGCCGCGGCCACCGGGGGCCGCTGCCGTGGCGGACGGGCCGCTACGGCTCCTTGCCCTTGAAGTGAATCGACGCCGAGTTGATGCAGTAGCGCTCGCCGGTCGGCTCGGGGCCGTCGTCGAACACGTGGCCGAGGTGGCTGCCGCAGTTGGCGCAGCGCACTTCGACGCGTGTCATGCCCAGGCTGCGGTCCTCGATGCGTTCGATGCGGCCGGGCTCGATCTGCGTGTGCCAGCTCGGCCAGCCGCAGCCGGCATCGAATTTGGCGCCGCTGTCGAACAGCACCTGCCCGCAACCGACGCAGCGATAGGTGCCGTCGGCCCAGTGGTCCCAGTACTTGCCGGTGAAGGCGCGCTCGGTGTCGCCCTGGCGCGCCACGCGGTACTGCTTCGGGTCGAGCGCCTGCCGCCACTCGGCGTCGCTCTTGCGCACGGGGTAACGCGGATCGTCGGTGTCATGGCCCATGGCTGCCTCGTTTCATGACGAGCACGACACCTGCAACGCCTGCGCCCAGTCGGGCGCAAAGCCGGCGTCGGCTTCGTGCTCGGGTTGTTCGTCGTACGGCCGCTGCAGCACGCCGAGCAACCGCTGCGTCTCGGAAAAGTCGCCTTCCTGCGCGCGCCGGATCGCCTGTTCGGCCAGATGGTTGCGCAGCACGAATTTCGGATTGACTGCGTTCATGCGCTGCCGGCGCTCGGCATCGATGCTGTGCTCGGCGCGCAGCCGTTGCGCGTAGCGCCCGGCCCAGGCATCGAACGCCGCGCGGTCGATGAAGAGGTCGCGCAGCGCGGCGTTGTCGGCGTCGGCGGCAGTGGAAAAACCACCGAGGCGCCGCATCGTGATGGTGTAGTCGGTGCGCTCGGCGGCCATCAGGCGCAGCAGGTCGTCGATCAGCGCGGTGTCGCCGCCGTCTTCGCTGGCCAGGCCGAGCTTGGCGCGCAACAGGCCTTGCATCGATGCGCCGAACTCGGCCTTGAACGGCTCGATGGCTTCCCCCAATGCCCGCGCGTTTTGCTCACCTTCGCCGTCGAGTGCCGGCAGCAGCGCCCGCGCCAGCGCGTGCAGGTTCCACCAGGCCACGCCGGGCTGACGCGCATAGGCATAACGGCCCTGGTGGTCGCTGTGGTTGCAGATGTGCATCGGGTCGAAGCCGTCGAGGAAGCCGAACGGTCCGTAGTCGATGGTCAGGCCCAGGATCGACAGGTTGTCGGTGTTCATCACGCCGTGGCAAAAACCCACGGCCTGCCACTGCGCCATCAGCCGCGCGGTGCGCCGCGCCACCTCTTCGAGCCAGGCCAGCAGCGGCACCGGCGCGTCGCGGCACTCGGGGTGGAAACGATCGATCACTGCATCGATCAGCTTGCGCAAGGCCGCCACGTCGGTTGCGGTGTGCGCGAAGTGCTCGAAATGCCCGAAGCGCAAGAAACTCGGCGCCACGCGAGTCACCACGGCAGCGGTCTCGACGGTTTCGCGAATCACCGGCGCCGGCGAGCCGATCACCGCCAGCGCGCGTGTGGTCGGGATGCCCAGGTGGTGCATCGCCTCGGAACAGAGGAACTCGCGGATCGACGAGCGCAGCACCGCGCGGCCATCGCCCATGCGCGAGTACGGTGTCAGGCCGCTGCCCTTGAGCTGGATTTCCTGCGCGCCGATCGGCGAGTCGACCTCGCCCAGCAGCAGCGCGCGGCCATCGCCGAGCTGCCCGGCCCACACGCCGAACTGGTGGCCGCTGTACACGCTGGCGAGCGACGCGCCGTCGCCCGCTGCGAGGTTGCCCGACAACACCTGCAGCGCTCGCTCGCTGCGCAGCCAATCGGTGAGGCCGAGCTCGGCGGCCAGCACGTCGTTGCGCGCGACCCAGTGCGCCTCGGGCAACGGTTGTGCGGGCAACTCGGTCCAGAAGGCCGGCCCGAGCGAGTGCATGAAGCCTTGCTCGCGCCAGCGCGGCTCGGCGACGACCGGGTGGTCCAGCGGCGAATTCATGCCGCCATTGTCGGCCTTGGCGGCGTACCGTGCGGCGCGGCTGCGCATTCACCCCAGCCGGCCGCGTGGCGCGACAATACGCGCCCCACGGCGGCCGGGCCAGGCCGTAAGGAGACGAAATGCTGGGTTTGATGCAGGAGCAGCCGCTGCTGATTTCGGGGCTGATCGAGTTTGCCGACCGCCACCATCGCGACGCGCAGATCGTCTCGCGCCGTGTCGAAGGTGATCTTCACCGCTACACCTATGCCGATGCGGCGCGGCGTGCCCGCCAGGTGGCCGGCGCGCTCGATCGCCTGAAGCTCGGCTTCAGCGACCGCGTGGCCACGCTGGCCTGGAACGGCTAC